>CAWUJG010000006.1:0-53294 GCA_963922775.1 uncultured Cytophagales bacterium
GTGATATCCATCATCATTTTTTTGTATTGATAATAATGTTGTTGGATTTATAGGTTCATATTTATAGTGATATCCATTATCATTTTTTTGTATTGATAATAATGTTGTTGGATTTCCCTTTTGTCTTTCTTCTCCATTCATATTTCCAAATATTTCATCATAATAAAAGCTAATTGTACTTCTACTATTTACATTAATAAATTGATTGAAATAATAGAATTTTTGACTATTTGTAAAAAAAATTGGTTGATTATTATATCTTCTAATAATAAAATTAAGAAGACTATTAGAATCATTTAAATCTCGATGTATTGTATCTATTGCTTTATACAATCCAAATCCATATGATAGAGTTTATATAATTTTTTTATTTACTACACTAACATTACTCTCCTTAGTCACCTCATAAACATTTTTTACATTTCTACAACCTATACTCAAAGCAAATAAAGGTATAGCTATATATTTAATTATTAGATTTTTAGACATAGTATGAAAGATTAAAGAAGCTAAATTAAAAGTTAAAATAAAGTAAAAAGAAAATCAAAGTTTAGATACATAATATTAATTCAAGCATTTCATATATAAAATTACAATAATTCCTTTACACAAATATATAAAAAAATACCAAAATATATTTTTTATATAATTAAGCCCCCCCCTAATCCCCAAAACTACACACAAAAAAACAATAACCACACCAAAAACAGAATAGGCAACAAAACAACCAAAGAATAACGAAAAATATATCCAAAAAAAGAAGGCATACCAACACCAGATTGCTCAGCAATAGCCTTGACCATAAAATTAGGCCCATTGCCAATATACGTCATAGCACCAAAGAATACTGCAGCCAAAGAAATAGCTTCTAAATTAGGTATAGCATGCGGAAAAATACCACGAGCATAATTTTTTACTGCCACCATATCATGAATAGAACTACCATCAGTAGCCATGCTTGCAGCCAAACAATTTAAATAAGTAGGAGCATTATCTAAAACAGCAGAAAGCATACCAGTACCCCAATACAAAGTATGGAAGTTGATTAATGACTTTCCAGCATCAGACTGAGCAAAAGTACTTACAAGTGCTAAAGCAGGAATCATAGTGAAAAAAATTCCAATAAAAATAAAAACTACTTCTTTAATAGGCTCAAAACTGAATTGATTCTCTTTTAAAACTTCAGGTTGAGCATAAAAATAAGCTAAAAAAGCAGTAAATAATAAAATACATTCTCTTAAAAAAGAAAAATGATGTCCATGATAATGAATAGCAGGTATTTGACTAAAAATATTAGGATCTAAAAATACAGCTACAATAACAATGAGCAAAAAAATAAAATTACTTTTACCCTTAATAACAATACTAGTACTAGAAGAAGTAGAGGATTGAGCTATAGCAGCATGCTTAGCCTTATTTTTTTTGTCAAAAAAATAAAATACAAGAGCAAGAGCAGACAAAGTAAACAACCAAGGAAGAAAATTATGTGTTAAAGTCCAAAAAAAGGGTACTCCTTTTAAAAAGCCTAAAAATAATGGTGGATCACCAATAGGTGTTAAAGCACCACCAACATTACTTACCATAAAAATAAAAAATACAATATGATAAGGTTTTATATGTTTTTTATTTAAACGAATATAAGGCTTAATCAAAAGCATAGAAGCACCTGTAGTACCAATAAAATTAGAAAGTAGTGCACCTATCAATAAAAGAATGATATTAACTCTAGGCGTAGCTACTGTATTAACATGTAAAAGAATACCTCCAGAAATAATATATAAAGCAGCAATGAGCACAATAAATTGTATATATTCTGCTAAAGCTTCTATAGGTGGAGTCCAAGCATGTAATACAAAAATGTAATAGCTTGCTACAAATAAACCTAAAATTATAGCTACTTTGGGGTAATGCTTATGCCAAAAATGAGCATATAGCAAAGGGCCGGTAGCAATCATAAGCAGCAACAAGATAAAAGGTGTAGTTAACCATAAAGGTGTAGCAATTTTATGGGTATTATTGGCAAAAAGTGGGAGGACAAAAGAAAAACATGGTAATAGATATCTAAGAACAGATCGAAAAGAAAATAATGAATTGAAAAAAAACATAAAATATTAAAATTTTACAACAATGTTGGCAAAAGAGACATATAAGCTAAGAGAGGTATCAATACCTATATTTTTGTAAAAAATACGCATACATAAAGATAGAAAAGGTACAGCAGGAGTATATGAGGCAATAGAACATAATTCTTCACCATAACCAGTTACTAAACCTGTATAGAATCCAAAAATATATTCAAAAGATGAGGTTTTGTGTACAAACCAATCTCTACAAATACCAAAAAGCATACTTGTTTTTTGATAGCAATTTTGGAATGCACTCCAACAAAGACCTTTGTAAGATATACTTATTAAATAGGTAAATAGATCATGTTGTTTTCTAGCATCATTATCATAATGCCAGACAAAAGTACCCAAAGATAATTGATTGGAAGCAGGTTTTCCTTTAAGAAGCTTCCATAAACTATATTTTTGATTATTAACAGGAAGATGAGTATGTTCTATATTTTTTTTCCCCATACTAAGTGTAATCACAAGAAAAAAAAACAAAAGAATAGAAAAAACAGTTTTAGTAGTAATTTTTTGCATCAAAAAAAGAATATTTTTAAAAATTTTAGATTTTCATCATGTAATTTAACTAAAATATATTATAATTTGACATTTTTGCATTTAAATAGCATAGCGTTTCACAGATAGTATATTCAACAAAAAATAAATTATAATATATGAATGAAATAATAAATAGCAATAAAAAACATTATTATTACATATAATATGTAACATACAAAGATTACTGCTGCAGAAAAATTTTAATTCAGCTCATTTAATAAATAATCTCATTCTTTTGTTTAGAAAATTTTAACCAATTTATACGTAAAAAACGTATGTAAGCACAAAAAATATACTAAAAAATCTATACATTCATCTATGTTTTATATTGCTGACCTACATGTACACTCCCATTATTCAAGAGCAACAAGTAAAAATCTCAACCTAGAATCACTCTACCAATGGGCCAATATTAAAGGTATACAAGTGGTAGGTACAGGAGATTTTACTCATCCAGCTTGGTTTAAAGAATTAGAAAATAAATTGATTCCTGATAATAATACAGGATTTTATGTATTGAAAAATCCTCCACCTCCATTATTTAAATACCAACATATTGATGTAAAATTCTGTTTAACCACAGAAATAAGTTCTATTTATAAATACGGAGAAAAAGTAAGAAAAAACCATAACTTACTCTATGCCCCTGATTTAGAAACAGTAAAAAAAATAAACTATCAGCTCTCAAAAATAGGCAATCTAAAATCTGATGGTAGACCTATATTAGGCCTTTCAGCAAGAGATTTACTAGAAATTGTAAAAACAGCTTCTAACTATGCTTACCTAATACCTGCTCATATCTGGACACCTTGGTTTTCTACTTTAGGGTCAAAATCAGGATATAATAGCATAAAAGACTGTTTTCGTGATCTTACATCACATATATTTGCTGTAGAAACAGGTCTCTCTTCAGATCCACAAATGAATTGGCGCGTAAGTGAACTAGATAATTATACACTAATATCAAATTCAGATGCCCATTCACCACAAAAATTAGGAAGAGAGGCGAATATGTTTAATACTGATCTCACCTACAATGCCATGTTTGAAGCTATAAAAACAAAAAAAGGCTTTTTAGGCACTTTAGAATTTTTTCCTGAAGAAGGAAAGTACCACTTAGATGGACATCGAAATTGTAATGTATGTACAATACCTATCCAAACACAGGAACAAAAAAATATATGTTTGGTATGCAAAAAAGCATTAACTGTAGGCGTATTACACCGAGTAGAACTACTAGCAGATAGGCCTGAAAATGAATTGCCAAAACAAACAACATCATTTATACATATTGTGCCCTTACCAGAAATAATAGGAGAAATAAAAAATTTAGGCATAAATACTAAAGGTGTAGAAGAAGCTTATCAGCATATAATAGGTTTATATGGCAATGAATTTAATTTTATCAAAAATGTTCCCCTAGAAAATATAGAAAAAGATTTAGGCATAGTATATAAAGAAGCTATAAAACGATTAAGAGCACAAAAAGCAATAATACAAGCTGGTTATGATGGTGTATATGGAAAAATATTATTTTTTCAGGCAGGAGAAATAGAAAAACTCCATGGGCAGCTAAGCATATTTCAACAAAATCTACCCATCATAAAAAGAAAAAAAATAGCTACTAAACAGGTCATAAAACAAAAAATAAATAAGACGAATGAAAAATTTTTTATACATCCCAAGCAACAAGAAATTATACAAAATACACAAGGAGCACTACTAGTTACTGCAGGGCCAGGAACAGGAAAAACACATACATTAATAGCATGGATAGCCAATGCTATGCAAAAAAATGAAAGTACAAAAGTTTTAGCCATAACATTTACCAACAAGGCTGTAGAAGAAATTAAGATAAGAATCAATCAAAAAATACCACAAAAAGAGAAAAATGTTATAGTAGGCACCTTTCATAGCATAGCATACACCATACTTCAAGAAGAAAAAAAGATACAACAAATTTATACTCCAGAAGAAAGAAAAATTATTATACAACAAATTTTTCACCACCAAAACCAAAATATAGGCAATATATTGACTGATTTTTTTGAAAAAAATATACTTAAAAAACCAAAATATTTTGAGCAATATATTCAACCTTATCTTGACTATTTATCAAAAAACAAGGCAACAGATGTATTAACACTTATTTATCAAATGCTTAAACTCTGGCAAAAAGACGATAAATTATGGAAAAAATTTCAAAAAAAATATACCCATTTTGCTGTAGATGAATTACAAGATATCAACTATTGGCAATACCAATGGATAAAAATGCTATCAAAAGATAAAAATGTTTTGTGTATTGGAGATCCTAACCAAGCAATATATCAGTTTAGGGGATCTGATGCAAAATATTTTTTTCAGCTAAAAAAAGAACTACAGCCAAAAACGTATATATTAACAAAAAATTACCGTTCTACCCATACTATTGTACAAGCAGCCAGTAAAGTAATAGCACACAATACAGACTATATTGATATGCAGTGGGAAAAAAATGAAGCACAAGGATTACCTATACAGCTTACCCAGCATAAAAATGCATTTCAAGAAGCTCAACATGTTGCAAAAAAAATACAACAATTGGTGAGTAAAGATGATAACTTGGCTTTAGGTACACATGATGAGCATCAGCATACATATGCAGACATTGCCATATTATTTAGAACAAAACAAGTAGGTAAAATGGTATTTCAAAGCTTACAAAAAGAAAATATTCCTATCCATTTTCATGATGAAAAACATACAACAAGTGAAATACACAAGGTGCTGATTACTATTTTCAAAATATTTGTTATGCCACATAATACATTTTCTCTACAAGTATTTTTAGTGGATATACTCAAATTTTCATTACTAGAAGCGCAAAGGTGTATTAAAAAATATATTGACAATCAGCATCAGTTTACAGCAAATCTATGTAAAGAAATGCCTATAACCTATCAAAAAAAATATATAGTATGGCATAAATTTTACCATACATATAAAAAATGCACAAGCATACAAAATATGCTTCAAGATATTTTTAAGATGTATATTACACCAATATATAAAGAGGATAATGATTTTTTTTTACAAAAAGATATACTTGATATAGCACAAAGATATACCTGTAAAAAAAGTTTTCTACATGATATTATACTACACAAAACAAATAATACACAAGAAAAAAAAAGTGAGAAAGTGCATTTACTAACTTTTCATGCTGCTAAAGGGATAGAATTTCCTATAGTATTTATAGTAGGAGCAGAAGAAAATATTACACCACTTAAGTATAATAATAAGGAAGAAGAACGAAGATTATTTTATGTAGCCTTAACCCGAGCAAAAGATCAGATAATGATATCATATGCATCCCAAAGAAAGATGTGGGGAAATACACAACAAAGTACCTTATTAAGTAGATTTGTGGAAGAAATTCCATCTAAATTAATTAAGAAGTCAAAGATAAATACTTCATATACAAAACAATTGAAAATAATTTAGCTTATACATGGAATGGATTTGAAAACAATCTATTCCTTTTCCTTTTTTTTTACAAAAATTCCTCTTTTTTTAAAAAGTATTTATCCCATAAGCTAAATAACAATAAAATATCCATATTTTTCTAAAAAAATAGCCCATTACCTTGTTAAAATAATGCCCAATTGTTTGGCTATCGTCATTTCTGTTTTTTTTAAAGCCTCATGAACATCCAGAAGTTGAAAAATTTTATCCTCTATTTCACAATTTTTTAAAGCGGCTAAATTATCTTCAATAAGCTTTTGCACTAAACGAAATTTTAGCCTTAAAACTCCTTTAAACACATTTTTAGACAAATCATCTTCTTCTTGGGGAATATCAATATGGTATTTATCTTGCCAACTATTACTTATGGTATAGTTATCAACTAAAAAGTCAATCACAAATTTTTGCTTTTCCTCATCTTTATGATGAATAAAGTGCTGGATATCCAAAATAATTCCATCATTTAATTTTTGCTTATACTCATCTAAAATAGCCTGATGTATAGGTACGGTAAATGTAATATCAGCGATAGCATCTAACAAATATTTATACAAATGCATATTATTTTCTAAAGTCATATGACCATAAAATAAAAGCATGCGTAAACTTTCTCGCTCTTGTATATGAATACCTTGTTCCAAAAAATCAGCTGTAGATTCTTTTTTGATCTCCAAAATACTCTTATGTTGGACTTTTTCTTTATTTACAAAAGGCTGCTTTTTAAGCAAAATACGGTTACATGCTGCTAATAAAGTTTCTTCTTCAACTTGGAAAAGGGTACTACATTTTTTAAGATATAACATTCGTGTAATAGGATCTTGAATAAGCATAAGGCTTTGCAAAATAGCCTTAATAGTAGCAGATTGTGCTGAAGTATCATTTTTTTTGCCGTGTAACAACACTTTTGCCTTAAACTGAACAAAATCTTGTTGCTGAGTTGTAAAATATGCTTGTACATCAGCTAAAGTATTTTTTTGTACAAAACTATCTGGATCTTCTTCTGAAGGTAAGGTAATAATTTTTACCTCCATATCTAATTGTAAAATTAGATCAATACATTTTAAAACTGCTTGAATTCCAGCTATATCGTGATCAAAGATGAGTATAATGTTTTTGGTAAAACGATTGATAATCTGTAAATGCTCTTCAGTAAGTGAAGTACCTAAAGGAGCAACTACATTTTCAATATTTGCCTTATGCAAGGCAATAACATCTGTATAACCTTCTACAACAAAACAACAATTTTGTTTAAGAATAGCTTTTTTTGCCTGATAAATACCATAAACAATTTTTCTCTTTTGATATAATAGTGTTTCAGGAGAATTGATATATTTTGGTTCATGAACTGTATCTACCGCTAAAATTCTTCCACCAAAACCAATTACTTTTCCAGACAAATTTTGGATAGGAAACATTAATCTCCCTCGAAATCGATCATAAATTTTGTCTTTTGGGTTCATTGCTAGACCTGAAAGCAACAATATTTCTTCAGAATAATGATGAGATTTTGCATACAAGCAAAAATTATCCCAAGAAGCCTGGCTATATCCTAAACCAAACTTTTTAATTAAATTTCTAGGAATATTTCTTTCCATACAATAACTTTGTCCTATTTTTCCAGAATTATGTTGAAATAATATATTTTCATAATATTTCTGAGCTTTTTCCAATAAAATGTATATACTTTCTTTGGTTTGTTTTTCTTCGGTATAATTTTCATTATCATCTTCTTCTATGGTTATCCCATATTTTTTGCCTAAATATTGTATAGCTTCTACAAAGCTTATACCTTCTAAAGCTTTAATAAATGTAATGGCATTACCAGCAACACCACAGCCAAAACATTTATAAAAACCTTTTGCAGGAGATATAGAAAATGAAGGTGTCTTTTCATGATGAAAAGGACAACAGGCCCAATAATTATTGCCTTTTTTTTTAATTGTAATAAAGTCTTGTATAACTTCTTCAATTTTTGCTACTTCTATTATGGAGGCTATAGTTTGTTGACTAATCATAATCATCAAGAAAAAATGAAAATATGCAAATTCAATTTTAATAGTTTAGATAAATATATTATGGTAATTATTTAAATATTTTAATTCATATTAAAGAAATAAATATAAATACATTTTTTTTATGATTTTGATAAATTTGGATTGTGAATGATATATTGTATACATTTTGATAATATTTACATTTAAAAAAATTTACAAAAAAAATAAAAGACAAAAAAGTAAACTTATACAAAAAAAAAGACATTACATTCCCCCCTTCATAAGCCTAGACTATGCCATAAAACACCTGCTTAAAAGCAAAGAAAACTATGGGATAATAGAAAATTTTCTTTCCAGTCTCATTAGTGTAGGCAAGTATAATCCTGTAAAAATCACAGCCTTATTAGATCCAAAAAGCACAAAAGCAAGAAAATAAAGCAAAAAATCCATAGCAGAAGACCAAGAAGGCAATAAATACATCATAGAAGTAGAAAGAGCCTATAAAGTAAATTTTTTTCACAAATTATACTTTAATACTTCTTGTGCCATATATTAGATAGGATAAGCAGTTCAGTAGACTATGCTAAGATAATAAAAGTCATCCATATTGTGCTACTGTTTGATTTACTCCCAGAGAGTATTTTTGAATCTACAATATATCATGGTAAAACAGAATTTCGTTCTCTAAAAAAAGAATCTCACTCTGACAAAAGACTAAGTAAAGAAACAAAACAATACAACTTTCCCAATATCTATCCAAAATATTTTGTAGTGTATATCCCAAATTACCAAGACAAGTAGAAGATGACCTAGATGAATGGCTCTATGTGTTAAAATATGGCAAAGTCCCCCAAAATTTTAAAGGTTCTTATATATCCCAAATTCGAGAAAGAATAAACTATCTGAATATGGATGAAGAAGTAAGAAATGGTTATATCCGCTATAAACTGGACATGATAGATTTGCGCGAAAGTCATAAAAAAAGTTATGAAGCTGGTAATTTAAAAGGGCTAAAAAAAGGCAAAGAAGAAGAAAAAATAAGCATAGCAAAAAATTTGCTATCATTGGGAATACAAAAAACAAAAATATCTCAAGCAACAGGTTTAAGTATAGCAGAAATTGAAAATATAATTTTTTTAACTAAAAAAAGAACATTTAAATAGCCTGAAACCATCACGATAATTCCTTTAATCTTTCCTTTGCTCTAACTTTAATTTTCTCTGTAGATTGATGATGCTCTATTATAGATTGCAAAGTAGCTTTTGCTTGTACAAATTTTTTTTTAGCTGCATAATTCTCTGCTATTAAAAAATAAGCTTCCTCTAACCAGTATTGTTGGCATATAAAGTTTTCTGTTATATAAAATAATGTATGCAAAGATTGATCATAGGCTTTTTGTTGATAGGCAATGTAGGCTAAAAAATATTTTGCTTCAGCAAGATATATTTTTTTAGCACTTGAAGAAATTTGTACTAAAAATGCTTTTGCTTTAGCAAATTCCCTTTTTTTAATATATGCCTTTCCAAGCATTAACAACACTTTATATTGAACATTTTTTTTAGGTTGTATTTTTAATAATCCCTTTCCTTGAGCAATAACTGCATCATGTTGCTCTAAGGTTGCATGCATTTTTATAATTTGTAATGCATTATGGTGCTTTTCTCTTGTTTGAGTAATATGCTTGTCAAGTATTTTGTACCAATATAGTGCTTGATGGTAATTTTGTTGTATATTATATATATGGGCAATACGTTTTAATGTTTTTATATAGTATTTTTTTTCATTGTGTTCTACAATTTTATGGTAATATGGTAATGCTTGTGCATAGTTTTGTAAACGATAGTATGCTTCTCCTAAAAAGAATACTACATTAGAATAAAAAACACTATGAGGATGTTCTAACAAAAATTTTTCAGCAAAAGGTATACACTGAGAGTAGGATTGATGGTAAAACATTTTTTTTATAGCTTCAAAATTAATTTTTTCTATACTATTGCTTTCAGGATGTGTTTTATTGTACATTTCTACATATTTTTGCCATTGTACAGTATCTTTTGCTAAAAGTGTAATTTTTTGTAGCTCTAATAGGGCATTCTCTGCTGCTGTACTTTGAGGGTAGGTAGATAAAATTTTTTCACAATTTTTTTTTACTGCTTCCATATTTTGGATATTGCTATAGGCAATGGCTTGTAAAAGTAAAGCTTGAGCAATATTTTCTTCATATGGATTTTTTTGAATGTATATATCTAATTTTTGTATAGATTTTTTATACATTGATTGGGATAAAAAGTAATTTGCACTGCTCCAAAGTGCTTTTTCATGATAGATAGTATTAGAATATTTGGCTATTACTGTTTCCCAACATTTTGTTGCTAAAGTAGTATTTTTTAACATAGCATAGATACATCCTTTATAATAGTATACATGTGGCAAATGGTATTGTTCTTTTACTAATTTTTCATAATATGAAAGAGCTTTAGTATAGTTTTTTTGCATATAATAACAATCACCCGTACGTAAAATAATATCTTGCATTTGTATATTATTTAGTGCATTTTTTGCCTGGCATGCTAAAAAATGATGTAATGCTTGTTTATAATTTTCCTGATAAAAATAGGCATATCCTAAACTATACCACATATTGCTTTTCATCAATTTGGGCATAGATGGTTCATATACCATATCCTGATAATAAGACAAGGCTTTTTCATATTGGTTATTAGCAGAAAAGCTTTCTCCTAACCAAAATAAAGCTTGTAATTTTAATGTTTGTGAAACAGGATATAGTAATGATTTTTTTAAAATATCCACAGCTTTTGCGTATTGCTCTTGTATAAATAGCTTTTTTCCATATAATAAAGTAATTTTTTGATACAAGGTTTTTATCTTTAAAATGGGTTTTTCTATTTGCTCTATGTGCTGTATAGCGATTGCATAATTTTTTGTTTGTAGATATGCTTCAATCAATATATTTTCTACAAATGCTTTTTTTTCTTTTAAGGGATAAGTATGTAGCCATTCTTTGAACCAAAGTATTGCTTGGGAAAATTTTTTTTGATTATATGTAATTAAGCCACATTGCAGTAATGCTTTTTGCGTAAGTTCTTCATCTTTATTACCACTATAATAGGCATTCTGAAAAGCTCCTAAGGCCAAATCATGATTATTAAGGTGTATATAAATTAAACCTAGGATATAACTTGCTTTTTGTTTATAAATAGTATCTGCGCTTATCAACTGTTCACAGTATTTTATAGCTTTTTTCCATTCTTCACTTTTAAATAGGCTATAAGCTAATCGATAACATACACAAGGGTTATTTTTTTCGTTTTTTATAATCTGTTGATAATTTTTTGCTGCTTTTCCATATTCTTGAAGATAAAAATGGGCTTCTGCTAAATATTTTTGATGCAAAAAAGATTTTTTTTTATCTTTTTGCTCATAAAGAAAATTTTTAAGCTGTACAAAGCATTGCTTTTGATAGTAAATGTAAGCTATCATGTTCACAGCCAATAGTGTATAATTTTGCATTTTTTGTAATTTGGTAAAATATGGTAGTGCTTCATCATATTTTTTTTGCAATATCAAAATACAGCCGCAATAGTAATGAGCTATATTT
The DNA here is from genome assembly GCA_963922775.1 of uncultured Cytophagales bacterium. GTDB lineage: Bacteria > Bacteroidota > Bacteroidia > Cytophagales > Amoebophilaceae > JAHDDH01. The sequence continues at coordinate 11,790 of CAWUJG010000006.1, forward strand.
TGGTATATAGAGGTAGTATAAATAATTTTTTGGAAGTAGGTTAAGGCTTGTATATAATCTTTTTGGCTGAGATAGGCATAGGCAAGCTGATAATATAATTTATTTCTTTTCAAGGACCCTATAGTATGTCTTTTAAGATGATAGTGTATAGTAGAAGAAAATTTTTTTTTAGCAAAAAAATGTTGTGCTAGCTTTTGACTACTTTTTGCTGTGTAGTATGTATTTAGCGTATTATTATCAGCTATATTTTTTAAAAGATAAATATTTTCTTTATGCTTTAGTACATTATAGGCAAAAAAATAGGTATAATAATAGTATAATATGCTTTTACAATCTATCTCTTGCATAATAGGGTTCAAATGTCTTTCAGCAGCAGCATGGTAGTTTTGTATTGAAAGTACAATAGGATCTAAAGTAAAGGGATTGTGTGAAGAAAAAAATTTTTTTTTTCCCTTACAAGGAAAATTCAGTAAAAAAATACAGAAATAAACCCATCTAGGCATAAAATTTGTGGTAATAGTATTGCTTTGGCTTAATCTTTTTTTTCTTCTAACATGGTAAGAATTTTAGATAAATATTTTCTATGGTTGGCTAATCTTGGCACTTTCGATTGTCCACCTAATTTTCCTTTTTGTGCCATCCACTGGTAGAAAGTTCCTTTAGGTAAAACACGTATTTTAGGGGTATACATAATATGGCTATTGCGTTTTATTTTATAATCTGTATTTATTTTTTTTAAATTCTGATCAAAAATATGTAAAAAGTTATCTAAGTTATTAGGTTGTTTATAAAATTCTATAAACCATTCATGTCCTCCTGCATTTTTATTTTTATCCATATAAATAGGGCCAGCAGTATAATTGCATAAAGTAGCTTCTGTTTGTTTACATGCTACTGCAAGTGCTTTTTCTGCATTTTCAACGATTAGTTCTTCACCAAAAATATTGATAAACTGTTTTGTTCTACCTACAATACGTATTTTATATGGATTTTTTTTTGTAAATACAATAGTATCTCCTATAAGATAGCGCCATAGTCCTGCATTTGTGGTAATTACCAGGGCATATATTTGGTGTAGTGCTACATCTTCTAAAGGTATTGTTGTAGGATGTTCATTATTTAATTCTTCTATAGGTATAAATTCATAAAATATACCATGATCTAGCAATAAAAGCATATCTTTTTGCTTCAAATTATCCTGAAAAGCAAAAAATCCTTCTGTAGCATTATATACTTCTAAATAGTTTATTTTTTTATCCATTATGGTATCAAAAAGTCCTTGATAAGGTTTAAAGGAAACTGCTCCATGAATAAAAAGTTCTAGCTTAGGCCAAATATTATGGATATATTTTGTTTGGTTTTTTTGTAATATTGTTTCTAATAGCCGCCAAATCCAAGTAGGAATTCCAGTAAGTGAAACAACATTTTGTTTTGCTGCTATTGTAATGATTTTTTTTATTTTATCTTCCCAAGGGCTTATTAAAATATCATCAGAAATAATTTGGGTTTTTCTAACCCAAGCAGGCATATTTTTATAAAGAATAGTAGATATATCGCCTATGTGTATTTTTGTTGCACTAAAATTAGATGCAGGTACTAAGGCATTAAGTATAGATATATTTTTTCCATTAAAGATTTGTGTATCAGAAATTTGTTGTATATATAAGGCAAGCATATCGTAGGCTGCTTTATAGTGCCCTTGGTGTATGGCTTGCTTAGATATGGGGATATACTTGCTATGGTCATTGGTAGTACCAGAAGATTTAGCAAACCAGTGTATAGGTGTTGGCCATAATACATGTTGTTCTCCATGTAATATTTTTTGGATATAAGGATAGAAGGCTTCATAAGTACATACAGGCATTCTGTACTTAAACTTGTATATAGAATCTATAGAATGAAAGGCATATTTTTTTCCTATTAGGGTATTTTTTGCTGTATAAAGCAATTTTTTTAGTACACGCTTTTGTACATGATGTGGATTGTAAATAAATTTTTTTATGCGTCTGTGACGTAGTTTAAAAAATAGTGAGAGTAGCTTTTGCATATATGGAAGAAATTTTTTAGATGTGGAAAGGTAGATAAATAATTTTATATCAATGATTTTTTTTTTAATTCAAACTGTTGGCCTAAATAGACTTTTTTTACTTGTTCGTCTTTTGCGAGTTCTTCTGCAGATCCAGATTTTAATAGTTGTCCTTGAAACATAAGATAGGCACGATCTGTAATAGATAGTGTTTCATTTACGTTGTGATCTGTAATTAAGATGCCAATATTTTTATTTTTTAGTTTTGATATAATTATTTGTATTTCTTCTACAGCTATAGGATCTACACCAGCAAATGGTTCATCAAGCAAAACAAAATAGGGATTTATGGCTAATGATCGCGCTATTTCTGTTCTTCTACGTTCTCCTCCAGAGAGTACTATTCCTAAATTTTTTCGTACATGTGTAAGGCTAAATTCTTCTAATAAGCTTTCCATTTTTTCTTGTTGTGCTTTTTTATCTAATTTTTTCATCTCTAATACAGCTAAAATATTTTCTTCTACAGTCAATGATCTAAAAATAGAGGGTTCTTGTGCAAGGTAGGCAATGCCTTGTTGAGATCTTTTATACATGGGCATCTTAGTAATGTTTTTGCTATCTAAATATATTTTTCCTTGATTGGGCCTTATAAGGCCCACCATCATATAAAAAGTAGTTGTTTTTCCAGCACCATTAGGTCCTAGTAAGCCTACAATTTCTCCTTGGTTTACATGGAGTGATATATTTTTTACTACAGTACGTTTCTTATATATTTTGATCAGTTTTTCGGCCTTAAGCTGCATAGAATATTTTTATAGATAAAATTATTATGGCTAGTATTTTTTGTATGATTAATGTAAAGCCAGTGCATAATACCCTTGTTTACCATTAGGATAAACACCTTCTATAAGTAATCCTCCTTTTTCTGTATCAAAAATTTGTGTTAAGGTTTTGGTATTTTTTACAAAATTTTTATTTACATGGGTAATAATAAACCCTACACCTATACCTGATTGCTTAAATTTTCCTGGCCCTATTTTAACTATTTTTACTCCTCCTTGTAATTTCATTTTCTTTTTTTCTTGTTCTTTTATATTTACTAAGGTGGCTCCCTCTATTTCTATTTTTGTAGGATGAATATATTTTACTTTTACTTTACTATCGTTTTGTAATGTCACTATAATAGTTTTTTTTTTACCTTTTCTCAATACTTTTATCTTAACTTTATCTCCTGGCTGGTGCATTTGTATTTTTTCTTGCAACTGTGAAACTGTTTTTATAGGCATATCATCTAAAGCAATAATTATATCTTCTTTTTTAAGACCTGCTTTTTTTGCATTACTATCTTTAAAGAAGTCTGCTATGTAAACGCCACTATAGTGTTGCAGTTTCTTTTTTTTAGCAAATTCTGCATTTATTTCTTGAATATAAATGCCTAAAACACCTCTTTGTACTGTGCCATACTGCATTAAATCTTGTGTAACTTTTTTTACAATAGAAGATGGTATAGCAAAAGAATATCCTGCAAAGGTACTGCTCATGTTAGGAGCATATATGGCTGTATTAATGCCTATCAGTTCACCTTGAATATTTACTAGTGCTCCTCCACTATTACCTCTATTTACTGCAGCATCTGTTTGTATGAATGATAGTATTTTTTTTTTATTATCTTTTGCATCAAAGTCATTTATGGCACGAGATTTTGCACTAACAATCCCTGCTGTTACCGTAGATGTTAGGCCAAAAGGATTGCCTACAGCAAGTACCCATTCTCCTACGCATAATTTTTCTGAATCACCAAAATGTAAGTAAGGTAGGTTCTTTTTGTTTATTTTAAGTAGAGCAAGGTCTGTATTGGCATCTTTACCTACAATAGTAGCATCAAATTCTTGGTTATCATCTAATGTTACTTTAATTTTATCTGCATTTTGTATTACATGGTTGTTGGTAATAATGTAACCATCTTGATGTATAATAACACCTGAACCAAAGGCTGATCCTGGTTTGGTTTTATACTCATATTCTTGTTGGTGTTCTTCCCCAAAAAATTTCTCCCCGAAAAAGTCTTTAAAAAATTCGTTAAAAGGATTTTTAGGTGCTTTTTTTTTAATAATTTTAGACTCATAAATAGAAGTAATGTGTACTACAGCAGGTGTTGCTTTGCTTGCTGCATCCACAAAATTGATGTTATCATCTATTTTTTTTGTAGTATAGGTTTCATCTGGTCCTATGGCAGTACTCTTAGCAAGAGAAATTTTTGGTATAGGCGTACAGTGGTTTTTATGGATAGAGGATATAGCATTACAACTTGTTTTTTTGTTGTTATATTGGTATATACCTAAGGCTATTGTACTAGTAAGACAGAAGAAAAAAATTTTTTTTTTAAATTTTTGATGCATAGAATAAAAATATTTATGTTAAAATTAAATATGACAAAAATAAGAATAAAAATGAAAAAAAGTATATATCAAAATTAATATCATTTACATATATGAACAACAAAATACAAGTATTACCTGAAAATATTGCTAATCAGATTGCTGCTGGAGAAGTGATACAGCGTCCTGCTTCTGTAGTAAAAGAACTTCTGGAAAATGCATTAGATGCTGAAGCTTCAGAAATAAAGTTGTTTATACAAGATGGAGGAAAAACGAATATCCAAGTTATAGATAATGGTATGGGCATGTCAGATGTTGATGCAAAAATGTGTTTTGAAAAACATGCTACTTCAAAAATAAAAACTACAAAAGATCTGTTACAAACATATACCATGGGCTTTAGGGGAGAAGCATTATCTTCTATTGCTTCTATAGCACAGGTTACACTATCTACACAAATGGTTAAAAAAGAAATAGGTACAAAAATACGTATAGAGGGTGGAAAATTTTTGAACCAAGAACCTATAAATGCATCTGTAGGCACAAGTATAAGTGTAAAAAATCTTTTTTTTAATGTACCTACCAGAAGAAATTTTCTTAAATCGAATGCTATAGAAATGAAGTATATTATAGAAATATTTCAACGCATTGCAATGTCAAAACCAGACATCCAATTTACATTATACCAAAATGACAAAGAAGTTTATCAACTTCCAGCTACAAAGCTTAGCCATAGAATAGTACATATTTTTGGTAAAGAATACCAAAAACAACTTATTCCATGTCAGGAAGAAACAGAAAATATACGAATAAAAGGCTATGTTGGAAAACCTCAATATGCTAAAAAAAACAGAGCAGAGCAATTTTTTTTTGTAAACAGACGTTTTATAAAAAGTCATTATTTAAATCACGCTGTAAAAAATGCTTTTGAAGGATTATTATCTTTAGAATTATTTCCTTTTTATGTGTTGTGTATAGAAATAGATGCTAAGCATATTGATTTTAACATTCATCCAAACAAAATAGAAATTAAGTTCGAAAATGAAAAAATGGTATATAGTATTATAAAAGCTTGTATACAAAAAGCATTGGCTATACATAATATTTTACCTGCTATAGCATTTGAACAAGATGCACCTATTAGCCATAATATGCTTTTTACAAGAGAGAAAGGTGAAGATAAACATTATGTGCAAGAAAAAAAGCAACAAAATTATGTACAGTTTAAAAATAGCATAGCACCTGCAAATCATGTAGAAGAATGGCATAAATGGGTAGATAAATTAAATCAAAAAGAAGTAGATGGGCATTTTGTACAAGAAGATAGCCAAGAAAAAATGGTTACCTACAGTAGCAAGGCCAATAGTACAGTACAAGCTCAGCAAGAGAATATTCATATGCCGCCGTTAGAAGTAGATAGTGATTATACTTTTATACAGTTTAATACAAAATATATTATTGCAACTTCATCATTAGGGCTGGTTATAGTTGACCAACAGGCAGCTCATGAACGCATTTTGTATGAAAAGTATTTAAAGCAAATTAAGCTAAAAAACACAGTACAAAAACTTCTTCTTGAGCAAGAAATACATCTTAGCATTATAGAAAAAATTATTCTTACAGAAGCAAAAGAAGATATAGAAGCTTTAGGATTTTGTTTTACCATAGCAAAAAATGTATGTATTATTACTGGATATCCAACAGAAATAGCTGTACAAGAAGTAAAAAATTTGATGGAAAAAATGCTTATGGCATACAAAGAAGATTATCCAAAAATAAAAAGAAGAGCTTATTTAGCTAAAATTTATGCTAAATATACAAGTATAAAACATGGTAAAAGGCTTACTATTGCCATTATGCAAAATCTTATATCTACATTATGGGAAACACCAAACAACCAGTATTCCCTTGAAGGGAAAAAAATTTTTTGTACACTTTCAGATAAAAGTATTGGCAAGTTAATACAAGAAGGCTAGGGGAAGCATTAATTTTTTGCTTTGGACTTTAAGTATATAAAATAGTTTTTTATCTTTTTTAAAGCTATGATAAGCTCATCGGTTTCTTGTTCTTTTAAAATGAACTTTTTTTTGAGTTGTGTTAATGCACCTTTTATGGTATAGCCTTGTTCACGTACTAGTTGGTGGATATGTTGAATTTGGGCAATATTTTGTGCTGTATATCTTCTTGTACCTAAAGGAGATTTGTATGGCTTAATGTGTACAAATTTTTTTTCCCAAAAGCGTATAAGAGATGGTTTTATAGCTAAAATTTTTGCAACCTCTCCTATGGTATAGTATTTTTTTGCTATATTTTTCTGTTCATTATAAGGCATTTTAACATTTTTTATATAAAAAAGTTATAAATATAAGATAATAAATATAGTTAAGATTCGATTAAATACCAAGTTGTCCTGAATAGTTCAGGTAACTAGAATAAATAGTATTAAAATTGCTACAATTATTATATTTAAATCAAAAAGTATAAATACTTATAAAGTACTATGGAAAAAAATACTCCTTTGCATGAATTAGCTTTGACTATGGAATTTGAAAAACAGAAAAGGTTACGGCATAATAGAAGTTTTTTTATACAATATGGCCTTTTTAGGGCAAAATAATCTTATAAAAATTTCTACTTTATTAAAATTTGAAAGTACGAAAAAAACAAAAAATAGCAAGTTATTCTGTTATATCTTTCAATAAAAATGTTTCTCGAGATAATCCTGTAATTTTTTCAATCAGCTCGACCTCTATTTTATTTGTATACATTGATTTGGCTATGGCTATTTTATTTTTTTTTTTCTCCTCTTTTTTCACCTATTGATATACCTTCTTTTCTTCCTTCTTGAATTTTAGCTTCCGCATATGTTTGCATATATTTTTTAATTTTTGGTAAATGGTTTTTTATAGTATCGTGTGCTTTTTCAATTTCTTTTTTCATCTGTTATACTCGAATAATAAATTACATTATCTATAATTGAAAAGAGTTGAACCTTTAACTCAAGCTACAGGATTGGACATAGTAATTAGAGAAAATTTAGAAAAATAAATTTTGTAAATTTAAATGATGTATTATTAATATGTACGAAATAATATATTTTTTATACCATAACTGCTCTATCATGAAATATTTAATTGTTGGACTAGGTAATATAGGAGAACAGTATAATGATCATAGGCATAATATAGGATTTACTGTTTTAGATCATTTTGCCCATATGCTGTCTATTAATTTTGAAATAAACAGATTAGGATTTGTAGGTTATAGTAAATACAAAGGAAGATCTTTACACTTACTTAAACCTACTACTTTTATGAATAACAGTGGTAAAGCAGTACATTATTGGTTGCGTAAGCAAAAAATTAATACTCATCAGCTACTTGTTGTTACGGATGATATTGCTTTGCCTTTTGGTAAATTACGTATTAAAGGTAAAGGATCTTGTGGAGGTCATAATGGTTTAAAGAGTATAGGTGAACATTTGCTTACATATCAATTTTCTCGTCTAAAATTTGGTATTGGTAATAATTTTGGTCCTGGTAAACAAGCTCAATATGTATTAGGAAATTTTTCTAATGATGAAAAATCTGCATTACCATCCCATATTCATACTGCTTGTAGCATGATATTTTCCTTCTGTTGTATGGGTATTCTACATACCATGAATGTATATAATTGATTGTATTAAATTTTTATTTTTGTTGAAAATTATTGTTTTTTTTTGAAAAATTATACCTATATTATGGTTATTAATTAATTTCTTCTTAATTACTATAATACTATTTTATGATTCAAGAAGTTTTTGGCAAAGCGCGTAAAATATTTCAAAAGCAACATAACTTTATTCCGAAATTTATTGTTATAAACATTGCTGTATTTTTATTGCTACTTATAGTAAAAACGGTCTGTTTTTTTATAGGACTTCCTTTTAATACTTTGCTGCCTTATATTTCTTTATCTACAGACTGGCAATATACTATAACAGTTCCATGGGTTATTGTATCTTATCCATTTGTACAGCTAAATTTATTCCATTGTTGTAGTCATATGCTTTTATTATATTCTTTAGGTACTATTTTATCGCATATTATAAGTCATAGGCAGATACAGCATTTGCTGGTATTGGGTATTATTTTTAATGCCATTTTTGTATTATTTTTGTATCATTTATTTTTCCCTTATTTGCAACAACATACATTATATGGAGGTATTTCTGGTAGTATTTATACTATGGTTGCTGTTATTTTTTTTCTATCACCGCAATATACCTTTCGTCTGTTATTTTTTGGTGCTATTCCTTTTAGATATATTTTTTATTGTACTGTGATATGGCTTTGTCTTTCTTTTTCAGTAGACAAGGCAGTCTATAATGTAGTGGGTTTAGCCAGTATTGTATGGGGTTATCTATATAGTAATATATTAAGTAAAAAAAAACAAGGAAAAGGTATCAATTTTTTTAAATTTTTTTTTAAAAATGCTTTTAAAAGCAAAAAAAATAAGCTAAAAATAATACGTTCAAAAAAATATACAGCACATCAGCAGGCAAGTCACCACACAAAAAATATAGATAATATTTTAGAAAAAATAGAAAAATATGGTTATGTTAGCTTAACTCAAGAGGAAAAATACCAATTATTTAGCCATAAAAAATAGCTTTCAGAAAAAATTTTATATATTTACAGCACTTTATATCATATGTTATCTAATATTATTATAAACATTAAAATTATTGATTAAAAATAAAAAATACACCCAAAAAAAGAAAAAAGAGCTCTATAGAGTTAATGAAAAAATTAAAACAGATTATGTACGTGTTGTTGGTGAAAACATTGTATCGAAAGTTTGTTCATTACAAGAAGCTTTAGATTTAGCCAGGCAAGCAGGCTTAGATCTTGTGGAAATATCTAGTAAATCAAATCCTATTGTATGTAAAATTATAGATTATTCGAAATTTAAATTCGAACAAAAAAAAAAAAAAAAATAATTCAAGCGAAAGCTAAAAAAACTGTGTTAAAAGAAATTCGTTTTGGCCCTAACACTGATGATCATGATTTTAACTTCAAACTAAAACATGCACAAAAATTTTTAGCTGATAAGGCTAAGGTTAAGCTAACTATACAGTTCAGAAGAAATACTTTTCGCTTTAAAGAAAAAGGTGAACATTTATTAATTAAATTTGCTCATCAGTTAGAAAATATAGCTACTGTAGATCATTTGCCAAAAATGGAAGGTAGAAAGATGTTTTTATTGCTATCCCCTAAAAAATAACTTTTAATGCTATTATTATTATGCCTAAAATTAAAAAACACTCTGGAGTTAAAAAAAGATTTCAGCTTACTAGTTCAGGAAAAATAAAACGTAAGTATGCTTTTAAAAGACATAACTTATGTAAAAGAACTACAAAACAAAAAAGAATGCTTACAAATACTACTTTGGTACATTTTTCTGATGCTCCTAAAATATTAAAGATGATATAAATATTTTATTCTATATTTGTTAACAAAAAAATTATTTTACTATGTCTCGATCAACTAATGCCGTTGCTGCTAAAGCAAGAAAAAAAAGAATATTTAAATTAGCTAAAGGTTATTTTGGTAGAAGAAAAAATGTGTGGACTGTAGCTAAAAATGCTGTAGAACGTGGATTGCAATATGCTTATAGAGATAGAAAAGTAAAGAAAAGACATTTTAGATCTCTTTGGATACAACGTATTAATGCTGGTGCAAGATTATATGATCTTTCTTACAGTCAGCTGATGTCTAAAATTAAACAGCATAATATTGGTATTAATAGAAAATGTCTTGCAGATTTGGCTATGAATAATCCTAAAGCTTTTGAAGGCATTGTAAAAAAAGTTTCTGTTTAGAAACTTTTTTTGAAAGCTTGCGTGTTTATATGTAAATTGTACACGTTTTTATGTTTATTCCTTTTCTTTTTGCCTCTCGTTATCTTTATACCCATAAAAAAAAAACACTTACTTCTTTTATTGCCCTTACAGCACTTATAAGCATTACTTTTGCTACTACTGCTTTGCTATGTGCTTTAGCTGTGTTTAGTGGTCTAGAAAATTTAACTCATAAATTGTTTCAATCATTAGATCCCCCACTCAAAGTACAGCTTAAACAAGGAAAAAATTTTTTTCTTCGTGATATCCCTCAGCAAAAAATACAACAAATTAAAGGAATAATAAATATAGTGCCTGTATTAGAAAAACCTGTTATGTTGCAATATAAAGGAGTACAGGCTTTTGCTATTTTGAAAGGTGTTGATGATAATTTTTTAATACATAATAATTTGTCTCCTTTTATTGTGCAGGGGAAAATGCAGTTAAAAGATGAAAAAAATAATCCTTGTGCAATATTAGGTCATTGTTTACAAAAACAGCTTGGCATACCACTTAATGAATCTTTTAGTTTTTTAGATATATTTTATCCTACAAAAAAAGGGAATATGCTAAGTTTTTTTAGTCCATATTTTGTTTATAAACAAAAAAAAATTAAAACATCTGCAAGTTTTGCAGTATCTCAGCAGGTAGATAGCAAGTATGTCATTGTTCCCCTTCATTTTTTATTTCATTTGACACAAAATTTTAACCAAGTTACGTCACTAGCATTGAGCATAGATAAAGGTTATACAGCAGAAAAATTAAAAAAAAAAGTAGAAAGGGTTTTACCTACACAATTTGTAGTACACACTTACTTAGAACAAAATGCTTCTTTAGACAAGGCTATTTATGCAGAAAAATTTATTTTGTGGATTACATTTTTTTTTCTTTGGCTTGTTGCTTATCTAAATATATTTTTTGTTTTATATATTTTGATAATTAACAAAAGAAAAGACATTACTATACTTTATGCTTTAGGCATTGGAAAGTCAACTATAAAGAGAATTTTTTTGTGTCATGGTTTTTTGCTTTCCTTTATAGGCACTTTTTTGGGTATATTTTTGGCGCTTATCTTGATTTTTCTACAAGATAAATGGGGATGTATTACTTTAGGTATTGATACTGCTGTAGTTGATGCTTATCCTGTAAAAATTATTGTGAAAGATATGTGTTATGTATTAATGGGTATGTTTTGTTTTACTTTTTTATTGTCTTATTATCCTAGTAAGATGGCTACCAAACTTATCCATAAAAAATGGATATAAAAAATATATTTTTGTACCAATATAATTTTGCAGCTTTTTATGCCGGATCATATCCTGAATTTCCCCAGGGATGGCATTTTATAAGGCGTTTTGCACCTTGTATTATTCCTTTTTTAACTCCATATTGCTCTATTGCTTGTTTGGTATATACAGAGCATGTGGGTAAAAATCTACATGAATGAGGTAAAAAAGGAGAAATACCATATTTGTAACAGTCAATAATTAAGACACAAATTTTTTTTAATACTTTATTGATCATATTTTATATGTTGATTATATAATTTTACTCTTTGCTTAAGAGTAATAAAAAATTGATTAAATTTCATTTTGTAATCTTTTTTATAAAAAATAAGTTTGTCCTTGATTAGTGTACTTCACAGGCCTCTTAAGATGTATTTTTGAATTTTTTTGTGTTAAGGTTTTAATAAAATAGTCTACTAAAATAAGGGATAAATGTTTTTGCATGGTATGAATAAAAAAGTAGACTTTTTTTATTCCTTGACTTATCCATAATAAAAGTTTTTTTACCCATTCGTTGAGGCGAAAAAAATCTGAAGCATGCAAATCATTTGCTTTAAAACGTATAAATACAGTATCAGAAGTAATTATTTGATGTAAAACATCTCTACGAAGATTGGTATCGGTAATTATCCATACAACATTTTTTTTTTGTAGATAATGAAATAGCATGTCCTTATTTTTTTCATCGGAAAACCAAGTTGCATGTCTTAATTCTATAGCCAAGGACATGTGACTAGGTATTAAGGTAATAAATTTTTCTAAATGAAGAAAATCTTTAGGATGAAAGTAAGGGGATAGCTGCAAAAAAGGTATGCCTAAGTGCGAATCAAAATGTGCTATGTTGTCTAAAAATTGTGCTATAGCAGATGAATGATATGCTATATTTTTTCTATGGCTAATAGATTTTGGAAATTTAGGACAAAAAATAAAATTTGAAGTGGATTTTTTTTTCCATTGTAATATTTTTTTTATAGTTGGAATTCCATAAAAAGTGCTGTTGAGCTCTAAAGCATTAAATTGTTGGGTATAATAACTTAAGTAATGGTCTGGTTTGGCTTGGGATGGATATACTGTGCCTACAAAGCTAGGGTCTGTAAATACTGCACATCCAACATAAATATGGGGTATTGTTTTGTAAGAGGATAAAGAAGCTAAAAATTGTTTTGTAAGTGGAGGATCTTCTGGCAAATGCCAATTAATAGTAGATAAGCTTTTTGTACTATGTCCAAATTGCATGCTCGATATACTCTTTAGTTTACTACAAGTGTTTTTCTTAGCCTTGAAACGGGTATATTCATTTTTTCTCTGTATTTGGCTATTGTTCTTCTAGCCACTAAATATCCTTTTTTTTTTAAAAGTACATAAATTTGTTCGTCAGAAAAAGGGTTTTGTTTATTTTCTTGTGTTATAATGTTTTTTAAGGCTACTTTTATTTTTTTATTGCTAATTTCGTTGCCATAAGCGTCTTTTGCTTTTTCAGTAAAAAAATATTTGAGCATATAGGTGCTTAGGTCTGTTTGTATTGCTTTATTACTTATACAACGAGATATGGTAGAAATATCCATCTTTACTATATTAGCAATATCTTGTAAACGCAAGGGTTTAAGGTTTTCCTCTTTCTCTTCAAGAAAGAAATTTCGTTGTTTTTCTACAATAGCATGCATTACAGTAAGTAGAGTATGTTGTCTTTGTTTAATGCCCTGTATAAGATCTGTAGCATGTTCATATTTTGTTTTTAAAAAAGTAATGGTATGTTGTATATCTTTGTTTTTTTTTTTTGTATTGTGGTATGATGTTAAAAGGTCAGTATAATATTTTTTTATACCTAGTTTAGGGTAGTTTTTTTCACTTAAAAAAATTTCAAATTTTTCTTGATTTTTTTTTAGTACAAAGTCTGGGTATAGTCTTGTTGTGCTGTAGGTTATAGTTCTATCTATTCCAGGCTTAGGGTTTAGACGTTCAATAGAATGTATTGCTTGAAGCAAAGTTTTTTTATCTTGAATGTTAAGTCTTTTTTTTATCCTATCATAATGTTTATGACTTAATGCATCAAAACAATGTAACACAATCTGATATGCAATTTTTTCTATAGGTAACTGTTTTTTTTTGAGTTGCAATAGTAAACATTCTTGTACGTTTCTAGCTCCAATACCTGTGGGGTCAAAATGCTGTATTTTTTCTAATATTTTTTGAATACAGTTTTTATCTGTTTCAATATAGTATGATAGAGCAATATTTTCTTGTATTGTTAATATATCGGTACGTAGATATCCTTCTTCATCTATGTTGCCAATAATTTCTTTGCCTATTATCTGTTCTACTTCAGAAAGATTTAAATAGCCTAGCTGTGATAATAGTTTGTCTTGTAAAGATATTTTTTGTGCTATAATAGGCATATCAAAAAAAGATTTAGGTTGTTGATATTGCCATGATCTATAGCCTTTTATTTTTTCTTCTATATTATTTTTTGCTGTTTTTTCGATTTCTTCTAGCATAGGGTTCTCTTCAAGGGCTTTTTTTATGGTAGTATCAATTTCTACAGTAGAATTTTTTAACAGCTTGAAGAGCTGAAGTTGTTGGGGTGAAAGTTTATGTTGAAGGCGTTGTTTAAGGGATAGATGTTGCATACTAAAAAATAATATCAAGCAAAAAAGGTTATATTTCAGCTAGTTTTTTTTTTATTATTTCAATATCTTTTTTATCATCCATCATAATGGTAAGTACGTCATTAGGCATAATATATGTATCTCCTCTAGGGGTAATATACTGATTATTTCTATTAATAAGCACAACAAGTGATTTGGAAGGAAAGGTTAGATCCACAATTTGTTTTCCTTGTGCTGATGCATTTTTTGGTACTTTAATTTCTATTAGTTCATTTTTTATTTCATCTTCTGCAAATATTAATGATTTTTTTTTTTTTTGATTTTGCTTTTCTTCTAGTTTTAAAAATTTAGCTAAAGGATATAGTGTAGTGCCTTGTAGCAATACAGAGGTAAGTACAATAAAGAATACTATATGAAAAATAGTGTCTGATTTTTCTAACCCTATGGTAAGTGGATATATGGCAAAAACAATAGGTACTGCTCCTCTTAATCCTACCCAAGATAAAAATATTTTTTGTTTTACATCAATCTTATTAAAAGCTAAAGATAAAAATACACTGGCAGGTCGAGCAATAAACATGAGAAATGCTGAAGCTAAAAGTCCTATTCCTGTAATAGTTACTAATTTTTTAGGATATACTAATAGTCCTAGCACTACAAACATTACAATTTGCATGAGCCATGAAATACCTTCATAAAATTTGATAAGGCTTTTTTTGTGGATAAAATTTTTGTTTCCTAAAATGATACCTGCAATATATACTGCTAAAAAGCCATTACCATGGATAAAGTTTGTAGCAGAATATGTTAATATAATAATAGAAAGGGTAAGGGTAGGATAGAGCATATCATAATCTAACTTAATCTTATTAATTAAAAATGCCATTATTTTGCCAATAAAAATCCCAACTAACATGCCTATAGACATATCTTTTAAAAAATAAATAACTGATCCCCAGAAGTTAAAAGTAGTGGTGCCTGCAATAAGGCTAGATAAAAATACAGTTAAAAAATAAGCCATGGCATCGTTACTACCAGATTCCAACTCTAGGGTGGGGCATAGGTTATTTTTAAGATGTATATTGCGTGATCTTAATATGGAAAATACTGCTGCTGCATCTGTAGAAGAAACAATAGATCCTACTAATAATCCTTCCAGCAGAGTAAAATCTGTACAGAGATAAATAAAATAGCCTAAAGAAAAGGCAGTAATCAGAATTCCTGAGGTAGATAGCAGTACACCATTCCAAAGAATAGGTTTTACATGTGAAAATTTTGTTTCTAGGCCACCAGAAAATAATATTAAAGTTAATGTAATGCATCCAATAATTTTTGCTGTAGAGGCACTTTCAAATTGTATTTTACCAATACCATCTGGTCCTGCTAGCATGCCTACAGCTAAAAATAGTAATAAGATAGGAATGCCTAATTTGGTAGATATTTTGCTTGATAATGTAGCTACTAGAAGTAAAAATGAACCAATAATTAGTATGAATTCTGCAGAATAAGGCATAAATAGATAAATAGTGTAAGTGTATGTAGTTTTAACTATTTTTTTTAAAAAAATAAAATTAATTATATAGACAATATAACAAATATTGCTGATAGATTTTGGTATATGTCTACAAATAAATGAGTTTGTTAAATTTATAGTATTTATTGTTGTACTAAATTTACGACACACACAAAAATATGTAAATTAAATTATAGTACTCTTTTTATTTTAATCGGTATTTTTAGAATTTGTGCATGCAACATATGATGTAGCATTAAAAAATTGTTGGCAGATCAAGAGAATGAAGTAATTATAATAGATCTTTTGAATAATTTATAATTTTATTCCTTTGCCTATTTATTGTATTATGGAGCATCTTCTCATATTTATTTAGTAAACACCAATAAAAATATTGGAAGATTAAAATATGATATTCCACCAATCTATTCTTTAGTAATATAATATTTACAAAAGAAGACAGTAGTAGTGAAAATACCTTGCTAATAAATGAGAATAATCATATAAAAAATTGTATTGCTCCTGTTATACTAGATGGTAAAAATAATATACTCACTACAAGAAAATGCTTTTATAAAATTTTTGAAAAATAAAATTATTCTGCGATGTATTTTTAATAATTTTTGTCTTTTTGTAGGTAGAATATGAAGCTATAATCTAAATAATAGTTCCTAATAGTAAAATCGAATTTATGATTAATATGGTAAATATATATTATAAGATATTAAATACTTCAACATCTTTTAATTTTAATTATTAACTTTGCATTGTTTTGTATTTTAATTATTACACACTTTATTAATTAGTGCCTTGAAAAAGTATATTGTTTTAATTCTTATTTCTTCATTATAATGATTAATTTTAATCATAATTTTTTTTCATCTCTCACTATAGGCCATTGGGGTAATTTGTGTATTGGTACTGCTTTGCTATCTGCTATTTTAGGATTTGTGCTGTATGGTGCTGCTGTTATTAAGGAAAAAAATACTTCATCTAAAGGTTTGTATTGCTTAGTGTTGCATGCTTTGAGCATATGTTGTGTAATAACTTTACTTTTTGTATTGATTTTTCAACATCGTTTTGATTATTATTATGTTTGGCGTCATTCCTCATCTGATTTACCTATTTACTACCTTATTTCTTGCTTTTGGGAAGGTCAAGAAGGTAGTTTTTTATTGTGGATGTTTTGGCATATTTTTTTACTTATTTTTTTTGTTGGTAAAAAGAATAATACATGGAAAAATGGTGTAATAGCAGTAATTCTTTTTATTCAAATACTGTTATGTGCTATGCTATTAGGGTTTAAATTTGGTTCTACTACTGTGGGTAGTAATCCTTTTATGCTTTGGAAAAATGCTGTAGACATCACATCTATGCAGGTACCTTCTTATTTTGTGCCTCAAGAAGGGAATGGGCTAAATCCGTTATTACAAAATTATTGGATGGCTATACATCCTCCTATTTTATTTTTAGGTTTTGCTAGTATGTCTTTTCCTTTTGCATTTTGTATTGTAGGTATTTGGAAAAAAAAAATAGTGTGTTGGATAGGTCCTGCTACTTTTTGGGTTTTATTCACTTTATTTACACTTGGCTTGGGCATATTAATGGGTGCCTATTGGGCTTATGAAACTTTGAGCTTTGGTGGATATTGGAGTTGGGATCCTGTAGAAAATGCTGTGTATATTCCCTGGATTATTCTTTTAGCAGGTATGCATGCTATGCTTATAGCAAAAAAACAGCTGAAAGGTGTAAAAACAACTTGTATGTTAATACTTTTAGCTTTTCTATTAACTTGGTATGCTACTTTTCTTACGCGTAGTGGTATTTTAGGTAATACTTCTGTACATTCTTTTACTGATTTAGGGTTTTCAACTCAGCTGGTAGCTTATCTTTTCTTTTTTTGTTTTATTATTATTATTTCTTTTTTTCGTTTAAAAAAATTATCAAAAAAAATAATACCTATTTCCAACGCTAATTCCCTTAACAATTGGCTTTTGCTGGCAGCACTTATTTTATTTTTAATGGGTTTACAAGTATTAATACCTACTTCTATACCTGTATACAATACTGTGTTGGCATTTTTTGGGATAAAAAGTAACTTGGCTCCTCCTATACATGCTATAGCATTTTATACTTATTATCAGCTTATTTTTGCTGTATTTATTCTAGTAGGTTCTGCTACAGCTCAATTTTTTTGGTTTAAGCAGTATGAAAAAAAAATATGTATACAGCAATTTAGCCTATCTTGTTTTGTATCTTTAGCTTGTACTTTGGTATTAGTGCTTAATACATCTACATACCAGGTGAATTATATCATTTTGCTGATAGCTGGTATATATGCTATAGTACTTAATTCGATAACATTATTTTCGATATTTAAAGCACATTATAGACCCTCTGGTGGTTTTTTAGCACATATGGGCGTGGCTATTATGATTTTAGGTATATTATTTTCTTCTGGCTATGAGAAAATATTATCTAAAAATAGCAGTGGATTGCGTTATAGTAAAGATTTTTCAACATCTATGAATACTGAACATATGCTGTTGTGGATAAATGATCCTAAGGCTATGCCAGGTTATACTGTACAATATGCTGGTCAGTATTTTAAAGCACTAGGCTATCCAGGGTATATAGCAAAGCAAAGTTTGATGTTTCAAAAAAAATATTTTGTAGCAAAAGAGGATATTGTGTATAATAACAAAATTTTTTTTGCTAAAAATACTGTAGTACCTATTGATATATATAATATATATTATAAAATTGTGTACAATGATTATAAGGGTAAACAATTTATCTTATATCCTCAGTCTCAACATCATACACAAAAAAATTTATCTGCTGTTCCTGCTATAAAATGTTTTTGGCATAAAGATCTTTATACATACATTTCTGCAGTAGCTGATCCTACACAAGAAAAAATTTGGCATAAAAAAGAAATTTTTACTGTTATGCAAGGAAAAAATTTTTTTGTAAATGATTTTATTGCCCAAATAATGTATATTGAAAAATTAGATACTATTTCTGATAGTCATGTACAACTATCTCCCCAAGATGTAGCTATAAAAGCAGTAATAAAAATTTCGGGAAAAGTAAAAGATTATATGGCTACACCTATTTATATCATTCAAAATAAGCGTGTAGGGTATATTCCTTTTATTGTGGAGGATCTTGGTATTAAAATTAATTTTTTGAATATACATCCTGAAAAAAAAGAATATAGCCTAGAGATAAGCTCTACACAAAGAGATTATATTGTTCTAAAAGTAATGGAAAAACCTTGGATAACTTTACTGTGGATTGGAAGTATAGTTATGCTTATTGGTTTTTTACTATCTATTTTGCGTTATCTCAAACGTAAAGCATAATTTTAATATCTAGATGTTATTTTTTCGGTATATATATTTTTTATTTTTACTTTTTTTTTTTGGAGCATTTATCCATAAAAAATTATGGCATATGGTAGATACTCCTCATTTTCAGATTATCTTTTCAAAAGATGCTGAAAAACAAGCTCAACGTTTAGCTAATACTTTAGAGTATCTATTTGTAGCAGAAAAAAAAACATTACAAGCTCAACCTAAAAAAATTAGTATTGTACTAAGAAATCAGCAGGCTATACCTAATGGATATATTAGTTTAGCTCCTAGAAAGGGAGAGTTTTTTTGTTTTCCTACACAAGATCATCATTTTTTAGGTAATACAGATTGGCTTGATTTATTAGCAGTGCATGAATTACGTCATATAATGCAATTTGCTAAGAGTAGCAGTAAGTTCCATAATTATTTAGTAGGAGAATTTTATAGAGTAATATATGCTCATTTAATTATACCATCTTGGTGCTGGGAAGGTGATGCTGTTTGTATAGAAACAGCCCTAACAAAGGGAGGAAGAGGACGCTTACCTCGTTTTAGCATACGATATAAAATTAATACTTTAAACCAATGCTTTAGTTATGATAAGCAAGTTTTAGGCTCTTACAGGCATTTTATACAAAATCATTATACTTTTGGTTATCATTTTATTGCCTATTTGCGTAGGCATTATGGTAAAGATATTGTTAATACTATTTGGGAAAATGCATTCAGTGGATTTCCATTTTATCCTGTGGGTATATTTAAATTTTCAAAAGCAATAAAAAAGGCTACAAATAAAACTTTATTAGCATTATATGCAGATATGCAGGAAGAAATGAAATTAAAATGGGAAAAACAAATAAGCTATATTCAACCTACACCAGTAAAAACCATATGTTCTTCCCAAAACAATTTTTTATACAAAAAACCACAAACACTTAAAAATGGTACAGTAATTGCGCTTAAGCAAGGGCTAGGGCATGTATCAACTTTTGTACAGATTGATGTGCATGGTAAAGAAAAATTATTGTACTATCCTGCTGACATTATAGGCACACAGTTTTCTATTGCTAATAATAAAATTATTTGGAATGCTCGTGTAAAACATGCTTACAAACAACACACTGTTTATGCAGTGGTTAAACAATATGATCTGAAAACAAAAAAATTAAAAATTTTAACAAAAAAAAGTAGATATCAGTCAGCTTGTTTATCCCCAAATGGTAAAAAAATAGTTGCTGTAGCTACTAATGAAAAATATGAGCACGCTTTAGTAATTTTAAATGCTATTAATGGTAAATTAATAAAAAAAATAGATAACCCTGAAAATGTTTATTATTTTTCTCCTGCTTGGTCAGCAGATAACAATACTATTATTTTTATTAAATGTTATAACAATCAAAAATCTATTTGTACTTATAGGCTTTCTACTGGTAATGAATCTATTGTACTGCCATATCAAAAATTTTCTATTGGTAATGCTATTTTTTGTGCTCCTTATATACTTTATGAAGCTGCTTATACAGGTGTAGATGCTATTTATGCTTTACATTGTACTACAAAAAAAATATATCAGGTTGCCATAAGAAAATATGGAGTTTATTATCCTTTTTTTTGTGCTAAAAATAAGACAATAATATTTTCTGATTATGTAGAGAATGGTGTTGATCTTGTTAAAATTCCTTTTGAACCACAAAAATGGAAATGTATAGGAAATTTAAAAAATATTGGTCTTAATATTCATAAAAATCTCATAGATCAAGAAAATAATAGCCATATCTTAGGAAAAATTGCTCCTAAAATATATCCTATAAAAAAGTATAATTTCTACCATAATATTATAAACTTTCATAGTCAAAGTATGTCTTTAGATTTAAATAATCATTTGAAAATTGTTAGTTTTTCTAATGATATTTTAGGTACTACTGATATTCAACTAGGATATTATAAAGGTATTTTTTGGAATATTTTATATAAAAATTGTTATCCTAACATTGGTATTTCTAGTAATTTTTGTGCTATAAAACAATGCTATTCTCCTGGAAATAATATCAATTTGTTATTGTCTTTTCCTTATCATTTTTCTCCTACTTCTTTTACTAGAAAGTTTTTCACTAATATGTCTTTTTGCTATTTTTATGAAAAAAATCAATTAAAATTTCAAAAGAATTTAGCATTTTCTTTTCATCATATGTTTCCTAAAAGTTCTAGGGATATTTATCCTTCCTGGGGTCAATTATTTTCTTTACATTATTCAAATAAACTCAGGGCTTTCAATTTTGATAATATCAATATTAAAATATCTACTTACTGGCCAGGTCTTTTGCCCAATCATGGTTTTTTATGGAAAACAATGTATAATATTAAATCGATCAGACCATTTTTTTTTAAATATGTTTTTCCTATATGGTATCCTGATAAGGGTATTGATCTTTGGCTTTATATAAAAAAAATGTGGGGCAAGGTCGAATATAATAATTATAATTTATCTACTTTTTTATGTACTGATTTGTACATTTTAAATATTGACTTTCCTATTTCTTTGCACTGTGGTGTTACTTATAATTCTTATGATAATATTTTTCATCCTCAATTTTTTTTTAAAACCAATTTTTCTATGAAAAAATCAAAATACTAAAATTTATAATTTATCATGATTATGAAAAAGAGGTTTTATTTATTTATTATTATTGTATCTGCTTTTGTACCTGCTTTGGTTGGATGGCTATTTTTTAGTTCAAAAAAATTATGGTTAAATATGTCTTGGGTCCATGTATTACCACATATTAATGCTTATATTAATGGTACCACTGCTTTTTTACTTGTTTTAGGATGGTTTTTTATTAAAAACAAAAAAACAAGTTATCATAAGTACACTATGATTGCTGCTTTTTTTTTAGGAATAGTATTTTTAATTTCATATGTTATTTATCATGCTACTGTACCTCCTGTTGTGTATGGGGATACTACAGGTAATGGCATACTTTCTGCTGAGGAATTATTACATGTAAAGTATTGGAGAAAAGTTTATTTGGCTATATTATTTTCTCATATTGTATTGGCTATAATTACTGTACCTTTTGTTCTCATGACTTTTATGTATGCTTTGCTACATAAAGTAGCTTCTCATAGAAAAATAGCAAGGTATACTTTGCCTATTTGGCTATATGTTTCTATAAGTGGTGTGGTAGTGTATTTTATGATTAAGCCTTATTATCTGTTTTAGATTGGTATAGACATACTATACCTACAATGGTTAGTAATAGTACTAATGCTATGCTTTCAAAAATAATAAAATATTTGTTGAATAAAGCATCTCCTAAATGAAAGATATGGTTTGTAGTATTTTGTTTGAGTATTATATTTTTTATTTTATAGGGCATAATAGGTAATTGTGTACAAAGTATAATACAGCATAAAATTGGGAATATTATGTAATTATAGGTATTATTTTTTACTTTTTTTTTATTTGTATTTTTACCTATAAACATGGCTGTTGACAGTAAAAATAGCATTATGTTTCCTGTATATAGGAGAAGCTGTGCTATGGATAAAAAATATTGCTCAAGCAATAAAAAGCACACTGCTATGGTAATAGTAAGTAGGCCAAAAAATAGTATAGCATACATGATATTTTTTTGACATAGTATCATTATTGTTAGAACAATAAGTATAATGCTGCAGATTTGCAATGCCATTATTAAAAAATTTGTATGCTTGTTTTTTCCTGTTGTTTTTGTTTATGTTCTTGCCATTTTTTTTTTCTTGCTTTTATTTCTGGTTCTTTCATTTTTGAAAATTTGAAGTTATGATTTTCTATATTATCTGTACTGTAGGCATAATTTCCACTCATAGTTAAGCATTTTGTTGGGCACACTACAGTACATAAGCCGCAAAAACAACATTTAGACATATCTATGTCAAATTTTGCAGGATATATTCTTTTGGCTTTACCATCTTTTGTTTTTCCTATGAGTGTGGGGGAACGTATAGCTTCTATGGTGATACAGTTTACCGGACATATTTTTACACATTTATCACAAACAATACAATTATCAATATCATTATGGAGCTGATATCTTCCTCTTGGAGGTACAGGCATTGTTTCTTTGGGATATTGTAGTGTACTTATGCTTTGGTTATTGTGAAAATATTGACTTTTTTGGATAGGTATTGTGCTTGGCTTTTTTTTTTTTCTTAGGTATTTTATTGTCAACAACAAATTTTTTATTAGTGATTTTTTTTTTCTTTTCATTATGTTTTGTAGTTGTGATCTTTTTTTTCTATTTTTTAATGTCTAGTTAAATCTTGATTTGTAATCAATTTTTTTTCAAAATAGAATGAATATTTCTTTATGATATAAAGAACTGTTCTTATTTCTTATATAATTTTATGACCTCCTTTTTGTAGTTTTTCAAATATTTGTGCATTACTCAAATCCTGCCAATTTTTCTTTTCTAAAATTTTTTTGATATGACTACTCTTAAGGTATTTAAAGTCTTTGATATCATATTCTGCTATATTATATTTTTTTAAAAATTTTACTTTTCCTATCTCACCCTCTAGCTTACCCCTTTTTTCACCCTCTAGCTTACCTATACGTATTCCCTGCATTTTTGCTTCCTTTTTTTCTTCGTTTAAAAAAAGCTCATAATCCTCTACTTCTTCTTGAAGCTTTTTATATTGTTCTTGCTCTTTTTTTTGCCATTCTGAAATATTCATTAGACCATAGCTATTTTTTAGGCTGTTATTTATATTTTCTGGGATCGATGTCCTTTCTGAACAATATGAAAAAAATTTTAGCCATGCAATCTTTTTTTCAATATTATTTTGAAGTATTGCTCTTTTTTTAAATGCTGAATAATTATTTGGATAACATAAATTTTGTGTGAACAGATCATATTTTGTTTCCTTGATAGAATTGTTCTCTCTTTTGAAATACTTACGAAATTTATTTAATTCAAAAATTTTACAAAAGCTTTTACCTTCATTTATTATTTTATTATCATCTAATATAGTCGTTGCAAGACAATTTTCAATGCGATCATTTTCATTTATTAAAAATGTATTTTCATTGCTACTTCCTACTTTTGTTGTATAAATTACTAATGAATAGATTGGTGGAATATCGTATTTTAAATTTCCTAAATTTTTATTGTGGTTTACTAAAAATACATGGGAATCTGATGTATAATACAATAAGCGAGACATAAAATTTTTTGGATTTGCCCGCTGCATTTCAAAAATTATCCTTCCACCCAACCTATCTTTACCTTCATAGACTGGTGTAAAATACTCATACTTTGCATCTACTTTTGTTATTTTGCCTGAGTGTTTAAATTCGCTTAACAGATTATTCTCTATATTTTCTGAATTTAGTATTTTTATCTTCTTTATCTCTTTATCTCCGGTAAAATCAAAAAAAGTATTCAATAGATCTATAATAATTTCTTCATTTTCTTGATGGGCAAACAGTTTTTTAAAGGCTATATCATATGTTGGGTTCGCAAATTCTAAGGCATAGCCTTTTTGTTGAGTTGGATTATTTGGTATTAACATAAACTTTTTTTATAAATTTCGCACTATTTAATTACTTTTGTAAGTAAAAATTTTCTATTGAGCCATAATACAATTTACTAAAAAATGGAACCAATCTATACACTAATTGGAAGCTGATTTATATCCCTTTATAAATGGTTTTTCAATCCATCCACCTCCTATTACATCATCATTTTCGTAAAAAACAGCTGCCTGTCCTGGTGCAATAGCATGTGCTCCATTGCCAAAAAATACTTTAATCTTTTCTCCTTCTTGTTCAATAACTGCTGGTTTACCTACATCATGATAACGAATTTTTGTGGTAGTATTCCATTTTTTTTCCTGTAGTGAAGCATATTTGACCATATTGATTTTATTCACATACATGCCTTCCCGTTTTAGATCATCAAATGTGCCTAGCATTACCTGGTTGTTTTTAGGCTGTATTTCTGTAACATATACAGGATAACCTAATGCTATGCCTAATCCTTTTCGTTGTCCAATAGTATAGTAAGGATAGCCTTTATGTTTGCCTACTATAGTACCATCTTCTAAAATGAAGTTTCCAGCTCCTATGTTTTTATCTATATCTTTAACATTTTTTTTTAAAAATCCACGATAGTCATTATCAGGTATAAAGCATATTTCGTAAGATTCAGATTTATTTACTAAGTTATGTAATCCTTTTTCTTTAGCAAATGCTTTGACATATTTTTTTATCAAATTTCCTAAGGGAAAAATTGTTTTGCTGAGATTTTTTTGTGATATGCCCCATAAAGCATATGATTGGTCTTTAGTAATATCTTTTCCTTTTGAAATTATATACCTATTGTTTTCTTTACGTACATTGGCATAATGTCCTGTAGCAATATGTGAACAATCTAGTTGTACTGCTTTTTCTAATAAAGCTTCCCATTTAATATGGGTATTGCATAACACACAAGGGTTAGGTGTTCTTCCTGCAAGGTATTCTTTTTTAAAGTTATTGATAACAAAAGCACCAAATTCTTTTTTTATATCTACAATTATATGTGGAAAACCAAATTGTACAGCAACATGACGTGCATCATGCAAAGCATCTAATGTACAACATCCTGTTTCTTTTTTTTTACTTCCTGTTGAAGCATAATCCCAGGTTTTCATGGTTATGCCTATCACTTCATGACCTTGTTCGTGTAGCATAATAGCTGCTACAGCACTGTCTATACCACCACTCATGGCTACTAATATTCTTTTTTTATTTTTGTTCATGATTCAACAATTAAAGAGTATGATACTAGAAGATACTTTTTTTGACTAAATTTAAGAAACTTTATTTTATTTACTTTAATAAAAATAAATATATCAAGCCTTATGCTATGAACGAAGCGCAAGCAAAAAAAAAAATTCAAGAATTAAAAGCAAAAATTCATTATTACAATGAAAAATATTATCAGCAGAGTGAATCATTAATATCAGACTATACTTTTGATCAAATGTTGTTGCAGTTGCAACAGTTAGAGCAAAAATATCCACAGTATAAAACTGAAGATACACCTACAGGTAATGTAGGAGAAAAATGGAATCAGCATACTAATTCTATATATCATAAATATCCTATGCTTTCACTAAATAATACATACAGTGAAGCAGAAATTATAGATTTTGTAGAACGCATAAAAAAATTATTACCCCATGAAAAAAATATTACCTTTGTATGTGAGTTAAAATTTGATGGTGTAGCTGTGAGTATGACGTATAAAGATGGAATATTACACCATGCTGTAACCAGGGGAGATGGTGAAAAAGGTGATGATATTACAGCACATATGAAAATGATACACAGCATTCCATTGCATATAACTCAAAAAAATATACCTTCTATTATGGAGGTACGTGGAGAAGTATTTATGCATAAAAATACTTTTAATGCACTAAATGACCAAAGAAAAAAAAATAAAGAAAACCTTTGGTCTAATCCTAGAAATACGGCTTCTGGTACTTTAAAAATGCTTGATCCTCAAATAGTATCACAAAGAAGTTTGGACTGCTATTGCTATGCCTTGTCTACATCTATATCATATATAAAAACACACTATGAAGGCATACAACAGCTTGATCAGTGGGGATTTAATATTTCCCCTACTTATAAAATATGTAAAAATATTCAAGAAATTATGCATTATATTTCCCTTTGGGAAGAAAAAAAAGATAAATTATCTATGGATATAGATGGTATAGTAATAAAAGTAAATAACATAGCACAACAAAAAACACTAGGCCTTACATCAAAAAGTCCACGTTGGGCCATAGCCTATAAATATACTCCAGAAGTTATAACAACATGTTTAGAAAAGGTAACCTATCAGATAGGAAGAACAGGTATAATTACTCCAGTAGCCCATATAAAGCCTGTATTGCTTGCAGGTACTGTAGTAAAAAGAGCTTCGTTGTATAATAAAGATTATATACAAAAATTACAATTGCACCTTTATGATAAAGTGAGCATAGCTAAAGGAGGAGATATTATTCCTAAAATTATAGCTGTAGATGCTACATATAGGTCTGAGGAACAAAGACGTGTAAAATTTCCTACACATTGTCCTGCTTGTAATATGTTATTAGTCCAGTCTGAATCAGAAAAAAGTATTTTTTGTGTCAATAGTAGGCACTGTATACCGCAGCTTAAAGGAAAGTTAATGCATTTTGCACATCGTAAAGCTATGAATATAGGTGAGTTAGGAACAAAAACTATAGATTTACTTTTTAAATATAAACGAATTGCTACTCCTGCAGATTTGTATACATTGCGTTTTCAAGATATCTATGGTTTAGATGGATTTAAAAAATTATCTACAGAAAATTTATTACGAGGTATTATACAGTCAAAAGCTGTGCCTTTTAAGCATGTATTGTTTGCTTTGGGTATACGCTATGTTGGCATTACTGCAGCAGAAAAGCTGGCCATACATTTTCAGGATATAGTAAATTTAATGCATGCTTCATTAGAAGATTTGATGGCGGTGCCAGAAGTGGGTGAAAAGATAGCACAAAGTGTACAGCATTTTTTCCAACAAAAAGAAAATCAAATTCTGATAGAGCAGTTACAAGCAGCAGGTGTACAATGTAAAATACATAAACAGGTAGTGTTAAAGGATAGGCTACATTTAGCACAAAAAAAATTTGTTATTTCTGGTATTTTTGAAAAATATGATAGGGAAAAGATAAAAAAAATAATATCAGATGCTGGAGGAAAGGTAGTAAATACCATTACTACCAAAGTAGATTATTTGCTTATAGGTAATAAACCAGGCTCCCAAAAATTACAGCTAGCCCACAAACATAATATTACTATTTTACAAGAAAAAGGATTTAAAAAACTTTTGGAGCAGTAAACCATGCTAAAGATAAAAAATAGGATACTATCTTTATATCCCAATAAAAAAAGAGTAAGCTTTGAAATAAAGAAAAAAAAAGCTTTCATAGGCATATTACATTATTATCAAGATGAAAGTACATATCAAAAAATAAAGTACTTATTAAATGATTTTTTAGCCAATTATGAATATCATATTTTAGTATATGCTACACAAAAATTAGCAAACAATGTTTATCCTAAAATATTAATTACACATCATGATATAGGCTTTTTAGGAAAAATAAAAGCACATAGTGCATCTAGGTTTATAAAACAGAATTTTGATTATTTATACTACATTGCTTTTAGTACTACACCTATACTAAGTTATCTTATTAAAAGATCTAACGCAAAATGTAAAGTAGGTTATTATGAGGAAAAGTACCAAGGTATTTTTGATATGATGGTAACGCTAAAAAATGAAAAGAATTATGCCAAAATGATTGAGCAAATGCTTTTTTATACTAAAATGATCTAATTTTATGATTAACCAAAATATGCTTAAAGGCACAGGAGTAGCCTTGGTTACACCTTTTACACAAAATTTAGAGATTGATTATGTAGCATATAAAAAATTATTGCAACATGTATGCAAACATGTTAACTATTTTGTAGTACATGGCACCACAGGAGAATCTTCTACTACTACCCTGGCAGAAAAAAATGCTATATTAAAATTTATTGTCAAGCATAATATTAAAAATTTACCTATAGTATGTGGTGTAGGAGGTAATAATACTGCAGTAGTAATACAAAATATAAAAGGGCTATGTTTAGATTATGTATCTGCTTTATTGGTTGTTACTCCTTACTACAATAAACCTACACAAGAAGGCATTTATCAACATTATAAGAAGATAGCTGCATGTACCCCAATACCCATTATATTGTATAATGTACCTAGTAGAACAGGAGTAAATATCCATGTAAATACTATAGTAAGGCTATCAGCATTAGAGCAAATTATAGGGATTAAAGAAGCTTCAGGAGATTTGTTACAATGTATAGAGATAGCACATAAAATCGATAAGGATTTTTTACTAATTTCAGGTGATGACATGCTTACCTTACCTATGATTGCTATAGGTGCTGTAGGGACTATAGCTGTGTTAGCTAATGCTTTACCTATATGTTTTAATAGTATGGTACAATATGCTTTACAGGGTAATTTTTCTTGTTCTAAACAATACACATATTATCTATATATGTTACACAAGCTTATGTATAAAGAAGGAAATCCTGTAGGCATAAAACAGCTATTACACATGCTAAACATCTGTAATACTGAAGTAAGGTTACCTTTGGTTAAAGGATCTTCAACATTATACAAGAATATACAAGAAGTATATGATAATATGTCAAATTTAATAAAAAAATAGATTGATAATGAGTCATATCAAGATAATTGAAAAATTAATAAACCAAAACACAACCCTTCCATCAGACATTATACAGATAGATAATTTATCCTTTCCAACAACATTTATTATTCCTGCCCAGCATATTGTAGATATATGCCATGTTTTATACCATAATGAAAAAGCCTATTATGATCATCTTGTTTGCTTAACTGCCATTGATAAAGGGCCTCAGATAGATCAAATAGATTTGCTATACCATTTATATTCTATGTATTACCATATTGCTTTGGTGCTTAAAATTACTATTGATCGTTGTACTCATCAAAATCAACTGCCTAAAGTAGCTTCTGTAAGTAATATTTGGAAAACAGCACTTTGGCATGAAAGAGAAAATTTTGATTTATTTGGTATCTTTTTTGAGGGACACCCTGACTTAAGAAGAATTTTATTGCCTGAAGACTGGGAAGGTAATCCTTTAAGAAAGGATTATAAACCAGCAAAGTCTTATAAAGGAATAAAGATATAAGTGTATGGTAATTTTTAGAACAGTTATAGAGTAAAAAAATAAAATTAGTACAAAAAATATATTATATCTATTATGGTTGTATTTCCATTTTTTGTTTACTCCAATACAAGATCCATTTTTTTATCATTTCATTTGGAATTTTGTCTACAATATTTTGTATAAAAGCCTGTAATAAAATATTTCTTGCTATATTTTTTTGTATACCTCTAGCTTGTAGATAAAATAGTTGTTCAGGATCTATTTTGCCTATAGTAGCACCATGAGAGCATTTTACATCATCGGCAAAAATTACTAGCTGAGGTTGAGTAAGCATTATGGCTTTATCTGAAAGAACAAGATTATGATTGCTTTGGTAAGCTTTTGTTTTTTGTGCTATATCTTCTACATGTATTTTACCACAAAATTTACTCCAGGCATTATCAAACAAGATTCCTTGGTATAGCTCATTACTTTGGGTATTAGGCTTAAGATGTTTTACCATGGTAGTATTACTTACATTTTCTTCTTTACTTAAAATATAGGTACCATACATGTTAGTAGAAGCATTTTCTCCATTAAGAAATATATTTAGATAATTTTGTATGTAATTGCCTGAAAAAGAAAATGTATAGGTATTAAAAGTACTTTTTTTATCTAGCTTACTATTTACATTATGTATAGTATACTCGCCAATTCTATTTTGTAAGTTATAGTAATGCATACAAGAATTAGCTTCTATATTAATATCTGTAGCCAGGTTAAATACTTTATATGGAGGTTGGTGTAAGTTAGATGCTAAAAATGTAACTTTACTACCTTTGCCTATGTGTATAAAAGTTTTATAGCTGAATAGTGTATGCTTCTGATCATCATTTTGGTATTTGATAAATAAAGGTTTATCTAAAATAATATGGTTAGGAATATTAATAAAAATACCTTTTTGGCATAATGCAGTGTTAAGTAAATAAAAAATATTTGTTTTTTTTTGTAAAAAATATTTGAAGAAAAAAAGTATTTTTTGAGGTACAGTTACCTTAGCATCATATACCTGGATAGATATATTTGAGGGTATATAAGAGTTTTTTTTTTGAAAAATACCATTACTAATAGTAATGGTATAAGTCTCATCTATATTATTGAATAAATTGGGCTGAATATGCTGAATAACATTAGGTACAGTATTAAATCCATTATGGTTCAGCAAGTCATAGATTTTTTTATGCTGATGATCTCCATTTTTTTTAGCTATGCTATCCCTAAAAAGTGTAAAAGCTTCTTTTTTTATTGCTAAAAGTGCTTTATCTTTATTTGTTTTGATTATATCATCAAAATAATCTTGAATTTTTTGTATAGTTTGGGGGAGTAGATACATATTTTTTACATTATGTTATTTAATGATGTTATCATAACCTTCTTTTTCTATTTGCAGTGCGAGATCTTTATTACCAGATAAAATAATTCTTCCTTTATACAATATATGAACAAAATCTGGTACAATATAATTCAACAGACGTTGGTAATGGGTAATTAAAATCGTAGCATTGTGAGGAGTAGATAGTTTTTGCACACCATTGGCCACTATACGTAAAGCATCTACATCTAATCCTGAATCTGTTTCATCTAATACAGCTAGCTTAGGATTGAGCATAGCCATTTGAAATATTTCATTTTTTTTTTTCTCTCCACCAGAAAATCCTTCATTTAAAGATCTGCTAATTAAGTTTTGATTAAGATCTACTACTTTCATTTTTTCTTTCATGAGTGCCAAAAAGCTAGGAGCATCTAAGGCTGGTAGCTGATGATAGGTTCTTATTTGATTAAGGGCTGTCTTTAAAAAATTTGTTGTGCTTACTCCAGGTATTGCTATAGGATATTGAAACGCAAGAAATAAGCCATTCCAGGCACGTTCTTCTGGAGAAAGTGATAAAAGATCTTTTTCTAAAAATTTAACTTCTCCTTGAACTATATTATAGTCTTCTTTTCCAGCTAATACGGCAGCTAAAGTACTTTTTCCAGAACCATTAGGCCCCATAATGGCATGTATTTCTCCTGCATTTACTGTCAAGTTTATACCATGTAAAATGGTTTTTTGATCTATTGTTACGTGTAGATTTTTAATATCTAACATGAATGGTAAATAAGTTTGATATAGATTTGTACTTAATTTTGTTACAAAATTTTAAATTATATGTTACTTTTAAGTAAATTTAAAAATTTAATACTTTAAAAATTTAATACTTTATAGTGTATATATGCTCTATGGTTAAAAAGTATAAAAGCATAATTTTTATTTGAAAATAAAAAATTTTTATAAAAGTATATCCATAGAATCTATATCTTTTATAAAAGATAAAAATACTAAATTTGTATTATTAAAGTTAAAAATGTAGCTTTATTGCTGAGTATCTCAGTTGTGTATATACATTTTTTCCCTAAAATTTAGGGAAAGGAACTAATTTTTAAATAATTTAAAAAAATTTATTTTTATCTCAATGGTAAATAAAGGAAAAATTTTGCAAATAGTAGGCCCAGTGGTAGATGTTTCTTTTCCCCCTGAAGTTTCACTACCATCAATATACAATGCCCTTGAAGTAATCAATCATGAAGGAAAAAAGATTATTTTAGAATGTCAGCAACATCTTGGCGATGGATGTGTACGTACAATTTCTATGGATAATACTGAAGGACTATCTCGCGGATTAACAGTAACAGATCTTGGCACAACCATTACCATGCCTACAGGAGAACATGTAAAAGGAAGGCTATTTAATGTGATTGGAGAAGCCATAGATGGTATACCGCAGCCTAATACAGATAATTATTTATCTATTCATCAACCTGCTCCAAAATTTGACACATTAGCCAGTACAACTGAAATGCTCTTTACTGGAATAAAAGTGATTGATCTATTAGCTCCTTATGTAAAAGGAGGAAAAATAGGCCTTTTTGGTGGTGCAGGTGTAGGAAAAACCGTTTTAATTAAGGAGCTCATCAACAACATTGCCAAAGCTCATGATGGTTTATCAGTATTTGCTGGAGTAGGAGAAAGAACTAGAGAAGGAAATGATTTGTTGCGTGAAATGATAGAATCTGATATTATACAATATGGTCCTGAATTTAAAAAAGCTATGGAAAAAGGTCAGTGGGATCTTAGTAAAGTAGATCCAACTTATTTAAAAAAATCAAAAACTACACTTGTATTCGGCCAAATGAATGAACCTCCAGGTGCTAGAGCAAGAGTAGCCCTTTCAGGACTTACCATAGCAGAAAATTTTAGAGATGGAGATACATCTGGCAAAGGAAAAGACGTACTTTTATTTGTAGACAATATTTTCAGGTTTACCCAAGCAGGTGCAGAATTATCTGCTTTGTTAGGTAGAATGCCTTCAGCAGTTGGATATCAACCTACTTTAGCCACAGAAATGGGAGCTATGCAAGAACGCATTACTTCTACCAAACATGGTTCTATTACTTCAGTACAAGCTGTATATGTACCAGCAGATGATTTAACAGATCCTGCTCCTGCCACTACATTTTCGCATTTAGATGCTACTACAGTACTTTCGCGTAAGATAGCCTCTTTGGGCATATATCCTGCTGTAGATCCTATAGATTCTTCCTCACGCATTTTAGATCCTACTATTGTAGGAAAAAAGCATTATGATACAGCACAAAGTGTAAAAAAAATGTTGCAAAGATACCAAGAACTACAAGATACTATTGCCATTTTAGGTATGGAAGAACTTTCTGATGAAGATAAAAAAACAGTGCATAGGGCAAGACGTATTCAACGTTTTCTTTCACAACCTTTTCATGTAGCTGAACAATTTACAGGATTAGATGGTGCTTTAGTATCCATAGAAGATACTATAAAAGGCTTTAACATGATTATGGATGGCAGTTTAGATCATCTACCTGAATCTGCTTTTAATTTAGTAGGCACTATAGAAGAAGCTATTGCTAAAGGAGAAAAAATGATTCAACAAGCCAAAGGATAAAAATTTTTGCCCATGCATCTTTCTATTTTTACACAAGAAAAAAAAATTTTTGAAGGTCCAGTATATGCGATACATGTAACCAGCAATAAAGGACCTTTTCAAATAAAAAAAAATCATGCACCACTTATCAGCATAATTTCAAAAGAAATAAAAATAGAAAATAAAAAAGATCAATATCAAAATATAAAAATAAAAGAAGCTATTTTAGAGGTAAAAGATAATCAAATTACTATTCTAGTACAAAAAAATGTTTTGTCTAAAGTTTAGTATATATATTAATTTGACATAGATCATTTTTTTGTTATTTTGATTTTGTTAACTAAATTATTTGGTTTTATCGTTATTTTTATCTGTTTTTTCATTTATTACTTTTCAACTTGACTGCTTTAGACCTACTTTTTTCGGTGTAAAAGCCAAATACATAAATTTTGTATATAACTACAAAATTAGTATTATAAAGATATAAGTTTCAATAATTCTAAAATAATTTTATTATCTCTATGTCAGATAAGGCTATATTTCAGCTTATTACACAAGAAGCAAAAAGGCAAACCCAAGGCCTTATGCTTATAGCATCAGAAAATTTTGTTTCTTCTCAAGTGCTTTCAGCTATGGGCAGTATACTTACTAACAAATATGCAGAAGGACTTCCTGGAAAACGCTATTATGGAGGATGTGAAATAGTAGATAAAATAGAAAATATAGCTATAGCACGTGCAAAAGCACTATTTGGTGCAACTTGGGTGAATGTACAACCTCATTCTGGCTCTCAAGCCAATGCAGCTGTCATGTTAGCAGCATTAAATGCTGGTGATACTATTTTAGGATTTGATTTAGCCCATGGAGGGCACCTTACACATGGCTCTAAAGTAAATTTTTCAGGAAAAATATACCGTGCTGTACATTATGGTATAAATCCACATACAGGCTATGTGGACATGGCTATGGTAAGAAAAAAAGCACATCAAGAAAAGCCCCAATTTATTATCTGTGGAGGTTCTGCCTATAGCAGAGATTGGGACTATGCTGCATTCCGTCAAATAGCAGATGAAGTAGGAGCATTGCTTTTAGCAGATATTGCACACCCTGCAGGGCTTATTGCCAAAGGTCTATTACAAAATCCTTTAACACACTGCCATATAGTTACCACTACTACACATAAAACCTTGCGCGGACCACGTGGGGGTATGATTATGATGGGAAAAGATTTTGATAACCCATGGGGTAAAAAAAATTTGTACGGAAAAGTAAAAAAGATGTCCTCTCTACTAGATAGTAGTGTATTTCCAGGCATACAAGGAGGTCCTTTAGAGCATGTTATTGCTGCAAAGGCAGTGGCTTTTTATGAGGCATTACAAGATAATTTTACATTATATATCAAAAATGTGCAAAAAAATGCCAATATGATGGCAAAATTATTTATGGAAAAAAATTATAATGTAGTTACAGGAGGCACAGATAACCATCTATTATTGATAGACCTGACAAATAAAAATATTACAGGAAAAAATGCTGAATGCATTTTAGGTGAAGCAGGTATTACTATCAATAAAAATATGATTCCTTTAGATCCACTTTCTCCTTTTATTACATCAGGTATACGCTTAGGCACAGCAGCCATTACTACTCAAGGTATTACCATAGATGATATAGCACAAATTGTTGATTGGATAGATGATGTACTCAAACATCCAGATAATAGAAAAAAAAGGCAAAGTATTAAAGAAGATATTCGTGTATTCATGCAAAAAAAGGTATAGCAATGAGAAAAGAAAAAAATGTAGTGCATGAAATGCCTTTTTTATCTCACCTTGAAATTTTCCGCTGGCATATTATTCGAGGTGTAGCATCTATTTTTATTTTTGCTCTTGGTGCTTTTTTTAACAAAAAATTTATTTTCCATCATATTATTTTAGCACCTACCCGCATTGATTTTTGTACTTACAAAATGATGCATTTTTTAGGTAAATATTTTAATATACCTTTTTTATGTGTTGAATACATAGATTTTACCTTACAAAATCGTAAAATGGCAGGACAATTTATTTTGCATATTACCACTTCTTTTTTTATAGGTTTTTTATTGGCTTTTCCATATATTTTTTGGGAATTATGGTGTTTTGTTAAGCCTGGACTTCAGCTAAAAAGTAATTCAATGCCTTTTTTAACCATATTTGTAAGCATATTGTTTTTTTTAGGCCTTTTATTTGGTTATTTTTTATTAATTCCTATTGTCATCAACTTTCTATCACATTATCGCCTTGATGATAGTGTTATTAATGAATTTGACATTACATCATACCTTTCTACCTTTACAACCTTAATCTTATCTTGTGGTTTTATTTTTCAGCTACCAATCCTCATCTATTTTTTAGCCCAATACAAGCTTATTTCAATTAAAGTAATGAAAAGCTACCGAAAGCATGCTATAGTAGGTAGTTTAATTGTAGGTGCATTTTTAACACCTCCAGATATTATTAGTCAGCTACTGGTAGCTTTTCCTTTAATAATTTTGTATGAATTAAGTATATACATGGTAAAATATTTAGTTAAAAAAAAAGATAAGTATGCAAATCCCAAAAATAGCCTTAGGAAGTGATCATGCAGGATTTCATTATAAGCAAGAATGGATAGAAGGTTATAAAAATATTTATAACTTACATGATTTTGGTACTTATTCTACTGTAAGTACAGACTATCCTGATTATGCCCATAAAGTGGCTAGTAGTGTAGATAAAAATTTGTATGATATGGGTATACTGCTTTGTGGAAGTGGTAATGGTATGGCTATAACAGCAAATAGATATAAAAATATACGAGCAGCATTGTGCTGGAATAAAGAAATAGCTATGCTTGCACGCAAGCATAATAATGCTAATATTTTATGTGTTCCTGTTCGTTTTATTGCATTTAGCTTATTTGAAATTATAGTTCAAGGTTTTTTTACCACTACTTTTGAATGTGGAAGGCATACAAAAAGGGTGAAAAAAATAAATTATTCTTGAATATATAAATAACATGTTATTATATCTAGAGTTAAAACTCTGGATATTCTATTCTTCTATAATTTTATGGCTTCCTCTTTGGAGTTCTTCAAAGATTTGCGTGTTACTTAAATTTTCCCAATTTTTTTCTTCTAAAATTTTTTTTATATCATGATGCTTAAGATGTTTAAAGTCTTTGATATCATATTGCACTATGTTATATTTTTTTAAAAATTTTACTTTTCCTATCTCACCCTTTATTTCTCCTATTCGAATTCCTTGTTCCTTGGCTTTCTTTTTTTCTTTTTTTTCTTGATTTAATTGATTTAAAATCAACTCATAATTTTCTACTTCTTCTTGATGTTTTTTATATTGTTTTTGTTCTTGTTCTTTCCATTTTGAAATATTCATTAGACCATAGCTATTTTTTAGAGTTGTATTTATATTTTCTGGGATGGATGTGCTTTCTGAGCAATAAGCAAAAAATTTTAACCATTCAATCTTTTTTTCAATAGTCCTTCGAAGAATTCTTTTTTTTTCTTCTTTTGAATAACTATTTGGATAACATAAATTTTTTGTAAATAAATCATAAGTTTTTTTTTCTATATCATTTATTTCTTTTTTGAAATACTTGCGAAATTTATTTAATTCAAAAATTTTACAAAAAACTTTTCCTTCATCTAATACTACATTATCATCTAGTGTAGTAATAGCAAGACTATTTTCAATAGAGTTATTATGATTGATAAGATATGTATTTTCATTACTACTGCCTTCTTTTGTAGTATAAATTACTAATGAATAGATTGGTGGAATATCATATTTTAAATTCCCTAATTTTTTATTGGTGTTTACCAAAAATACATGCGAATCTGATGTATAATACAATAATCGAGACATGAAATTTTTTGGATTGGCTCGTTGCATTTCAAAAATCATCCTTCCTCCTGATCTATCTTTAGCTTCATATACTGGAGTAAAATATTCATATTTTACATCTACTTTTGTTATTTTTCCTGATTGTTTAAATTCGTCTAATAAATTATTCTCTACATTTTCAGCATTTAAAATTTTAATTTTTTTTATTAATTTTTCTCCTGTAAAATCAAAAAAAGTATTCAAAAAATCAATAATAATTGCTTCATTTTTTTGATCGCCAAATAATTTTTTAAATGCTATATCATAGGTTGGATTCGCAAATTCTAAGGGAAATACTGTTGTTGGGGTTAGGTTATCTTGTGTTAGCATAAGCTGTTTTTTTAGATTTTGAAATCTATTTTTATTTCATATTTTAATAATGTAAAAATTGCTATAAAAAATAGCAGAGATAATATAAAAAAGTTTGCTATAATTTTTTTTTCACTAAAGTGAAGTGTATATTAAAAGTTAGTTATTATGCTACAATACAAAAATTAGGATCTGTTACATATAATTAATAGAAGTCATTTGATAAATTTTTCAAAAAAATTCAATCCAATCTAATAAATTTATAAAAATGTTTAAAAAATTACCTAAACGTACAGAAAATTTTGCTCAATGGTATAATGAAGTAGTAAAAAAATCTGGGCTAGCTGAAAATTCTCCTGTAAGAGGATGTATGACTATTAAGCCTTATGGTTATGCTATTTGGGAAAAAATGAAAAATTTTTTAGACCAAAAATTTAAAGATACAGGACATCAAAATGCTTATTTTCCTCTGTTTATACCTCAATCTCTTTTTAGTAAGGAAGCTAAACATATACATGGTTTTGCTAAAGAATGTGCTATAGTTACTCACTATAGAATTAAAAATGATATAGAAAACAATCAAATTACTATAGATCCTGAAGCAAAATTAGAAGAACCTTTAATTGTACGTCCTACTTCTGAAACAATAGTATGGCAAACGTATAAAAATTGGATTCAATCTTACCGTGATTTACCACTGCTTATTAACCAATGGAATAGTGTAGTACGATGGGAAATGCGTCCTCGACCTTTTATTCGATCTGCAGAATTTCTTTGGCAAGAAGGGCATACAGCACATGCTGATCAGTTAGAAGCTGAAGTTGAAACACAAAAAATGATTGATATTTATGCTAGTTTTGCACGTCAAGTTTTAGCTATACCTGTTGTAAAAGGATTAAAATCTTTGCATGAAAAATTTGCTGGAGCAGAATATACCTATACTATAGAAATGCTTATGCAAGATGGTAAAGCACTGCAAGCTGGTACATCTCATTTTTTAGGACAAAATTTTTCTAAAGCATTTGATGTAACATTTGTAAACAAAATAGGAAAAAAAGATTGGGTCTGGGGAGCTTCTTGGGGGGTATCTAGTAGACTTATTGGCGCGCTTATTATGGCTCATGCAGATGATGATGGCCTTGTATTACCTCCTAAAATAGCACCTATATCTGTAGTAATTATTCCTGTATATAAAACAGGAAAAGAAAAAAACACTATACTTACAGAAGCCAACACTATACAACAGTTGTTAATACAAAATAATATAGCAACAAAAATAGATGCTGATGAAAACTATAAGCCTGGATGGAAATTTGCAGAATATGAATGTAAAGGTATTCCTATAAGAATAACTATTGGTCCTAAAGATCTAGAAAATAATACTATAGAGATTTTTAGAAGAGACATAAAAAAAAAAATTACCATACATAAAGACCAAGGCATAGCAACTATTATACATCTTTTAGAAGAAATACAAAAAGATATGTACCAAAAAGCATATCAGTTTTTAAAGCATAATACACATGAAGTTTATAGATATGATGAATTCAAAAATATACTCCATCATAATGGAGGATTTTTAAAAGCTTTTTGGGATGGCACAACAGCTACAGAAAAAAAAATAAAAGCAGAAACAAAGGCAACTATAAGATGTATTGCTGGTTATGATGGAAGTTTTGCACAAAAATCTTGTATATATAGTCAAAATCCAGCAAAAAAGCTTGCTTATTTTGCTAAAGCATATTAGGTAAAGATAAAATTTAATAATAAATGCCATAAAAATTTATTTTTTATACAAAGTTTATAATTTCGATATAAAAGTTATTCAATATTATGCTTATAGATACACATGCACATTTGTATGATTCTTGTTATGATAACACAGCACTATTTATAAATAGTGCAAGAGATAAGGATATTCAAAAAATAATTATGCCTAATCTTAATATTACAACAGTAGAATCAATGCTAACACTACAAAAAGCATATCCTCATATTTTGGCATATACTATAGGGCTACATCCATGCTATGTAGATCATCATTTTAAAAAACAGCTAGAAAAATTAGAAGATTATTTGCAAAATCATAATAAACCATGTGTAGGCATAGGAGAGATTGGTTTAGATTTTTACCATAGTAAACAATTCAAAAATCAACAATATGAAGCCTTCCATATACAGATACAGTGGGCAAAAAAATACCAATTGCCTATTATTATTCATTGTAGAAATGCCTTTGATGAGGTGATAGAAATAATAAAAAAAAATCAAGATGGACAACTAAAAGGTATTTTTCATTGCTTTGGAGGTACTAAAGAAGAAGCAAAAAAAATTATTGACCTTAATTTTTATATAGGTATTGGTGGTATAGTTACTTTTAAAAAAAGTGCTTTAACAGAAAGTTTACCATATATACCTACTAAGCATATTGTGTTAGAAACAGATAGTCCATATTTAGCGCCTAAACCACATAGAGGAAAAAAAAATGAACCTGCTTTTTTAATATATGTGGCAAAAAAATGTGCTGAAATACAAAAAATAAGTTTGGAAATGATATCTACTATTACAACAAAAAATGCACAAAAAATATTTTGGAATTAAACATATATATTTTTATATTTAAATCTTATATTATTTTTGACAAACAATGAACATATTCTGTCTAAAAAATAGATCGGAGTGATGACCGAGTGGCTTAAGGTGCTCGCTTGGAAAGCGAGTGTACATAATTTAACGTGTACCAGGGGTTCGAATCCCTTTCACTCCGCTAAAAAAAATAATCATTTGTTTAGACTTTAGTAATCTTTAACCTGGATTTGATTTTTAAAAAATATTTATAATTTTAGATGAAATCTAATATATAAAAATATGCAAAAAATCACAAGAGATACATCTGCAAAATTTGCAGATCCAAAAGTAGACATGACCTTTAAAATGCTTTTAGGAGAAGAAAAAAATGCAAGAATTCTGATTAATTTTTTGAACAATATGCTAAATTTTACTGGAGAAAAAGTAATAAAAGAAGTAAGTTTATCGCCAACAAATTTGTCAAAAAAAAGTGTAAAAGAAATATCAAGTGAATTGGATGTATTGTGTAGAACAACAAACAATAAGCAAATCAACATAGAAATGCAACGCCAGTCCAGTACAGATTTTTTGCCTCGAATTCAATACTATATGTCCCGTTTAATAGGAAGTAAAGTCAAAATAGGAGAAGGTTATAAAGATATTCATGAAACCTATATATTAGTGATAGGGGAAAAGAATTTTCGTGGCTTTGCTTCAGAATATTATGAACATCATTATGCTCCCTGCAATGTAAAAACCCATTCTCTAATGCCTTATAATAAAATGCATTGGGTGATCTTTGAATTAGAAAAATTCCAAAAATAAGTTAAAATAGATAGTATAAAAGAAGAAATAAAATTGCAATGGCTACATTTTTT
>CAWUJG010000007.1:0-52830 GCA_963922775.1 uncultured Cytophagales bacterium
GCCTGAATTTTACTAATGTAGAACGCGATATTTATGAAGGTCGTTTAAAATGGCTCCGACATGAATCCCTTGTTTTAGAACAATCTTTTGAAAAAGGTATGGAAAAAGGAAAAAAAGAAGGAATATCCGAAGGAGCAAAACAAAAAGCACAATACATTGATAAACAATTATTAAAAAATCATGCTTTAACTTCAGAGCAGATTAGTCAAATTACCGGAATAAGCAAAGCTGAAATTGATGCTTTGAAAAATATATTGTAAATTTTAATAGTTAAATACTTTTTATATGTTGAAAAAGACAAATCAAGTATAAGTTTAATCTCAAAATATAAATTCTTTCTTACTTGATTTGCCTAAAAATTATTTTTTGAATTTCTTATTCAAATTTTTTCGTACAAAATTTCTCTCTTTATGAGAAATACTTTTTTACACCCTCTTGTGTTGGCTTCATAGCTTCTTGTCCTATATTCCAATTTGCAGGACAAACTTCACCATGCTGTTGATGATGCTGCCACATATCTACTATACGTAATAGTTCTTCTATATTTCTTCCTAAAGGAAAGTCATTTATTGATTGATGTCTTACAATACCATCTTTGTCTATAAAAAATGTACCTCTATAAGCAATAGGATGGCCACGAAATGTAATTTGAACTTTATCATCTAGTGTATACCATGCTCCAGCCAAAACACCATAATTACAGGAAATAGTCTTAGATACATCTGCTATTAAAGGATAGGTAATGCCCTGTATTCCTCCTTGATTTTTCGGTGTTCTAAGCCAAGCAAGATGCGTTTCTTCAGTATCAGTAGAGCATCCTATAACTTTTACATCTCTTTTTTCAAATTCTGCTAAATTTTCCTGAAATTGCCATAATTCTGTAGGACATACAAAAGTAAAATTTTTAGGATAAAAAAATAAAATAGCTGCCTGCTTTTTGCGCAAAGCACTAAGGGAACAATCTTGATGTATTTCTTTTCCATCTAAAACAGCATTAGATAAAAATTCTGGTGCTTCTTTTCCAATAAGTAACATAATAATAATAATAATTAATTGTTTAAATTTTTTAACATATTTTCGTACAGTTCAGTCAGTGTACAAAAAAATGTGTAAAGTATATCAAAAAAATCATCTTACCTAAATTTTTATAGGCTATACCAAAAAAATATTATTTATACATTATATTTTTTAGATACTATCAAAACTTATGTTTATCAACAAAACTACAAAACTGCTGTAATCTGATCATGGTTGCTTTTTTTCCTATACAAGCCATTATAGCAGTTAAATCAGGACCTTGTATATTACCTGTAATAGCTATACGCAAAATAGGCATAATTTTCCCAAGCTTAATATCATGTATTTGGGATAATTTTTGAATTTTTTCTTTGATATTTACACTTTCAAAATTGTTGAGCACTTGTATTTCTTGTATAAATATGTATATCCATGTAAGATAAGATTTTTGCCATTTTTTTTTTAGAATTTCTACATCATATTTTTGTGGATCACAAATAAATACCTGCATCTCCTGCCAAAGATCTGTAAAAAAACAGGCACGCTC
The DNA here is from genome assembly GCA_963922775.1 of uncultured Cytophagales bacterium. Taxonomy (GTDB): domain Bacteria; phylum Bacteroidota; class Bacteroidia; order Cytophagales; family Amoebophilaceae; genus JAHDDH01. The sequence continues at coordinate 1,565 of CAWUJG010000007.1, forward strand.
TCGAATAAGTGGTATAATTTTTTTAATCTGATCTTGTGTACAAGTTATATTTTCTGCTACTATTCTTTTTTGGAGATATTGTATAATTTCACCATCATCTTTTTTTTTAAGATAATATTGATTAAGCCATTGTGCTTTTTTAATAGCAAATTTAGCCCCTGCACTTCCTATTCTTTTTATTGAAAAAGCGCTTATAAGTTCTTCTTTAGAGAGTAACTCTCTTTGTTCCTGATCACTCCATCCTAACAAAGCTAAAAAATTGACAAGTGTTTCTGGAAAATAGCCTAAAGATTTAAAATTATGTATAGGTGTACCATTATCATCAGTCCATGGCAAAGGAAAAATAGGATATTGGTAGTCTATAGCATCTCTTTTGCTCAACTTTCCTTTTCCTGTAGGTTTTAAAAGAAGTGGTAGGTGGATAAACTGAGGTATTGTAAAGCCTAAATATTTATAAAGTAAAATGTGTATGGCAGTAGAAGGTAACCATTCTTCCCCACGTATTACATGAGTAATGTGCATACAAGCATCATCTACCACATTGGCAAGATGATAGGTAGGCATGCCATCAGATTTTAACAATATTTTATCTTCTAACGTATGAGTATGTACTTTAATCCATCCTCTTATTTCATCATAAAATTTTATTTCTTCTCGTATAGGTATTTTTAAACGTATTACATAAGGAGTATTATTTTGTAACCTTTTTTTTACTTCTACTGCAGGCAAACTCAAAGCATTTTCCATCATAGTTCTATGTGTAGCATGATAAGGAGGTATTTTTACGTTTGATGCCTGCAATTTTTGGCGTAACTTATCTAGTGCCTGTGGTGTATCAAAAGCATAGTAAGCTTTGCCTTCATCTACAAGTTTTTGTACATATTTTTTATAAATGGCTTTTCTTTCCGATTGCCTATAAGGAGCATGAGGACCTTGCTTTATAGGATCTTCATCAGCAGATATACCTAACCATTGCAAGGTGTCAAGTATATATTTTTCTGCTTGGGGCACATACCTTGTTTGATCAGTATCTTCTATACGCAAAATAAACTTTCCTTGATATTTTTTTGCAAAAAGATAATTAAAAAGCGCTGTCCTTACACCTCCAATATGCAAAGGACCAGTAGGACTTGGTGCAAATCTTACACTAGGTTTTTTTTCTATATGCATAAGTTTAAATATAATACCTTAGGTATATATATGTTATTAAAAAAAATTTTATTTAGCCTGCTGATGTATAATTTGTGCTATAATTTCAGGATAATGTTTAAACTCTTGGTCTTTTGCTAAATTAAAATATGGATTTGTAGATAAATTTTTATTTTTTTGTACTAAATCTACAAAATATTTTAGACTTGATACATCATTTGTACGTGCTGCTATAATAGCTTTTAAATAAAAAGCACTATAAGCACTTTGCTGTTTATTATCTAAAACAATAAATTTGTCTAAATAAGTACTTGCTTTTTCATAATTTTTTTGAAGTATTGCTGCCAAAGCACTGTGATAAAAATCTTGCGCATTTGGCATTAATTTAGTAGATAAATCTAATGCCTGAGCATATGCTCCTAACTGAATATACAATGGTATACATATGTTAAAAACATATTCCTTATCTTTTTCTTGTGCGAAACTTACAGCAGCATCAACATGTTTTTGTACAAAGGTAAAATCATTTTGAAGATAACCTATAAATGCCAGATGAATATGAGCTAAAGCATTATTTGGATTTTTTTGTAATGCTAAAGAAAAATTTTTTTTAGCTTCTTCACATAGCATGGGGACATCTTTTTGATAATTTTTATCATCTAAAATATGTTCTAGATAAACATTTCCCAGATTACAATAAGCAATATCATCAGGATGTATGGTATGTGCTTGTTCAAAACAATATTTTTTGAATATAATATCTTTTTTTTCAAGATATCCTGCCAACTGCCATTCTTGACTTGTAAGTGAAACATCCATTTTTTTTTCATAGCTATTTTTTGCTAGCATATAAACCATTTTTTCTGTTTTAGGCTGTTGAGTATAATCTATAGTGATTATTGCTGTTCTTAACAGCGGATATAAGCTTGATTTTATAATTTCATATTGATTTAATTTTTGTATTTTTCTTTCTTTGGCTTCAAAAGAAGAATTTTCTTCATTTATTATTCCTATAATATGCTGCTTTGTTTTTGGGCATATATTTTTTGAGTTTTGCAACTCAACTTTCATTAAATCCCAATTATTGTATAATGATGATTGGTTAAAATCAATATCTTTTTCTTTGAGATATTTTTTTATAACATTTTTTGTACTTTTTAATCTAGAATTTACCAATCTTTTATTTAATGGAGAAGGCCCTTCAGGAGAATGACTTCCTTGAATATTAATTTGTATTGCACCATTACTTTTGATAAGATGTAGTCTTTTTTTCAAAATTTCTTCTTCAGCTTTAGTTATATTACCCTTTCCTTTTTTAAAATTTATGCTTGTTTCTACAATTTTTTTATCTTCCTTTTCTGCTGTTACCATCTGATAGACGATAGCCTGCGGCACTTGAGCAAGCTTAGCTGTAGTAATAATACCTTTTTGCAGTGGAGTACTATTTTCTTCAATTATTTTTTCTTGCTTATTTTTTATACTCCATTTTACCCGTAAAGTTCCTGTCTGCATACCATTTTTATAAGGCATATGGTATTTTTTAGCTATTTTATAATCATTTTTATTGTCTGCTAATTGCACGTTTATAGCAGGGAGTTTTACCTGTTTATTATCTCCATAGAAAAATATGGGTTCAAACAAATAAGTATATTTTTTTTTTATAGCAGCTTTAGGAATTTGAATTTTGAGATCAAATTGTACAGTATTACCTAAAAGTATTAAAGAAGAAACTTCTATATTTTGCAGTATTTTTTCTTTAAAATTGATGCTTTGACAAGCCATAAAACAGGCTAAAATTAAGCTATGTATACTATTTTTCTTAAAAAAATACTTGGATATATAATGAATCATAATTGAAAAATTTAGTTAAAGAGGTAAAATTTAAGTAGTTAGTTTAGTTATTATTTAAATTTAGAAAAAAATGGAATATAGTATTTTTTTAACTGTGATAATATGAAATATATTATAATAGGATCTTCTAATCTAGAAAAATATAAAATTTCAAAAAATAGAGCAAACATACTTCAAAACATAAAAAAAAATAAACATGCTATTATCAAATTTATTTCTTCTACTAAAAAATAGATATGATCCAATGAAATTTGTGGAAAAATATCAAGAAGAATTTAATGGATATATATTGTCACTAAAAAAACAAGGAAGTACAGTAGCATTAAAAATAGAAGATCCTGAGACTGAATTTTTATTCAAAAATGATTATGTCATAAATTTATGTAATCTATTTCTTCAAAAAAAATTATCTGGATATCAAATCAACTATATTGCTGATATTTTAACTATTTCAGATCAATTGAAATTTCAAAAAGGATGTTTTGAAATTTTGGAAAATTTTGCAGACCCTGAAATTAATGGAATATTAACAGAAAAATATGTAAGAAGCGTAAAAAATAAGTTATTATCTAAACAAGGATAATTTAACGCCAAAAATTTAAACTTTTATTATGAAATATATTTATCATGCTTTTTGTATTTTTTTAACTTTTTCCTGTAATAATTATCCCCAAAAAATTGATAAAGTCAAATCTATTTTTGAATCTGAAGTAGATAAAGAAAAAAAAAGAAAAGCATTATTTAAAAATAAGAAATCTACTTGGGAAGAAAAAAAAAGAATGCAGTCAAAAGAAAAAGAATTAAATAGAAAAAAAATAATTTGGCAACAAAATAGGAATGTATTATCTGAACAAATAAAAAAAATAGAAAAAAAGCAAAAGAAGAAGAAAAAAATACTATAACACCTGAATATAATTATGAAGAAATAGTTAGGCAGGAAAAAATAAAAGAATATTTAATAAAAGAAAAATATATTCAGCATATAAAAGATCTTACAAATAAAGAATATGATTTACTAGAACAATTTGCAAAAGCTACAATTAATTTAGATGAACAGATTTTTGAAAAAGAATTAGAAAAAATGAGTAAGCAATACTTCAAAAATCTACACATTAAAAATTAATTTATATTTTTCATTAAAAAAATTTGTTATTCTAAATTATATTCGTAGGTTTGTAGTATAAAACAGATGCGAAAAAGTATAAACGGATTACAGTATAAAAATTTAAATCTTAATTATAAAATAATTTTATCACTATGTTAAAAATTTTTGACAAAAAAATCATAGCATTTTGTACATTAATTTCTGGAACCTTACTATTAGGAGGATGCAATAAAACAGACTTTAAAATAAAAAAAGAGAAGAATAGTCAAGTAAAGGTTGAAATGAAATCTCTTGCAAAACTGTTAAAAACAGTAAGTAAAGGAGCTAAAAAAACAAATAGTACTACAAAAAAACCATCTTATCAACCAAAAGAATTAAAAAGAACTAAACATACAGAAAATAGACATGTTGATAGAGCAAAGTATCCAGATAAATCAAAATATACAAAACCAAATCAAAAAGAAAAACTAGAAAACAGAACAATAAAAAAACCAGATAAAGTAGAAAAACAGTCAGGTGATAGAAAAATTTATGAAAAAGACTATGGTAGAAAAATAGGTACAAAAGGAGAAACGAAACATAAAGTAGTAGTTGATGAAAAAAAAAAGAAAATAGTTACATCATATCCCAAAAAAGATAAATAATTGAAAAAAAATCACATTTATACATCAGAAATATACCATGCCATTATATCTGTATTAAAAATAGATAAAGAAGATACTGTACATATAAAACTAACACAAATTCAATTTCAAGGATCTATTTATACAATAGAACATTTGCCCATACATATACAAAGAATAAAAAAACTAAAATTAAAGTACATAGACAAAGAAAAAATAATAGATCTAAAAAATAATGAAGGCTACCAAATGTGGCTATCAGACCCTAAAAGTGGCGTGTGGAATTTAGATTTAGAGCAAGTAATACAGCATATTTTAACTCAAGAATAAATATTTTAGTCTAGTAATTTCTTCAATTGCTAGGCTAAACTTCTTTCAAAAATTAAACATAAAAGTTAGGAAATTCCATTTACTTATTGTCAAACCTACACCCATATAACATAAAATCTATGGTAACCAATGCTGCCATAGCCTTAACTATAGGCACTGCACGAGGTACCACACAAGCATCATACCTGCCAATACCTTTAATATCCACAGTATTACCATAAACATCTACACTTTTTTGCCCTTGCATAAGCGTAGAAGGTGGTTTAAAAGCTACATTAAAATAAATATCCTCACCATTAGTAATGCCCCCCTGTATCCCACCAGAATAATTTTTCTTTGTTTTTATCCGATTATTACATTGTATAAACCTATCATTATGCACAGAACCATGCATTTTTGCAGCGCCAAACCCACTGCCATATTCAAACCCCTTAACAGCATTTATGCTCAACATAGCCATGCCCAAAGCCGCATGAAACTTGTCAAAAACAGGCTCACCCAAACCTACAGGAATCCCTAAAATAACACCCGTAACCATACCACCTACAGAATCTTTATTTTTTTTAGCCTTAAAAATTACCCTACACATCTTTTCTCCAGTCTTTTTCTCCGGACAACGCACAATACTGTCTGCTATAGCAGAAAAATTAATGTTTCGATAACTCTTTTTCATCTTCACCTTGCCTATTTGCGATACATAAGCCTGTATTGAAATTCCCCTTAACCTTAACCATTCCTGAGCTATAGCACCTGCTGCTACCCAAGAAGCTGTTTCACGAGCACTGCTCCTGCCACCACCACGATGATCTCGTATACCATATTTTTTTTCATAAGTATAATCTGCATGAGAAGGCCTGTATACTTTTTCTAGATGATTATAATCTATACTTTTAGCGTCTGTATTGAAGATCAAAAGCATAATAGGCGCTCCTGTGGTTTTACCTCTAAAAATACCTGATAATATCTGACACTGATCTTTCTCCTTTCTAGAAGATGTAATACTAGACTGCCCTGGACGACGTTCTGATAATGCTTGATTAATTAATGCTGCATCAATGGCTAAACCTGATGGACATCCATCTACAATAACACCTATTGCCTTACCATGCGATTCACCAAAAGTGGTGATACGGAAATTATTTCCCAAAGTATTTGCCATAATTTAATGCCTAATGCAATAATTATTAGACATAAAAATAATATCAAATTAATTTATTCAAATAAAAATATTTTCGTACTTTTAAAGTAAAAACATCAAAAAAGTCTATCCTTTTATAAACTCTTCTTTAGACAATTCTGTAACCTGCTCTATATCTGCTATTGGCATACCTCTTAAGAGCATTTTATGCGCTATGGATAATATACCTTCTTGTCTTCCTTCTTTCCTGCCTTCTTTCCTGCCTTCTTTCCTGCCTTTCCTATGACCCCTTTTTTCTCCTATTAATATACCCTCACGGATTTTTGATTCTGAATGTGTTAACATATTTTGTTGAGTTTGTGGTAAATTTTCTCTTAATATATTAAATATAACCTTGATTTCTGATGTAGTACATATATTACTCAAATATACTATAATATTATCTATTACATGATTAAATAATTCAAAACAATTAAGGTATTTAAAATAACCTAAGGATAAAGAATTGTGAATAACTTCTGCATAGTTTTTACTTTTACTTGCTTGTAATAAATATAAAATAATACTTGATGTTTTATAAATTTTAAAATCTTCTACACAAAATCCAGAAATATCTATCAAATCAAATTTACCTAAATATTCTCTCGAGAGAAGAGGATCTATAAATAAATCTGAAAGCGTAGTGGCATAAGGATAAGGAGAACGAGAACCATGATACAAACATTTTGGAACTATAATAGGGAGCTTTTTATTTCTATTTTTTGGCACTTTACTCCAATTTTCTAAAAATAATAATACATATTTATGCATACGCAAAGGCAATAACCTATCAGCACTCGATTGATGCTCTAATAAAAAATAAAAATACCCAGGTTGATTATCTAAGCTACAGCTTAGCACTAGATCACTATAATATTCTTGTAAAACTGTATCTATAAAGCTAGATTTTTCTTGTTGAAGGCTAGCTAAATTTAATCTTTTTAGCAATGCATTGGATAGGTGTACTTTTAAAAAGTCATGCGCTATTGTAGGATGAATAAAAACATTTTTAAAAAATTGGTCATGAGGATGGGCATGGATACCTGATTTTTTGTCTATGGAATTTGACTCTATAGTCGAATTTAATGTCTGATTGGCCATAATTATTTTTTTTATTTGTACCTAAAGATGACATAGAATAAATATACAAAAAAGACAGTATTAATACATAAATGTATTTTTTATATTGAAAAATACAAAAAATAAGGCAAAAATAAATGAAATTGATTAAAAATTAATCCAAAATTATTGCAGTTAGTGAAAATTTTTCTGATCTACTATTCATATCTTTTAGTATATTTTTTCCAAAAGAATAGATTTTCCTTTATAACTACATCCTTAATAGTGTGCCCAACCTTGGGCTTTAAGAGGTATCTTTTTATTATCTTTTGTAACTAAATTACATCCATCCTCTATAGCAGTTGTATGTCCTATTATTGTAATTTCTGGATGATCTTTTATTTTTTTATACTCTTTTTGTGGTATAGTAAAAAGAAGCTCATAATCTTCTCCACCATGCAATGCACATATAGTAGGATCTATATTTAAATCTAAAGCTGTTGTTTTTGTAACTTGTGCTATAGGTATTTTTTCTTCATATAACAGAATACCTACTTGAGAGGCCTGGCTTATGTGTATTAGTTCAGAAGATAGGCCATCAGAAATATCTATCATAGCTGAAGGAACAAGATTTAATTGCTGCATTTCTTGATAAAATGCTATCCTTACTTCTGGCTTTAATTGTTTTTTTATAATATATTGATGATCTTTAATATCAGGTTGCATATTTGTGTGTGCTAAAAAAACTTTTTTTTCTCTATTTAATATCTGTAATCCCAAATAGGCAGCACCTAAATCTCCTGTTACACATATCAACTCATTAGGCTTTGCTGTACTTCTTTTACAAATTCTACCTTTTTTTACACTACCCATAGCACTTACAGAAATACTCAAGCCTTGTGTAGCAGCAGTAGTATCTCCCCCTATAAGATCTATCTGATAATGTCTACAAGCTAAGAAAATGCCTTCATAAAGTGTTTGCAATGCTTCTAAAGAAAATTTATTGCTAACTGCTATGCTTACAGTAATTTGCTCAGGAGTTCCATTCATAGCCAAGATATCGGATATATTTACAACAACTGCCTTGTAACCTACATGCTTTAAAGGACAATAAGTTAAGTCAAAATGAATATTTTCAACAAGCATATCAGTAGTAATCAATGTATAATGCTTTTCATCTTTTTCTATAATTGCTGCATCATCTCCTATACCTAATACTGTAGTTGAATTTTGAGAAGAAAAATTTTTAGCCAATATAGGGATTAACTGAAACTCACCAATATCAGATAATGGTGTAAATTTTTGCTTCATAGTCTATTTAATTAAAAAAATTGTTATTATTGTAAATAATTATAGGGTTCTTAGCTCAGCTGGTTCAGAGCACCTGCCTTACAAGCAGGGGGTCGCAGGTTCGAATCCTGCAGAACCCACAAAAATATTTTTTATGCTATGCTAGAGTAGCATAATCATTTCTACCATTACATTTTTTCTTTTCTTTTCCTATTCTGAACACCATCTAAAAATTTCCATAAATACTGAGCAATATGCTTGGCAGATTTTTGTGCCTTTTTTTGTTTAGACAAAGGTAATGCTTCAATCAATGACCAACAAGCTTGTGTATGCTCCTGATCAACTGTTGCATGCACTACAAAATACTCTGCTTGCCTTTCCTCTATTTGATAATATTTTTTAAGACCTTCTAACTTAGAAGCTGCTATAGCAGGCACTTGGTATTCTTGAGCTATCAAAGCACCTAAACCTTCCTCATAAGAAGATTGAGTACATTGTCTAAAAGATGTTATTAGATTAGCAGTTGCTCTGTTAGATTGGCTAAAGATAACATCTTCTTTAGACATGTCTAAACTTTGTGCAAACTGTAACCATAATGTAGGATGATTGTTTGGACCTTGCTCTTCATCACAAAGATTTGCTAACAATATTTGTCGAGAAGGCAAATCTTCACATTGGGTATGTATAGCACTAATATGCCGAGGAAATATATGTATATGATGATAGTATTGTACTGCATAATATTGCAAATCCTCTTTAGTTAATTGTCCTTTTTGCCAATCTTGATAAAAAGGATGCTGTAGTAAATGATAATTTTCAATTGATTGAATAAATTTTTGAAAATGCATAGGCATAAAATTATTTTGATAATATCAATATTAAAACTGAATGCTAATGTGTATAAATCTTTTTGCTTAAATATTTTGCTGTATGGCTATGATTAATTTGAATCATTTCCTCTGGAGTTCCACTAAACAAAAGCTCACCACCGCTTTTACCACCTTCTGGACCGAGATCTATAATCCAATCTGCACATTTAATAACCTCTAAATTATGTTCAATAACCCATACACTATGTCCATTGCGAATTAATGCTTGTATTGAGTTTAATAATTTTTTTATATCATGAAAATGTAAACCTGTAGTAGGCTCATCAAAAATAAATAAAATATTTTCTTTACCTTCTTTTTGTACTAAATGTGAGGCAAGCTTTATTCTTTGAGCTTCCCCCCCACTCAGAATATTTGATGGTGTACCTAAATGGATATAGCCCATACCCACAGCCTGTAAAGGCAATAACTTTTCATAAATTTTCTTTTCTTGTTTAAAAAATAAAAGAGCCTCATCTACAGTCATCTTCAGGATATCATCAATATTTTTACCTTGAAACCTCACATTTAATATCTCTTTTTGAAAACGCTTTCCTTGACATTGATCACACATAACTTGTATATCAGACAAAAATTGCATAGTAATGTTAAGCAAACCTTCACCTTGACAGGCCTCACATCTTCCTCCTTTAATATTAAAGGAAAAATGCGCAGGTGTATAGCCTTTTTCTTTTGCTAGTGGCATACTTGCCAATATTTTTCGAATCAGGTCATAAGCTTTGAGATAAGTAACTGGGTTAGATCTAGATGATTTACCCAATGGATTTTGATCTACCCATTCTATAGCATCTATACTTTTATAATCTCCATCTAACATATCAAATAATCCTATAGGTTCTGTATTATATCGGATAGATTTCATTAATGCAGGATAGATAGTTTCTGTAATAAGACTAGATTTCCCCGATCCACTAACACCAGTAATTACAGTTAAAACCTCTAAAGGTATATTTACCTGTATATTTTGCAAATTATTTACTCTTGCACCATGTATATTTATTGATTTATGCCATACCCTTCGTATAGTAGGTATCTCAATTTGCTCTTTATGATAAAGATAACGTGATGTATAGCTTTCTTCACAATATCTCAATGCTTGTAAAGTACCTTGAAAAATAAGGTTACCTCCATGTATACCAGATGATGGACCTATATCTATAATTTGATCTGCTACACGCATTACTTCTTCTTCATGTTCTACTACTATTACTGTGTTACCTTTATCTTTTAAATCTACTAATACTTGAGCAAGATTTTCAGTATTTTTAGGATGCAACCCTATAGTAGGCTCATCTAAAATATACATAGTATCTACCAATGTGCTACCCAAAGCAGCAGCTAATCTTATACGTTGGTATTCTCCTCCAGAGAGCGTACTAGTATCTCTAGCAAGTGTAAGGTAACCCAAACCTACTTTTGATAGATAATGCAATCTAGTTTTAATTTCTACCACAATATTATGGGCTATTGCTTTTTCTTGGGTTACAAGAGACAGTTGTTTAAAAAAATTGATAACCTCATGTACAGACATGCTCAGCAGATCAACTATTGACTTATGGTTAATTTTTACATATGCAGTATCCTTTCTTAGTCGTGTTCCTTTACAATCTACACAAACCGTTTTTCCCTTATATCTAGATGCCAATACGCGATATTGAATTTTATGCGATTTTTTATGGATATACTGAAAAAAATTATCAATACCTTCACAATCTTTATAACCTTGCCAAACAATTTTTTGTTCTTTTTCAGTAAGGTCCTTATATGGCCTGTGTATAGGAAAATTGTACTGAAGACTTTTTTCAATAAAATTTTCTAACCATACTTTCATAGTAATAGTATTCCAGGGTGCTATAGCACCCTGGAATATAGAAAGATACTGTTTCGGAATTACCTTTTGTGGATCAATAGCTATCCTATTGCCAAAACCTTTACAAGTAGTGCAAGCCCCATAAGCATTATTAAATCCAAAAAAATGTACAGAAGGAACTTCAAAAGTAATTCCATCTAATTCAAAACAATTAGAAAAATATTTTTCTTTTTTTTCAGTGGTATTATATACTATACAATATCCTCTTCCTTCTTGAAAAGCAATTTGTACAGTATCTTGTAATCTTGCTATAGATATATGAGGACTTATTTTTATTCTATCTATAAGGAGATAAATTTTTTGTTGTAATAATGTTAATAAATCTTTTTGAACAATATCTTCAATAAAAATCATTTTCCCTTGAACAAAAATACGAGTAAAGCCTTTTTTTAAAACAGTATGTAGTGTATGCATTAGTACATCTGCATTAGATGTATCAAAAGATAGTGGGGCAAGTATATAGACAGATGTATTAGGTTGAAATTTTTTCAAATATTGTAATACATCATGTATAGTATGATGCTTTACTTCTTCTCTACTAATAGGAGAAAAAGTACGTCCTATTTTAGTAAAAAGTAATTTAAGATAGTCGTAAATTTCTGTGATAGTGCCTACAGTAGATCTTGAAGACTTAGATTGATTTTTTTGTTCTATGGCTATAGCTGGAGATAAGCCACGGATGTATTGTACTTTTGGTTTTTTGTATTTGCCTAAAAACTGCCTTGTATAAGCACTTAAACTTTCAATATAAGCTCTTTGTCCTTCAGCAAATAACGTGTCAAAGGCCAGAGAAGATTTTCCTGATCCAGATACACCAGTTAGAACAATAAGCTGATTCCTTTTTAAAGCTATGCTCAAGTTTTTTAAATTATTTACTTGAGCATTTTTAATGATAATATATTCTTTAGGATCTAGATGATCTATAGCCAATGTTGTAATAATTATTAAATGATATAGTTAAAATTATTGCTTTAAGCCATATTATCACCATCATCTTCATGATTTCTATCAAACTGTGTAAAATCATATTCAGGTAATAGTTCTTCTTTTACGTAATTAATAGACTTATTCATTGCCCTTAAAAATTTATTAAAATCTTCTTTATACAAAAAAATTTTACTTTTCTCAAAAACGAATTCTTCACCATATTTTTTTCTTTTTTCTGTAATAGTTATACAATAGTCATCTTTTTTTGTTGACTTTACATCAAAATAGTACGTTCTTTTTCCTGCTCTTACAGTTTGTGTATGTACTTTATTATCATTGAAATTATTCTCTTCCATAGGGTAAAATGATTAAAAAATTAAAATTTAATATATTTTATTGATGCATCCAATTTTTTTTACGTAATAATGCATTTTTTGTTTCCTGATGTGCCATATCTATTATGCAACAATCTACAGGACAAACAGCTGCACATTGTGGTTCTTCATGAAAACCTACACATTCTGTACATTTATCTGTTGCTATATAATAAAATTCTGCTGATTTAGGTTGTTGTACTTCTTCTGCTATAGCCTGATTTCCATTAGGCAATGTAATCATATCTTTTAGCTGCGTACCATCAGAAAATTTCCAGGATAATCCCCCTTCATAAATAGCTGTATTAGGACATTCTGGCTCACAAGCACCACAATTAATACATTCTTCTGTTATTTTTATGGCCATATTACTTCTTTTTACTTTTTAATATTTTTTTTATTTGTACCATTTTTTTTTTTGATTTCTGATGTATTGTTATTTTTTTTTTTGTTATGCTATTAATTTTTCGATACAACTTATAAGCTAAGGTAAATTCTTTTTCTTTTTCAGCTATTTCCGCTAAACCCAATATAGCATACAAATAATATCCTTTCTGTTCATTTTTTTTCTTTCTTTTTTCTGTATGTATTTTTATTTTATGATAAAAATGTTTTGCTTGTAATAATTTTCCTTCTATATGATGCATATGTGCTAAAAAAAAATGAGCATAACGTTGCGATTCTTCTCCATAGCCTATGCTTTTTTTTTTAATTTTTTGTAAAATATTATATGAAACTGTCTTGCCCTGATCAAATTTACCTAACATATAGAGCACCTTAGCATAATAATTTTGAAAAGAAGCATTTTGAGGAAATGTATGGTAAAGATAACTGGCTAAAGGTAAAGCTTCTTCATAAGAATGTAAATCATCTACTAAAATTCCAAGTAAATAATATTGTGCTTCTGTTTTTGTATAAAAAGCATTTTGTGCTACTCTTTTTAACTGTGCTATACCAGCAGTTGCATCCTCTTTAGGTACAAACACCTTCATCAGGCGAAATATAGCATAATTTTCATATACCCATGCAGAATAATAATGGTATAATGCTTTTCCAAACAATAGCTCTGCAGATAAATTATGCTTCTCCTTAGTTTTTTTGTAATATTTTAATGCTTTTTTGCCAGCCAAAGCTGCTTTAATCCATTGATTTCTTTCACCCAAAAGCCTACCTTTTAAGGCATAAGCTGCAGATAAAAAAAAATGGGATTCATAATTATTATTATTATTTTTGTAAAGATTATGGGCATACTGTATAGTATTGCTAATATATTGTAAAAATATTTTGTCATAAAATTTATTCTCTATTTCAGGCAATATCTTCCACCAAGTGTTTAAGCTAAATAAAAAATAGGGTAAAGGATGATGAGGATATTTTTGTCTAATTTTCTCAAAAATTGATTGTGCAACTTCAAACTGAAAATTATACATAGCATTCATACCTTCAGCAACTTCTATTTGAAGTGCAGTATGGTTGAGCAGCATTTTATCTTCTATATGTCCTTTTGTTTTGTGCACTGTTAAACACAATGAGATACATAAAAATAATAAAGGAAATACTTTAGAAAAAATATTAAAAATTTTCATATATCTAAAGATAGTTAATTTAATAAAAAAACTGTCAAAAATTAAATATTAATAATTTTTTCAACAAAAAATTCGCTATTAGGAGTAAACAAAACCAACATTAAAATACAAAAAAAAGGATATAATACTAAAAATACAGGAAGAGCAAAAAAATATATTAAAAAATATTCCGTAGAAAAAATATCTGAATGAAATGGATATGGCATTATATTCAAGAAATCGAAAATATAGATCTATATAAAAAATCAATCAATTAGATTAATAATGATCTTTGGATTAATAATGATCTTTTGTTGTGGCAAGATCATTATTTTATGGAAAAAAAATAAATAATGAAACTATTAAATATATAAAAGAATTAACAAATAGATTATTAATCAAATATAATTTATAATTTTTATCTTTTTTCTAATACAGCTATACTCCTTTCTTTCAACTCCTGAGCAGCATCCTCTAACTTTAAATATTTAGCCAAAGGAACAAAAAAATTCAAAGTTTCAGTTGCTTTTTTTTGTTGACTTTCCAAAGATTTTACATGTAATGTTCTCATATTATGTAATCTATCTGCTAATTTGACATATAAAATACGTTTATCTTTAACATCTAATAAAGTAGAAATATTTTCGAATTTTGTTAAACTAATTTTTGAAAAAATATCCTTTTTACTTTCTAAATGTGTTAAACCATTTACAATATTAGATACAGAATCACCAAAGTAAAGAGAAATACTCTCTAAAAGCATAGCAGTATCTTCTACAGTATCATGTAATAAAGCCGCTAAAATAGTTTCTTCTTCTTGGTTATAATCCAAAACTATTTGTGCTACAGCTATCGGATGTAAATAAAATGGTTCTCCTGATTTTCTTTTTTCTGAACCATGATAGTACTTAATCAGTTCTAATGCATTTTTTACTTTTTTGAGATCTACTTTACTTTTTTCTTCTATACTTTTTAGCAATAATTTTTCTTGTGCTTGTGCTCCTGGATAGTGATCATTGGCACGCTCAAGAGAACTCCCTAACTGCATTTGATCATCATTCATAGACTTAGGACGCACCTCATTTAAATTAAGAGGAAGAATATAAATGTGAGTAGCATCATGAATTGATGATAAACTTGTATAGCCATAATGAGCTTTAGTAATTTTTTGGTTATTATGCATTAACAGTGTATATATATCTTCTGTTAAAGGCGCATTTTTACACTGAAATATACCTGAATAGCTTGGAGATAATGTGATAATATTTTTTTCTTGTGTAAACACAATACCTATAGCTGGTATCTTTTTCTTATAGTCTTTACCTACTGATGGAATAGCGTAGGTTAGCATTGTATCTTGAAGAATAAGTTGTATTATATTATTATTTTCACTGCGCTGAGATAATAACTTTACCGCATTATTGAGCAATTTATCTATGTATTTTGGGTCGCAAGTAATGGATTGGGATTTAGTGTTGACTTGAGCCTGTATTTTTATATTTTGTATTTTTAATTTTTCTTGCAGTTGATCTAATATGGACTGAATATTTATAGTTTTTACATCAAGTTGAAGATAGTCTAATGCTCTACTTTCTATTCTTTCTAAGGTTACTGCCATAGGAATCAAAGTTTCTTCTAGCTTTTCTAAACTTTTATCCATAGATTCTTCATCTTGTTTTTCTTTACGTAAAGACTTAATCATTTTTGCTATTTCTGGTAATTTTTTGATATTAGCTTGTTGTAGCGTTTTAATAATGCCTATTTTTTCTTTAAAGGTAGATAGAAGTTCTTGAGTATTTTCTTGATCTTTTTCCTGTAATTGTTGATGATTGAATGTAAGATCATCATAGGTTTTTTGTCTTCTCCTGGCAAAAAGTAGACCGATGGTTGTGGAGAAAAGGATTGTATAAATAAGGGTATAAAGTGTATCACTATCTGGGGTAATAATAGGCATTCCTATTACATATTTATAGCTTATGATTGCCAAAAATATGCCTAAAAAGGATAGAATGAAAAAGGTAATCCAATCAGTGAGAACAATTAAAAGCATAATTGCTAAAGCAACATTCAATAACCATTCTATAGTACTTCCTTCTAAAAAGAATAGAAAAGTAGTGGTAAAAGATAGACAGTATAAAATCGTAAAATGGTAAAAAGTAGAAAAATATGGAATAAATCTTAAAGGCCAATAGGATTTTAACAATAATCCTATACACAAAATAGCACCAAAAATTTTCACATTCAATACCCAAACATATGTTGACGGATTACCATAACTATGCATAAAAAAGGGCAACATATAGTTAAAAGCAATAAAAAGACCAAATGCTATAGGATTTGATCCATATTTTTTAACTTTTTGATGAGAATAATGTAAAATATTTTTAGGAGTAGGGAAATAAGATAAAAAACAATTCCAAGATATTTTTGGTTTCCAAATAGTTTCTTTTATGGATGAACTATTTCTGTTTATAATGACAAATCCTTTATTTTGTATACAAGAAGTAATAACAAAGGCAATACCATTAAAAAATAAGCTTAAAAAAACAATAGCATCTTTACTTTTAGATTTATAAAAATTAACAGAAACATCAAATATTATTATAGCAAAAAAAAATCCTATTACTGATCCAATAATAGCCATAATTAAGGTTTGAATGTTAGACTTTACACCTAGTATTCCTGCAATAAATGGTATCATAATTATACTTAGTATAGTTCTAGAATAGAAAAGCATTTGGTGAGTATGCAGACTAAAAATTGCTATAATGATAGCCAATAATCCAATAAAAAAAGTAATAATTTTTATTGTTTTAACTTCATTGATTTTTTGATAGATAGGCTTTATAATATCATGTACAATTAAAATACCTGCCGAATTTAAAAAAGAATCTGCAGTAGACATAATAACAGCAAATAAACCAGCAATCAAAATGCCTTGTAAAATAGGAGGAAAAAGATTGGTAATAAGATGAGGAATTACAGTTTTAGCTTGAATAGTAGGATATAGTATAAAAGCACCAACCCCAATCAACATAATCATAATTCTAAAAAATGCATAAAAAGAAAAACTGGTCAAAAACATATAACGTACTTTTTTTGCATTATTTAACATAAGAATTCGTTGAAGAATAGGAGGATATAATAATACTATAGGGCAAAATAAACCCCATAACAATGAAGATCCTATTTTTTGTAGGAATTTTGGATGGGAAAAAAATAGTAATTTTTCTGGATTAGTTAAAGCTATTTTTCTAAAAATAGCTTTAATACCACCTGCATCATAAGTAACTTTATTAGTAATCAAACTTATAATAACTACCAAAGCAATAAACTGCAATACATCTGTAATGGCTACAGATTTAATACCTCCCATAGAAGAATATAAAACTAAAATTATGCCAGCAATACAAATAAAATGAAAAGAAGAGATCTTAAAAAAAGAACTGCCTATATATCCTAAAGCCCAAATTTGACTACCAACTATAAAAATAGAAAATACTAATCCTATAATACCCGTACCAATTTTTGCATATTTACCATATAAAATTTCCATTATATCACCTAAAGTCATACTATGTTGAAAACGAGATATAAATTTAGACGTAAATAATAAAACACCAATAATAAAAGAAATAAAGGTACCTATAGTGACAGCAGATACAACACCATTAAAATATATTGCTGCTGGCAAACCAGTTATACTATTACCCCCTATATATGTTGCTAAAAACGTCATAGTTAATACTCCTATTCCTAATTTTTTATTTGCAATAGCATATTCTCTAATATCTTTAATACCTCTTCCAGCCCAGAGACCTACAATAAGGGTAATAGCTAAAAAAATAGCAACAATAAAAAAGTCAATATTAAAGTAATCCATAATTTAAAGGTCTAATATTTGTTTATAACAATAAAATATAAATATTAAAAATCAGAAAAAGATAATAAAAAAATAGGTGAAAAATTATTAATATAGATTATATTTTTTTTGTATTTGTAACAACAAATATTCAAGTCATACAATATAATAATACGCTTCTTATATTTTTATTATATATTTAATAATTCAGTATCTAATTCCGATAAATTTTTTCAGATAAATAACTCTTAATTATTAGAGTAAACTATTTTATACAGCAACTTTTCAAAAAATGAATCTAGCCATAATAGGTGTTACCGGTTTAGTAGGACGTATGGTACTTAACATACTCCAAAAAAAAAATATAAATATAACAAAACTATGGCCAGTAGCATCGTCAAAATCTGTAGGAACAACCATAACCTATAGAGGAAAAAAACAAGCTATAATTACTATAGAAGAAGTTATAGAGCAAAACATAGATGTAATAATATTTGCTGCTGCAGCATCCTTATCTTTAAAATGGATACCACATTTTATACAAAAAAAAATTATAGTAATAGATAACTCTTCTGCTTGGCGTATGTACGAAAATTGTCTATTAATAGTACCAGAAGTAAATGGTCATCTTATAAATAAATATTCTACTCTTATTTCCAACCCCAATTGCAGTGTCATTCCTTTGGTAATAGTATTACATGCTATACAAGGCATAAATACTATAAAAAGCGTTATAGTATCTACATACCAATCTGTTACTGGAAGCGGACAAAAGGGCTTAGATCAGCTAATAGCAGAAAGAAAAGGTGAAAAAACAAAAAAAGCCTATCCCTACCCTATTGACTTGAACCTTATACCACATATAGATACATTTTTAGACAATGGATATACCAAAGAAGAAATGAAGGTAATTAATGAAACTAAAAAAATTTTACTTCATAAAACATTAGAAATTACATCCACAGCTGTTCGCGTACCCACTATAGGTGGACATGCCTTAGCAGTAACCATAACCTTTGAGCATACTTTTCAACTAGAGAACATAAAAAAGACATTAAAAAATACACCTGGCATTATAGTACACAATAAAAATACACATCCCACATACCCTATGCCTTGGAGTGTAGAAGGAAAAGATGAAGTGTTTGTAGGAAGAATAAGAAAAGCTTTTGACCAAGAAAATGCCCTACATGTATGGATTGTTGCAGACAATTTAAGAAAAGGTGCAGCTACAAATGCTATACAAATATTACAAATAGTAAAAAAATTACTCAATTAATTAAAAAGATAACTGTTGCTTTCCATATCTTGTTAAGATATAAGTAGAAATAATAATAATTACACTACCTATTATAGTATACATTGTAGGTATTTCCTGAAAGCATAACCATCCTATAATTATACCGAATAATAATCTACTGTACTCAAAAGGAGCTACAAAAGCAGGATAGGTATATTTTATAGCTTGAATAGTAGTATAATTTTTCCAAAAAGCTAAAACACTTATAATAAACAATAGACTTAAATTTTTAAAATTTATATTTTGCCAAAAAGGTATGCCTAATATTGCTGTAAAAAATGTTATTGCAAGACTATTGTATAAAATTATAGTAGATGTATTTACATGTTTAGAAAGTAACTTAGTTATATGCATATTGCATGCTACCAGTATATTTGCCAAAATAGATGTCAGTATACTCCAAGAAAAACTTATTTCACCTGGATTTAAAATACAAATTACACCTACATATCCCACCAATATGCTAATCCAAGTAAACTTGTTGACATGATAGTTAAAAAAAATAAGTGATAACACAGTAGTGAAAAGTGGGCCTGTCATACCTAAAGCTGTAGCAAAAGCTACAGGTAAATTTCTATAAGTATAGTATGTACAAAACATAGCACCCAAAGATATCACTATCCTTAAGAGATGAAGCTTTTTATATTGAATATTTTTAACCTTTATATGATGTTTTTTTATGCTAAAAATAATAAAGAGTAGGCTAAAAAAATTTCTAAAAAAAATCAATACTATAGTAGATATATCATCATCTATACTCTTAGCTATAGCCATTATGAAGCTTAGAAGCAGTGCTGATAGCAGAGCAAAAAATGCACTTTTTATGATACTAATATGCAAGTCAGATATATTATTTCTTTTGTAATACAAATAAGTACATGCTTCTTTTATGTGTAGTTAGTATATTTACTATTTTAAAATTATATAAAATTTCCCAACCATTTACACAATATGAATGAAATTTTCTAGATGTAGCAACATGATACAGCTGTCCTTTTTTCATAGTATATGTATTGTTTTCAAAAACAATGTGTTGATCTTGAGTAGGATAGACATAGGTCTTTAAGTAATCAGCATCCCTTTCTTTATATTTTTCTCTAACGTATTTTATTTTAAAATGATCTGGGTTTAAATTTTTTAGATTATAATATGCTTTAAAAAATCTTATAATATTTAACAATAAAAGATCATTATATTCGCTTTGATAGATATCTAATATAGATTTTTCATCCTGGCTACAGTCTAAAGTAACCAACATATAATCTCCTGACAGAAGTATTTCACTTATACCTTTTAAAATTTTTTCTCTACTTTTTTCATCAAAACTACCTATAGTGTTGCCTAAAAAAAGTATACACTTATTTTTTATGTGCATATTTTTCAAAAACTCCATATCACTTTGCTTGTTTAAGGAAGCTATCATACCAGAACTAGGTATATGAGGAAATTTTTTATGTATTATATTTGCTGAATCAAGAGCATATTCTGAACAAATATCAAAAGCTAGATAAGATTGAAAATGAGTTAGAGTATTTAATATAGGTAATGTTTTTTGTTTTAGTTTATTAACAGGATCAGGGATAATATCAATAATATTTGGATTATTTTTAAGAAATCTTGCTAATTTGAGCTTGTTATTGTGAATAATTTTTATTTCTTCATCAAATAATTTATAAAATTTATGCAATTCCATAAATTGAGCATAGTAATCACGTCCTTTATCAACATAGTACATATATTCAATAAGGTTACCATTGCCTTTATCTTTTAATAATGTTAAAAAATCTTTTTTAACTTTTTCGCTATCTAATTTTAGCTTTTTTTTATTAATGTCTAATACATCCTTACCTATACAAGGAAGACTAAAAAATAAGTATGAAGATAAAAAAAAATATAAAATAGTATTTTTCATTTTATAAATAAAATTTATGGTTATTAATAATAATTTTTATGTTTATATTTAATATTGTAAAATATAAGTTTCAAGATACTTAATTTCGTTTAAATTGAAAATAAATCCACCTATTATTTTAGGTATAGATCCAGGAACACATTTTTTAGGATATGGCGTAGTTTCTTATCAAGAAAAAAACTTTTTCATACAAAAATATGGAGCACTATCCCTTAGTAGATATAAAACAATATCTGAAAAATTTCAGTACATATATCAAAAAATTACCTTATTGTTAAATGATTTTTCTTGTACAGCTATAGCCATGGAAGATTCTTTTTATGGAAAAAATGCACAGTCTATGTTGAAACTAGGTAGAATACAAGGTTTAATGTTAGGTTTAGCCATAAAAAAAAATATTCCAATAATTATTTATGCACCTAAAAAAATTAAAAAAGCTATTACTGGTAATGGCAATGCTTCAAAAATACAAGTAGCACATATGGTACAAAAAATATGTCAAGTACAGATATCCTTTAATCACCTTGATGCTTCAGATGCTTTGGCTACTGCCATCTGTCATGCTTATCAAAGTTTACCCAATGTACAAAGTCTACAAAAATTTTCTTCTTGGCAAGCATGGGCAAAGGCAAAGGGTTATGATGTAGTCTAATAATAACCATTAAGGATATTTTTATATAATGTTATAAATTAGATCATATGCCTTACTTAAGAAGGCATAATCTATGCTATAAAAATAGAATTAGATAACTATCGAATAAAAAATATAATGGATATAATTATCCATTTATTAACTAGAATGTATATATCTTTTCTGGTGTAATACAAAAATTCATAGCAACATCATGCACATGCCTATCTGAAATATAAGATACCGGAGAAAAAAAAGAAAGACCTACTTTTAGAGTATTTAAGCTACATTTTTTTAGGAACCTATCATAATATCCCTTTCCATATCCTACACGATATCCTTGGGAATCGTATGCTAATAAAGGAAGTATTACAAGATCTATTTTTTTTATAGACACTTTATTACTAGATAAAGGCTCTAAAATATTCCACTTATTTTTTACCAACAGCGTATCTTTATAGTAATAATAATGGTTTAACGTATGCTGACATGCTATTTTAGGTACAGCAATATTTTTTTTTTCTTGCTGCAACCAATAAATAATAGGCCATGTATCTACTTCTTTGTATTGCAGAGCTGTAATATAAGTATGGATACAATGAATTTCAGCATACTTTTTAAAAAAATATTTAAAAAGTATTAATATTTTTCCATTGGCCTGGATATATTGTTGAGGAGATATATTTTTTCTCTTTATGCGGAAAAAATTTCTAATATCACTCTTGTTGTATATCATCTGGAGAGGTATGAGCATAAGCAGAAATATCTACTACAGTATAGGCTGTTCTTCTATTTAGATCACTTTTTTCTGGATCTGTATACAGAGGTTTTGTTTTTCCCCATCCTTTATAAGTGAGCCTTTCCGATGAGATACCACCTTGTATAAGATAATGGTATACACACTTTGCTCTCTCTACAGAGAGCTGAAAATTATATGCTGCTGTGCCTACATCATCTGTGTGACCTTCTATTAAAACAGAAGTATGTGGATTTTGCTGCAAAAAAATAATGAGTTGATCTAAATCTTGCCTAGACTGCTCTTTTAAAATAGCTTGATCAAAATCGAAAAATACATTCTTTAAAATATTCGGTTTACCCACCTGGATAGGCTGTAAAGTAATATTGACATATTTTTGTAGAGAAGGGGAATCAAAGTGTGTTAAGTCAGCTTTAATACTATAAAAAAGATAGCCAGGATTTTGAAAATAGATATGATATTTTTTTCCATAATGTAACACAATAAAAAAATTACCATCTTCTTGGTCAGATTTAAGCTCTGCTACTTTCTCATTAGTTTGTGCATCATATACCGTAATATTAGCTACGATATCTTTTAAGCTATTCTTACATATTATTTTACCTTGTATATAATCTACAGGTATACAATTATTAAGGGGCTGATCAAAAGTACAAGTATAAAGATAGCTATTATTATAAATATTACCCTGTCTTTTTCCATCTGCATAATATCCTTTTTTGCCATCTGCTGAAATAAATAAAGACAACTGATCTTTATGGTTATTGATAGGATAACCTAAATTTTTCGGTTTTGTCCAAGTATTATTTATGTAATTGCTATAGTAAATATCAAATCCACCCATACCTATTCTTCCATTAGAAGAAAAAAAGAGTGTTTGTCCATTAGGATGAATAAAAGGAGAACATTCTTGTCCATGAGTATTAATTATAGGGCCCAAATTAGTAGCTCTAGACCAAGTGCCATCTGCTTGTAATTTACTTTTCCAAATATCTTTTTCTCCATAATTTTCTTTTCTGTCTGATACAAAATAAAGTGTTTTTCCATCTGCAGATAAAGAAGGCTGCGATTCCCATCCATCAGAATTTATATTCGATCCTAAAGATTTTGGTTTAGTCCACACATTATTTTTTTTATAACTGATATACAAATCACAAATTTCTTTTCCTGACTTCTTTTTTTTTGAAGAAGTAAATATTATAGTCTTTCCATTAGCAGAAAGTGTACAAGTGCCTTCATTAGCATCTTTTGTATTAATTTTTTTTGAAATAGATATAGGCTTAGACCATTTTCCTTGATTATTTTTATAACTCACATAAATATTTTCTTTTCCTTTACCATTTTCTATAGCTGTAAAATAAATTATTTTTTCATCTAAAGATAATATAGGAAAGTATTGTTCATCAAATTGGTTAAGTGGTGAAGTAAGTATAGTTTTAGTAACTTGTGTAGGATTTTGCTTTTGTGTTAAAGCAAAATGTATTTTCTTTTCTAAAATTTGTATAGATGTATTTTTATTATTTTTTTTATGGTAAGTGTTAAAAATACATAGTATATTTTTTGCCTCTTGATACATACCCATATAGTAATATTTTTGTGCCAAATTATGATAAATACTCTTTTTGTTATAGTATTTTTTAGACAACTGTCTTGTGCCTTGGTCTAATACATACAATACACTATTCAGCATATTTTGTATAGTATATATTTTTGCCATGAGCAAGTATACTTCTATAAACTGTTTATCTTGTGTAAGGGCTTTATTTAAATTTTGAAGTGCTAAATGATATTTTTTTCTTACAAAATATTGTTCTGCTTGTTGATAATGATGAATAGCTATAGTAGAGGGAGTAGTATATTTAGAATGAGTATAACTACTCATTAGTATACTACTCCCCCACAATATTAACCTTAATGTTAAATTCCATAGGCTTTTCATAAAACATTTTTATTTATTTTTTATATTTTTGTTATTTAGGCGAGATAGCTCAGCTGGCTAGAGCGTCGGATTCATAACCCGGAGGTCGGGGGTTCAAGCCCCCCTCTCGCTACACTATCTGACGGAAAATACGATTCCAACGTATTTTTTCCCAACTTCCCCAACTTTTTTGTGGATCTATAGACAACCAAATGCATATAGCCTTGCCTAACACATGATCTTCTGGTACAAATCCCCAGAAACGTGAATCTAAAGAGTTGTGGTAATTATCTCCCATTACAAAATAATAATCTTGTCTAAAGGTATATGTTTTTATAGTTTTCCCATCTATCTGAGCATCTTTCTGGTTAAAATATACTTTGGTATGCTGTTCATAATCTTGAATTGCTTTTTTATAAAAACCACAGATATCTTGATGTATAGGTATAGTCATTCCTTTTTTAGGAACCACAATAGGGCCAAAAAAATCTTCATTCCATGGATGAAGATTATGGTTTAACTGAAAATCTGTATTAGCTATATTGGGCAAACGTAATATAGGTGTTATAGTTTTTATATAAGACTTGCTGATAAGATCTTCTTTTTGCTTAGGTGTCATATATACCAAATAGCCCTGAGAAAGAGCATAATATTCTGTTATATGATGCTGATTAAAAAAAGTATCTGGCAAATGTTTTTCTACACACATAAAATAACAAAATTGTATGGTAGATGGTAATACCTGCTTACGATCATTAATATAGATCTGCTTATTTTTAATATGTATTTTTTCTCCTGGGAGGGCTATACATTTTTTAATAAAAAAAGTTTTTAGATCTATAGGATATCCTTTTTCTACCGGATCATTGAATACAATTTTATCGTTACGTTTAATAACAGAAAATCCTGGCAGCCGAAAATAAGGTAGCTTAAGCCAAGTAAGATAAGAGGGTATATGCGTACCCCATATTTTCTGATGAGTTAAAGGAAGCTGTAAAGGCGTTTGTGGTATTCTTGTGCCATAATGCATTTTACTTACCAAAATATAATCTCCAGAAAGAAGAGTTTTTTCCATAGAAGATGTAGGTATAGTATATGCTTCAATAAATAGCCACCGAAAAAGTGTAGCTATACCTAATGCTATAATGAGTGAAAAAAATTCTTTTTTTAATTTTTTAGTTGAAAAACTATACCACATAATATATCAAATATCTATTGATTCTATTTTTTGTATACAAGATGTAATCTCTTCTTTTAAAGAAACAAGGTGATTATTGTGAGTTAAGTTGAGCAAAAAAAAGTTTAGCTTAGTATAATGTTCTAAAAGTTTGATATACTTTTTTTCCAGCATATAAATTTTTTCTTTTATTCTTCTTTCTTCTTTTTCTAAAATATCCGTCTTTAAAGAATAAGCATTTTCTACTTCAGGTATTTCATTTGCAAAATCATACTGTATACATATGCCAAGACGTACAATAAAACTCTTTTCTAAATTTATTTTATCAAATGCTTTGTATAATTTGTAATTACTTATCTTTAACTTTTTGGCTACTTCATTAATTTTCATTCCTTGCTGCATAATTGCTTTTCTTATAATCTTTCCATGATTTTTTTCTGCCATACCTTTTTATTTTTGTATAAATAATTTTTTTAGTATACTACTTTGTAGTTAATATTTCTTCTGAGGAATTTTGTAATAGATAAGCTTTTATCATAGCATCTATTTCTCCATCCAATATTTTACTTACTTGTGTGCTTTCATACCCTGTTCTATTGTCTTTTACCATATGATAAGGATGCAACACATAATGGCGTATTTGTGATCCAAAGTCTATTTTTTTTTTCTGACTTTTTATCTTATTTTTTTCTTGTTGTCTCTTAGCTAATTCATGTTGATATAATTTAGATTGTAACATCTTAAGTGCTTTATCTTTATTTTGTATTTGTGATCTTTCTTGTTGACATGTTATAGTTATACCTGTTGATAAATGCTTTAAACGTACTGCTGTTTCTACTTTATTTACATTTTGTCCTCCTGCTCCTCCTGCTCTAAAAGTTTCCCATACAATATCTGCAGGATCTATTTTTACCTGAATGTCATTTTCTACTACAGGATAGGCATACACCGAAGCAAAAGATGTATGCCTTCTTGCACCAGTGTCAAAAGGAGATATACGTACTAAACGATGTACACCTATTTCTGACTTAAGATAACCATAGGCATTCTCTCCTACAATTTCTATACTAGCTTCTTTTATACCTGCTATATCACCTTTTTGGTAATGTATTACCTTTACTATATATTTTTTTTTTTCTGCCCACATAGTATACATACGTAGCAGCATAGCTGCCCAATCTTGACTTTCAGTACCCCCTGCACCAGGATTAAGTTCTATAATAGCATTACACCCATCTTGTGCTCCCTGTAGCATTTTTTGATATTCTAACTTATCCACTTCTTTACTCAGCTTATAATAATATGTTTGTATTTCATCTAATGTACATTCTTTTTGCTGATAACAAGTATAAAAAAATTCAAATTCTTCCATAAGTTTTACCACATTATCAATAGCTTTTACATACTTCTTATGACTTTGTATATGCTTAAGAATTTTTTGTGCCTGCTTAGGATTTTCCCAAAAATTATCTTTACTTATAATTAGCTCTTGCTCTTGTAAAAATTTTTTTTTGTTATCATAGTCAAAGATAAATTTTTAAATGACTAATTTTTTTTTCTAATGCTTTAATTGTTGCAGTATTAATTGTTGTATACATAGAATTATATAAATTTATAAATGGTACCTTTATCCTAAATTTTATGCTTTATATTGTATTTCTTTGCTGGTATGTAAATCATACCATTGAAAATTTTGGGTATTTTCTTGTATAGTTTTTAGCTGTACTTTTTGTCTTAAACAAGTAGGTATATCAAACTCTTCTTTTTTATATATTCTTATTGTGCTAGAATGAGTAGGATCTATATTTTTTTTTTCAAAATGATTTATTTTGTGTAATGTATTTGTAGATGTAGTATTCAAAAGGCTATTGGGAGCTGTATATCCTCCAGTATTTTTTTGAAAAAAATCGTCATGATCATGATCATTGTAATTTTCTTTTTCAAACCCGGTAGCTATAATGGTTACACTAATTTTATCTTCTAAGCTCTCTTCTACACTATGGCCAAATATTATTTCCACTTCTTCCCCTACTTTTTCTTGTATATAATCTGTAATAACTGTAAGTTCATCCATTTGTAATTCTGTCTTGATGCCAGAAGCTATGGAGAGCAACATTTTTGTTGCTCCATATATATTCTGATAGTCTAGTAATGGTGAGTTGATGGCTTCTTCAGCTGCTTGTAGTGCTCTATTTTCTCCAGATGCTTGTCCTGAGCCCATAACAGCAGCTCCTGCATTTTTAATCACTGTTTTTACATCTTCAAAATCTACATTTACATATCCTGGTACAGTAATAATTTCTGCTATACTTTTGGCTGCAGTAGTGAGTACATTATCTGCTTTTTGAAAGGCATTACTTATGGTAAGGTTACCATATATTTTTCTTAACCTGTCATTTAATATCACTAATACTGTGTCACAATGTGCTTTTAATTTTTGTATACCTTCTTGTGCTTGTTTACATTTTTTTTTACCTTCAAAAGCAAAAGGTAAGGTTACAATACCTACAGTGAGTATACCTAACTCTTTAGCTATTTCTGCAATAACAGGAGCAGCTCCTGTACCTGTACCTCCTCCCATACCTGCTGTAATAAAGAGCATTTTTGTATTTTTTATCAATGTATTTTTTATTTCTTCTTTGCTCTCTATAGCAGCATTCTGTCCTATTTCAGGGTTAGCCCCTGCACCTAATCCACTGGTAAGCTCTATACCAATTTGTAGCTGATTTTTTACTGCCTGACTCTTTAATGCTTGTGCATCAGTATTACATACTGAAAATTCTACATCTTGTATACCATTTTTATACATATTATTCACAGCATTACTTCCTCCACCACCCACACCTAGTACTTTAATAATGTTCTGTTTAGCATTATCTAGTTCAAACCTATATTCTGTATTATTTTGTGCCATATAAAAAATATTATGTAATATGCTTAAAATTTAGTCTTCTATAAGAAAACGTTTAGTTTTATGCATAAATTTCTTAAAAAATGGTTTTAGCTGTTTTTTCTGTGTGTATATAGAATTATTTTGTATTTTTTTTGCATCAATTTTTTTGTAATATTCTTGTCTAGAGTCCCAAGCAATGTATTCAGAAAGTAATAAGCCTATACAGGTAGCGTATTGAGGTGTCAAAAAAGTATTATTATGTTCTTCTTGATAGATATATTCTGTAGGATATCCTATACGTGTATCTAACCCTATAACATATTCAAATAAAGAAGCTATATTTTGTAGTTTTACACTACCTCCTGTAAGCACTATACCCCCAGCCAATATATGATATAATCCACTTTTAACAATAGATTGATACAGATACCCTGCAATTTCTTCTATACGCAATAAAATAATATGGGTAATATTATATAACAATACTTTTTTAGGATTACGGTTACGCATACCTGGAATAATAATACCTTTATAAAGGTCTTGTTTGGATAATTTGACATTACCAAAATTTTTTTTCAAAATTTCTGCTTGCTCTTCCATTACCCCACATACCTGTTGAATATCCTGTGTAATAATATCTCCTCCAAAAGGTAGTATGGCATTGTATTTAATAATGTTGTCATGTATAATGGTTAGCTTTGTAGTACCTCCTCCCATATCTATGAGACATACACCAGCTTTTTTTTCTTCTTCATTTAGTACAGATAAACTGGTGGCTAACGGATTATATAAAATATTTTCTGTATTTAATCCTGCTTTTTGTATAGCCTTTTTGAGATTATTTAAAGAATATATACTTGCTGTGAGTATATGAAAATCTGCTTCGAGCTTTACACCTGCTATACCTACAGGGTCTTTTATAGCTTCTTCATAATCTACAGTATAATTTTGTGGCAACACATGGATAATTTTTTTTCCTGGTGGTACTATAGTTTTATACATGTCATTTGAAAGCTGATAAATATCTTTTATTGTAACTTCTTCTTCTATAGACTGACGTATTAGGCTTCCTCTGTGTATATGAGTATGAATATGCTGATCTGCAATACCTGTATGAACTGTTTGAATATGTATTCCTGAATTTTTTTCAGCTTCTTTTACAGCTTGGGTTATGCAGGCAGCTGTTTTATCTATATTAGATACTATGCTAGCCATAATACCTTCTGATGGGGCATGTCCTATACCTAGTATTTTCAGAGCATTTTTTTTTTTTTTACCTACTACTACCAGGATATTTGTAGTACCAATATCTAAACCTACTATAATTTTTTCTGCTGTATCTTGCATAATACTTGTTTCATTGGCATATGATTTGTTTATCATAAGCTAAATTAATGATTTTATAAGTATTCCATCCTTTTTTTGCTAGTATATGTGTATAGCATTTTTTCAGTTTATGAAATTTTTCTTCTATTTTTTCAATCTTTCCCAAAAAGATATGCTGTTTACTAATTTGTGTATACATCAAAATTTTTCCTTGTTTTTCAATATCAATCTGTACAATTTGTTTTTTCCAAAAGGCATTTTCAGCTATAAACTTGACCAAATAATGTAACATAATAAAATATTTTTTATTATGTACATATTCTTGTAATAAGACTTTTTTTTTACTGTGTATTAATAATACACGGGCAGTATATTGTTTAGATACTGGCAGTGTATTGCCTAATTCATCTATATATACATCTGGCTTATCAAAGTGTATAATTCTGGCTATAGGTTTTTTTTCTATAATGTGTATTCTAAGCTGTCCCATAATATTTTTATACACCATAATTTTTTTAATATATATCGATTTTTTATCTAAAATCTGTATAATTTTTAGTCCTGATATAGCTTCAATTCTATTGGTATTTTCAAGATAGTTTATTATGATTTTTTTAATATTATTAGGATTTACAAATCTATTTTTATTTGGATAATGTATAATATATGGCTCCACCATATTCTGATATTTTCTTTTTTTTTCAGTATAAATTATGGAATATAGTAAACAAAAAAATAATGATAAGTTAATCAAGCCAGTTTTATGTATCATAGCCTTATATATTTTTTTATAATTTTGAAGCTGTAATTTGTGCTATGGCTTTCTCATATTCTTCAGCATTTGGAGCTATGCCATGCCATTGGTACTTATCTTCCATAAAATCTATTCCTTTACCCATAGTAGTGTTCATAATATTGAGAATAGGCTTTTTTTTTTTTGTCAAACTTAATGCCTTTTCAAGACTTATAATTAAGCTTTTCATATTATTTCCCTCACTAACTATAATTTCCCATCCAAATGCTTGCCACTTGGCAGCTAAATCTTGTAAAGAAAGCGTATCTTCTACAGGGCCATCTATTTGTTGTTTATTATAATCTATAGTGGCTATAATATTATCTACCTTATGATGAGCAGCAAACATAGCTGCTTCCCAAATTTGTCCTTCTTGCTGTTCTCCATCTCCCATTAAAACATAAATATAACTTGGATCTTTATTCAGCTTTTTGGTTAACGCTGCTCCTAAGGCTACAGAAAGACCTTGGCCCAAAGATCCTGAGGCTATGCGTATACCAGGCAATTTTCTTTTTACTGAAGGGTGACCTTGTAATCTTGTATTGAGTTTCCTAAAAGAATGTAGCTCTTCTCTATCAAAAAACGCTGCATGAGCCAATACACTATACCATACTGGAGAAATATGTCCATTAGATAGAAAAAAAAGATCTTCTTGTATACCATGCATATTAAATTTGCTTTTGTATTGCATAACATGAAAATATAAGGCTACAAAATATTCTACACAACCTAAAGATCCTCCTGGATGACCAGACTGTGCTTGATATACCATTTCTATAATATCTCTGCGTACTTCTTGTGCTATATTTTCAAGTTGTTCAAGATTATATCTTGTCATAATATCATGCTGATAAGATTTGTTTAGTATGATTTTTAGCATCTACTTTTTCTATCACTTTCAGTATAGTTTTTTTTTCATCTATCACAAAAGTTTTACGTGCTGTACCCCAATATTTTTTTCCAAACATTTTTTTTTCTATCCAAGTACCATAGCATTGATGTATTATTCTTTCAGTATCTGAGATAAGATGAAAAGGTAAACTATATTTTTCCATAAAGCTATAATGTGAATGAATAGTATCTGTACTTACACCTATAATAACATAATTTAATGCTTTAAGATTAGTAAACTCATCTCTTAAATGACATGCTTGCTTAGTGCAAAAAAAAGTATGATTTCTAGGATAGAAATACAATACTATTTTTTTTCCTTCAAACTGATCTAAACTTATATGCTGTTTATTTTGATTATATCCTTTAAAAAAAGGTGCTTGATCTCCTACTTTTATTATAGACATACTTGATTTACTTTTTACAGATAGATATTATTTTATAAATATTTTCAACTTAGGATAAATATTATATATAAAAATTTATAAAAACCCTAAAGCCAATTTAGCTTGTTCAGACATCCTGCTTTGGTCATAAGGAGGATCAAACGTAATCTCTACCTTTACCTCCTCCACATCAGGCAAAGCTTTTACCTGCTGTTCTATTTGGCTTGGTATAATTTCTGCTGCTGGACAATTAGGAGATGTTAATGTCATAAGAATATGCACATTATTAATAGGATATAGATTAATTTCATAGATTAAACCTAGCTCATACACATCTACAGGTATTTCCGGATCATATACTTGTTTTATAGCCGCTATAATTTTTTCTTTAGTAAGATTATTTTTTATGGGAGATGTTTCCATTATAAGTAGTATTATTTTTTTGATATAAATAGGTAGCTAAACGTATAAATGTTGGTATAGACAATTGCTCTGGCCTTTGATTAAATATAGAATGATTTTTATCCTCATTATTTAGCCATTCCTTTAGTGTATTACGTAGCATTTTTCTACGCTGTAGAAAGCTCTTTTTTACCAAATTAACATAAAATGAATCTGAGCAAGGTAAATCTCTCCTATTATTACGTTTAAGATAAAGAACAGCAGAATACACCCTAGGCTGAGGAAAAAATACATTAGGAGGTACAGAAAAAAGCAATTTTATATGATAAAATGTACCCAAAAGTACACTCAAAATACCATATTGTTTATTGTTAGGTGAAGATACTATACGTTCTGCTACTTCCTTTTGAATCATACATACTACTTCATCAACATGCTGCTTTTCAGCTAATATTTTAAAAAATAAAGATGAAGTAATATAATAAGGAAAATTACCAATAATTTTTACCTTTTCATTTTTTTTATTCATGATACTTGATAGAGAAAAATGTAGAAAATCTTCCTGAATAATACTTTTTTCATCGAGTATCTGATGATATTTTTCTCTTAAATGAGATACACATTGAGGATCTATTTCAATTAAAAATACATTTTTCTTGTTACATTTTGATAATAAATGCTGAGTTAAAATTCCTTCCCCTGGACCTATTTCTATTATTTTTTTATCATCATGATAGCCCAGTACTTGTACTATTTTTTGAGCAATGTTATAATCCGTAAGAAAATGTTGACCTAAAAATTTTTTATGTCTAAAATTTTTTATCATACAAAATTATTTTTGTTCTTGACTATAGACATATTCTTGATACGTTCCTGGATAGCTTTTTATCTGATAGTTTTCTATACACCAAATTTTATTAGCAAACTGTGCTATAAAATCTCTATTATGCGATACCACTACTAGCGTACCTTTATATTGCCTAAGCGCTTGTGCTAAAATATCTATAGAAATCATATCTAGATGATTTGTAGGCTCATCCATTAAAAGAATATTAGCTTGGGAAAGTAATATTTTAGCTAGAGCTAATCTAGCTTTTTCTCCTCCAGAAAGTACTTTAACTTTTTTAAACACATCATCTTTTTTAAATAAAAAAAGGCCTAAAATTTTTCTTATTTCTGTTTCACTTTTATCTGTTGCAATACTTTGTAATGTTTCAAAAAGATTATGGTTTAGGTTAAGCGCTTCTAACTGATGTTGTGCAAAAAATTGTATATCTACATTATTACCATAATCAATTCTTCCTGATTCTATAGGCATTTTTTTATGGATAATTTTTAGGAGAGTAGATTTTCCTTTTCCATTAGCACCAATTAAAGCAATTTTATCTCCACGTAAGATATTGCTAGAAGTTTTTTGAAAAATTATTTCATCGCCAAAAAATTTTTGTATCTGTTCTATTTTTACCGGTATTTTCCCAGGCTGTATTTTTATGTCGAGTTGAAGTTTAATTTTAGATTTTTGCTGATCTACATCTTCTATTTTTTCTATTTTATTTAAAGCTTTTATTCTAGATTGTACTTGTTTAGCTTTAGTAGCTTTGGCTTTAAACCTCTCTATAAACCTATTAGTTTCCTGTATTTTTTTTTGTTGATTTTTGTATGTCTTTTTTTGTATTTCTGCTTTTGATGCTTTTTCTCTGAGGTAATAAGAATAATTTCCAGCATAACTATAAAACTTTTTTTGATCTATTTCAATAGTTTTATTAGTAACATGATCTAAAAACTTCCTGTCATGAGATACGATAATAAGTGTACCATCATAATGCTTTAAATAATTTTCTAACCACAATATAGTAGGCATATCCAAATGGTTAGTAGGCTCATCAAGCATCAGGATATTAGGCTTTTCTAAAAGAAGCTTGGCCAAAATTACCCTCATCCTTTCACCTCCAGAAAAACTGTTAAAATTTCTATCTAAATCTTGCGTAGCAAATCCCATACCTTCAAGTACAGCCTCTGATTGAGCTTGTATTTGATATCCACCTAAATTTTCAAATTTTTCCTGTAATGTACCTAAAGTATTTACTAATGTAGAAGTACATTTTTTTTCCATACTAACCAATGTTACATCTATTTTTTTTTGTATTTGCATAACATCTTTAAATGCCTGCATAGCATATTCACGTATAGTGGATGTATAATGAAGAGAAAGCAAGTCTTGATTAAGAAATCCTATAGTACATTGCTTATTTTTTTCTATT
Organism: uncultured Cytophagales bacterium; assembly: GCA_963922775.1. Lineage (GTDB taxonomy): Bacteria > Bacteroidota > Bacteroidia > Cytophagales > Amoebophilaceae > JAHDDH01. Next base: position 36,284 of record CAWUJG010000007.1, read on the forward strand.
GTACCCTTATCAGGTATTATATTTTTATATATAAGTTTTAATAGTGTAGATTTTCCAGTACCATTAAGACCAATAAGTGCTATTTTATCTTTTTCTTTTACATATAAAGAAGCCTCATGATATAAAGTTCTTCCACCCAGCAGGTAAGTTATATTTTGTACTGAAAGCATTTAAAAAAGTTGATAGAATTTATGTTTTATGAATATGCTTTTTATGACGTGCAAAGAATATATTTTTTGTACATCATCCCTATATCTTACATTAAAAGAGACAAAGATATATCAAATTAAAAGAAAATATTATTATTGCTGTACATTTTTAGCAAAAAGCATGCTTTTTCTGTGATAAAATAAATACAATTTATTAGATATAATACGCAAACACTAACATTTATGCAACAAAAAAATAACTATGATATACTTTCTATTTTTTAGAAGAAATTATTATGCAAAAAATTATACCTTGATTAACTTATAATATCCTAATTTTTAGATACTCCTAACAAAATTCAGGAAAAATATTTTCCTACAATTTGCTAAAAATATCAGTACCAATCGAAAAAATTATAATCCCATTATAGAAATTTTCATCAAAAAAATAGACAAAAAAGACAATATGTATAGCCAAAACCTTTTTTAAGCGCACTTTACACCCATACAATACACTCTCTTTTGTCTATTTCAACATGACTTATTATATAAATATTACACTATAATATTGCACAGCAAGACCACATTATTCATTTAATGATTTTCTTATTTCTGTAATAATATCTAATTTATTTTTTGCTTTTTTTATAGACTCTCTATATGCTTCTTGCTCTTCATTATCTGATATCAAATTAATATAATCCTCATATAGTTTAATCTTTCTCTTGTAAAGAGGATCTTCTTTATTGATTTTTGCTACAATTTTTTTATGCTGTTTTAATACTTCTTTTCCTCTAGTTGATAGATCAGCCTCTTCTTCTTCTATTTTACTTATATTTTCTCTGTGTTGTGATCTTATTTGTTCATAATCTAATAATTGTTCTTTAATTGATGATATTATATCTTTTATTAAGTCTTTATTTCTTTCTTGTAACTGCTCTAATTTTTCTTTATCTTTTTTATTATTCTTTATTTCTTTTTTTAATAATGTTCTTTTATCCCTTAAACCTTGTTCTTTCTCTGCCTCTTTTTTTATCTTTTCTGATAACAATTTAATTGCTTTATTTTTTTCTTTAATATATTCCAAATAAGCTTTTTTCTTTTTTTTATTCTTAGACTTACTTTTTTTACTTTCTACTAATTTTTCTCCTTCTTCAGGAAGCATTGTATTTTCTACTGTTGTAGCATCTACATTAATTTCTTTTGTATCTTTTTCTAAGACTGATTTTATTTCTGTAATAGTGCCTAACTTATTTTCCGCTTCTGCTTTGCTCTTTTCATATGCTTCTTGCTCTTCATTATCTGATATCAAATTAATATAATCCTTATACAATTTAATCTGCCTATTATAAAGAGGAACTTCTTTATTGATTTTTGCTACAATTTTTTTATGCTGTTTTAATACTTCTTTTCCTCTAGTTGATAGATCAGCCTCTTCTTCTTCTATTTTACTTATATTTTCTCTGTGTTGTGATCTTATTTGTTCATAATCTAATAATTGTTCTTTAATTGATGATATTATATCTTTTATTAAGTCTTTATTTCTTTCTTGTAACTGCTCTAATTTTTCTTTATCTTTTTTATTATTCTTTATTTCTTTTTTTAATAATGTTCTTTTATCCCTTAAACCTTGTTCTTTCTCTGCCTCTTTTTTTATCTTTTCTGATAACAATTTAATTGCTTTATTTTTTTCTTTAATATATTCCAAATAAGCTTTTTTCTTTTTTTTATTCTTAGACTTACTTTTTTTACTTTCTACTAATTTTTCTCCTTCTTCAGGAAGCATTGTATTTTCTACTGTTGTAGCATCTACATTAATTTCTTCTATAGCTTCTTCTAAGACTGATTTTATTTCTGTAATAATGCCTAACTTATTTTTCGCTTCTACTTTGCTCTTTTCATATGCTTCTTTCTCGGCATTATCTGATATCAAATTAATATAATCCTCATACAATTTAATCTTCCTCTTGTAAAGAGGAACTTCTTTATTGACTTTTGCTTTAATTTTTTTATGCTGTTGTTTTATTGCTTCTGCTCTAGTTGATAGATCATCCTCTTCTTTTTCTATTTTACTTATATTTTCTCTGTGTTGTGATCTTATTTGTTCATAATCTAATAATTGTTCTTTAATTGATGATATTATATCTTTTATTAAGTCTTTATTTCTTTCTTGTAACTGCTCTAATTTTTCTTTATCTTTTTTATTATTCTTTATTTCTTTTTTTAATAATGTTCTTTTATCCCTTAAACCTTGTTCTTTCTCTGCCTCTTTTTTTATCTTTTCTGATAACAATTTAACTTCTTTATTTTTTTCTTTAATATATTCTAAATAAGCTTTTTTCTTTTTTTTATTATTTTTTGAAGACGAAATTTCTTCATATGCTTTAAGTATATCTTTCGTTTTTGATGGATCAGTTTTACAACCCAATATTATTGCAGATAATAATATAACTTTTGATAGTTTCATAACATGAAAATTTAAATAATTTTATTATAATTTACTCATTAAATACAAAAAAATTTATATTAAAAACTATTCAAATGCTTCCATAAAAAATTTATGGAATTAAAACTTTTATCATAACTTTAACGATATATAAAAAAAATTAGAAATCAATAATAAATTTTTGGTAACAAGAAAAACCGATTTTCGTATAAATCATCTTAAAACTTACACCAAACTTCCATTTTCAATAGTATATACTCTATCAGCTTGCTGTGCAAGCTTCATATTATGTGTAGCTATAACAAATGTTTGTTTTCTTTTATTTTTAAGATCTAAAAACAATTGATGCAATGCATGCGCATTTTCTTCATCCAAACTACCACTAGGTTCATCAGCAAAAATAATACTAGGATTATTGATTAAGGCTCTGGCTACTGCTACACGTTGTTGCTCTCCTCCTGAGAGCATATTTGGTTTATCTTTTTCTTTATGTTCTAAGCCTAGGTATGAGAGTAAATTTAATGCACGCGCTCTAATTTGTTTGCTAGTATACTTTTTTCGACTTCCTGGTATACATATATTTTCTATAACAGAAAATTCTGGTAAAAGATGATGAAACTGAAAAACAATACCTATATGCTGATTTCGGAATTGTGCTAAGAGATTACCCTTGAGTTTGTGTAGAGCTTGATTTTCAATATAAATTTCTCCTTTATCAGGATTATCCAAAGATGATAATAAGTGTAATAATGTACTTTTTCCTGCCCCTGACTTACCTATTATAGCCACCATTTCACCTTGTTTTACGCTTAAATTAATATTACATAATACAACGTTTTTTTGATAAACTTTGGAGAGATTATGGGCAGTAAGTATCATTGTACTTTATGTTTTATTTCTTCATATAGTCGTTGTATTTTACCAAGAATATTAGTCCCATTTTGTTCATTTAATGATTGAACAATTTCTTTTTTTAATTTTTCATTTTTTAATAATTCATTCAAAATAGCAGAAAATTTTTTTTTAGAATTGTGAATTTTACAGGCTATTAACATAGCCATATTTTTTATCATTAAAGTATTATATAGTTTCTCTTTTTTTCTATATGTAATTAGTGAATATAAATTGCAACTCATATATTCCAATTTTTCTATATATTTATCTTCTATTGTATTTTTTTTGATACCAGTTAGCTCACGGCAAATTTTATGGCTTTCTTCTGCCTGTTTTCGAAATTCTATATTTTCAGTAACTATTTGTCTTTCTTTTATTTCAATTGACTCTTTTCTATTTTTTTCATTATCTGATTCTATTTTTTTTTCTAAATCTTCCAAGGCTGCTTTGCTTGCTAAAGCATTGAAATCTGTTTTTAGCGCTACTTTGGTAAGTAAATCTTCCAAGTCTACTTTTCTTGCTAAAGCATCTAAGTCTGTTTTGAGCACTACTTTGGTAAGTAAATCTTTCAAGTCTGCTTCTATTTTTTTTCCTAAATCTTCCAAGGCTGCTTTTCTTGCTAGTTGATCTATAGATTCTTCAAGTTTAGATATCTTATTATTTAATTTATCAATCTTTTCATTATCATTTACATTATTTTTAATTACTTGAAAATTTTCTAATATTTCTTTATCATTATTCTCGAAACCTTTTTTATTACATGAACATGAAGAAAATAACGTATAAAAAACCAAGCAGGATCTTAAAACAAATATTTTATTTTGCATAATTTAAACTAAATTTATTGTAAAAAAGTTCATAAAATTTAACTATCACTTTATTTTTGTAATATATATACAAATTATTTTTTCTGATCTATTTATAACATAACAATTTCTTATAAAATAAGAAAAAACAAGCTCTTACAATGCAGGCTGTATCATATATACATTGCATGTTTTTGCAGTAACTTTATACCTATCATCTATGCGAAAATCCATGATAGCAATAACATGTTTTTTTTGATTAGTAATCACTAGAATATCTTTTTTCTTATACAAAGGTACTTTTTTATCAATTAAAAAATCACTAATTTTTTTTTTTTGCTGCATACCCAAAGGGTAAAAATAATCTCCAGGCTGCCAATAACGGAGTATTAACGGAAATGTTAATTTATCAAAATCAAAAAAAAAAGTTTTTTTCTGGGCAAAATTCACCTCATTTACCTCTATTGTTTTTGTGGACCACACTTGAAGAGCATATTGTATTATTTTTTGCTCTTTAGTAATAAAAATCTCAAATTTTTTATTTGATAATTGTTGGGTAGTAATCACCCAAGAAACTCTATCCATCCATAAAATATGTGTAGCACTTATCCATTTTTTACCCACATGATGTGGTGTTGTACAAACATTTTTTATTTGAGCATAAGAAAAACTAAAAGACTTCATAATTTCATGCGCTATAGTTTGTGCACCTAGCTCATGTTTAAACTGATTCCAAAAAAAATGATATGTACCATCTTTTTGTTGCAAATACTGCTTTTTAGTGTCATCCACTTTTTGCTTAAAAATATCTTCCACATCTTTTATTCTAGAGAGCGTATTTTTAAAAGTATATTCAAGATTAGGATTAATCTTTTTGAGCTGTGGAATAATTTTATGTCTTATAAAATTTCTCTTATATTTTTGTTGTTTATTGGAATGGTCTTCTCTCCAAGAGAGTTTATACTTTTGTGCATAATCATCTATATGTTGTTTAGTAGCCCAAAACAGAGGGCGTATATATTGATGAGTAGACACAATACCATGTAATCCAGCAATACCCGTACCTTTGGTAAAATTTAGCAGCACAGTTTCTAAACTATCATTAATATGATGTGCTGTGGCTATTTTACTATAGCAATACTTTTGTATTAAAGAGGGAAACCACTGATAACGTAGTTGACGTGCTGCCATTTGAATGGACATTTTTTGTTCTTGTGCATAAATCTGTGTATCATATTCTTGATAAAAAAATGGAACACAATATTCTTTTGCCAAATTTTTTACAAACAAAGCATCTTCATGTGCATCTTTACCACGCAACAAAAAATTTACATGAGCTATACAAAAAGATAAAGCATGCTGGGCAAATAAATGACACATAACTACAGAATCTATACCACCACTTACAGCCAAGATTACTTTTTGATGTTTGTAGGAAGATATACTTGACAAAAAATATTTTTCTAATGTGTAATTATTCATCATAAACATTAGTATTATTTACGCTAATTTTCCATTCAAAATGTCATTCTTTAATGCATTGAATATCATTTTTTTAATTTTTTATGCATTTTTTTCAAAAAATAGCTAGCTAAATAATATAATTTTTCTTCTTTAAAAGAAAAAAATATAGCAACACTATATTTCTATATACTTCGTTATTTTTCTAGTAATTGTACAACAATTGGATAGATTTTTGCTGTGAAATATGATGTATAGCTTGAGCAAAAATATTAGCTACAGTTAATACCTTTATTTTTTTAGATATATGCATTTTAATAGGTATAGTATCTGTAACTATTACTTCATCAAAAGCATCATGTTCCACTAACTTTTCTATGGCATTATGAGAAAATATAGGATGTGTACAGCATACACGAACACTATTGGCTCCATAGTTTTTAAGCAATTCTGCAGCTTTACAAATAGTATTGCCAGTATCTATAATATCATCTATAAGTATCACATCTGCGTCCTCCACATTACCAATAAGCTGCATAGATTTTACCTTATTAGCCTCTTCTCTATGTTTATCACAAATTACTATAGAAGTACCAAAGTGTTTAGCATATGCCCTTGCTTTTGATACACTACCCATATCTGGGGCAGCAAATATTAAATTTCTGTGCTTTAACTGTTGAATATAAGGTATAAATATACCTGTACTTTCTAAATGAACTACATCACATTCGAAAAATCCTTGTATTTGCTTGCTATGTAAATCTATAGTAATTAGGCAGTCTATACCTGCTGCTTCTAGCAATTTAGCTTTAAGCTTTGCTGCTATAGAGGCTCTTGGATGGTCTTTTCTATCTTGCCTAGCATAACCAAGATATGGTATTATAGCAGTAATAGAACCTGCACTTGCTCTTTTAGCAGCATCTATCATAAGAAGTAGTTCCATAATATGATCAGCAGGAAAAAAAGTAGGCTGTACTATAAATATTTGTGCACCTCGTATAGACTCTAAAAATAAAGGAGACATTTCTCCATCAGAGAACTTTCTATTCTTGAGCTTTCCTAATGCTTGTCCGTAATTTTGGGCTATTTTCTGTGCTAATTGAAAATGAGCACTTCCTGAAAATATTTTTACATTATGTTTCATAATATACACTATTTATACACCTAAAATAATTTTTCGTAATTTTTTTATATTTTTTTGTGCTAAATTATTTGCTTGTTGTTCTCCTTGCTTAAGGTAAGTAAGCATACTTTGAGGATTTTGTATATAATTATTAAATACCTTTCTTTCTTGGGAAAATTTTTCCATAATAAGGGTATATAATGCCTTTTTAGCTTGTCCGTAGCCATAATTTCCTTGTAAATATTTTTGTTGTAAAGCTACAGATTCATCTTTAGAAGCTAGTAATTTATGTAGCGCAAAAACATTACATGAAGTATAATCTTTCGGATCTGCTAATGGCGTGCTATCTGTAACAATAGACATAATTTTTTTGTACAAAATTTTTTCTGAAGCAAATATATCTATAGTATTTCCATATGACTTGCTCATTTTTTTTCCATCAGTACCTAGAAGCGTAATATTACGTTGAAAAACAGGTTCTGGTAATGCCAAATTAGTATTATAATGCTGGTTAACTTTTAAAATTATATCGCGCGTAATTTCCAAATGTTGCTTTTGATCTTTTCCTACAATAACTTTATCTGCTTGATATAGCAAAATATCTGCAGCCATAAGTATAGGATAGGTAAATAAACCAATGTTAACATCAGCTTTATAAGATGATTTTTCTTTAAAAGCATGTGCATTTGCCATCATAGGGAAAGGTGTAAAACAACTTAAGTACCAAGCAAGTTCACATACTTCTGGTACCCTCGACTGACGATAAAAAATAACTTTTTTTCCATTTAACCCTAAAGCCAAACATGCGGCTGCTATGGCCCATGTATACTGTTCATTTTGCATTGTATTTTTATTTACAGTAAGCGTATGCAAGTCAGCAATGCACAACAAATGGATATCATTATGGTAGTTACTTTTTTGTATAGCAGGTAGTAGTGCACCAAGTATATTACCCAAATGGGGTATGCCTGTATTTTGTATACCAGTTAAAAATATAGCCATAAAAAAATAATAAATACAAAGCTACATAATTCTTAAGATTGTTTTAGTGTAGGTGGTTTTTATAAATTATCAAGTAAATAATAAGTACAAAAAATATTTTTCATATAAAATATGATAATAAAAGTTAAATTATTTTTTATGAACTACTTATGCCACTTTACTCTAAATAAAAGTATCCAATTACAATACATTTTACTGTTTTTCAGGTTTCATTTGTGGAAACAAAATCACTTCTTGTATAGAAGGCATATTTGTCATAATCATAGCCAACCTATCTATACCCATGCCCAAGCCAGCAGTAGGTGGCATACCATATGAAAGTGCCCGTAAAAAATCTTCATCTAAAAGCATAGCCTCATCATCTCCACGCTTAGCACAAGCCATTTGCGCTTCAAAACGCTTACGTTGTTCTATAGGATCATTTAACTCAGAAAAAGCATTACAAATTTCTTTTCCATTACAAATTACTTCAAAACGTTCTACCAAAGCAGGATTATCTGCATGCTGCTTAGCCAAAGGAGACATTTCTACAGGATAATCTGTAATAAACGTAGGCTGAATAAGATAGGGTTCACATTTTTTTCCAAAAATTTCATCAATAATTTTTCCTTTATGGACTAATGAATCTATAGGAATGTTGAGCTGTTTAGCTACTGCCTTTAATTCATCTTCATCCATATGGCTAATGTCTATATTTGTAAAATGTTCAATAACCTCAAACATGGTAAAGCGCTTCCAAGGTTTTTTAAAATTAATGATGTGTTCACCCACCTTTACTTGCGTACTACCATGAAGGCTAAGTGCAATTTTTTCCACCAAATCTTCTACAAAACCCATCATCCAGATATAATTTTTATAAGCAACATAAATTTCTACTTGAGTAAATTCTGGATTGTGGAATCTAGACATTCCTTCATTACGAAAATCTTTAGCAAACTCATATACACCTTCATAGCCACCTACAATTAAACGCTTTAAGTACAATTCATTGGCAATACGCAAATACAATGGTACATTTAATGTATTATGATGTGTTTTAAATGGACGTGCAGCAGCACCACCATACATAGGCTGTAAAATAGGCGTTTCTACTTCTACATATCCTTGAGCATCAAACTGTTGACGAATAGTTTGTATCATTTTTGCCCTTTGTTTGAATTTAGTTTTTATATGTGGATTTACAATTAAATCTACATAACGTTGCCTATAGCGCTGTTCAGGATTTGTAAAGCTATCATAGGACTTATCATCTTTAGTTTTTACTATGGGCAGCGGAGAAAGAGACTTTGACAATAAAGTAAGATGATGTACATTAATAGAAATTTCACCCACTTTAGTGGTAAACACTTTGCCATGAACACCAATAATATCACCAATGTCTAACAATTTTTTGAACACAGTATTGTATAATGTTTTATCCTCTTGAGGACAAATGTTATCACGTTTAATATACAACTGTATTTTTCCATGTTCATCTTGCATTTCTGCAAAAGCTGCTGAACCCATAATGCGGTAATTCATTAATCTACCAGCAATTTTTACTTGCTGAAATTTCTCTGGAGCAGTGTTAAAATAATCTACAATATATTTTGTAGTAACATTAGTATCAAAATGAATAGCAGGATAAGGAGATATACCTAAATTTTCTAATGCCTCTTTTTTTTCTAGCCGAATGGCTTCTTGTTTATTTTGAATTGTCATAGTACAAAGATAATGGAATTAAAAATAGCACAAATTAACATATTACATATTTAAAATAACTATGTAAAACTATAGAAAATAGACAAAAAAATTTTACAAACTGCTCCAAAAATAAAGCAATATATCACCTTCATGATATTAAATTTTATTTCCTATAAAATATTGTCTAAAATGTAAATAATATCTTTGAATACCAATTCTATAAGCCCTGAGCCTAAAAGAAATAGAAGCTATTGAACAATAAATAAAAAGAGTTATATTTAAGAATAAAAAAGTTAAAAAAAGTACCTATGAAACATCTTAATCTACTCTCTATTTTTACAATATTCTTTGTACTATCCTGCAACAGATATACTAAAATTTTTCAAACAGATAAAAAAGAAGTAAAAATATCCGGCATTTGCTTAGGCACAGGAAAAAAAAAACCTAAAAAAGCAGATCCAAAAACACAAACAAGAACCAATCCTACACCTACATCTAAAGAAAAAGAAAAAAAAGAATTCTTCAATAAAGAAACTCAGTTTAAAAATAAAAATGAAATACCCCTACAACCCATAAAAAATACAGCATACAACTATCCACATTTTAGTCATCCAGAAAAAAAGCGTTACCTATTTTTAGACCATGGTGGTGTATTAGATGGAGAAATAGTGATGAGTAGATCAGAAATTACAAAAGACGATTTATTAATAAGCACCATAGAAGAAGGAGCGCTATACCAAGTATTGAAAAACGGTGTACAGATTATCCAAATATTAAACAAAATGGTAAAAAATCACAATTTTGAGCTATATTTTCATACAAAAAACAAGGAAAAAGAGCAACTCAAGATGCTTGCTATATTGCAACAAGAATGTATAAAAAAAGGATTAGAATTTCCAAAGATATCAGCCCTCTTTGTCCGCGATGAACACATTTTTGCCAACATACCATCAGATAAACCAAAAATAATTAAAGATAGATTACACGGTATGGATATTATAGGTTATAGTCAAGAAAAAGATGGCAAACAATGCCTAAGAGAAACCTATATCTACTATTTCAATATTAACGACAATGCACGAAAAAAGCACTATATACTAGACGATGGTCCCAGTGTTATTGCCAAAGCTAAAGCCGAAGGTTGGAATGCCATACAAGTGGAAAAATCGAATGGACTTTATGAAATTATAAATACTATTTACCAGAAGCTCTAGACATTATTCCCTTAGCAGATATTGTTAGATAGTATCTAAATAATTACAATTACATATTTCAAAAAAAATTTTTATGTAAAGTATTATATATTTATTTTTAAACCTATTACCTAGTTTAGTTTTAATACCTTATAAAAGGTAATTTTTAAAACAATATTTATACAAATTAAAAAAATCATGAAAAAATATTACATATCATTTATAACAGGTTCAGTTATATTTTTAAGTACAATAAATTGTAAACAACAAGATTTTAATAGAAAATTTACCCACACGCAATCTATCCATACATCTATGGATCCATTACCAGGAAATAGTAAAAGAAAAGAAGCAAAAGAATATACTAGTAAAGGCAATGACTATAGACTAAATAAAGATTATGAAAAAGCATTAAATGCATTTAAACAAGCTTTGGAAAAAGATTCCACCTATGCAGATGCCTATTATGGTCAAGGCAGAGTATATTATGATATGAAGAAATATTTAGAAGGCAAGGCATCCTATAAAAAAGCTTTAGAGTATAATTTTGAAAATATTATATCTGATATAGCCCATAGAGCAAGTACTCGTTTTTGTAAAGCAAATATAGAAAAAGATCAAGACAAGAAACAAGACTATATAAAAGAAGGTATTGATTGCCTTTTACTGATTAAAGAACATAAAGCACAATTAGAAAAAATTAATTTTGACAAAGAAGAACTAATCTACATAAAAAGTGTAATAGCAGATGAAAATAATATACGATTTTTAAAAGAAACTGATGCTTTAGGTCAGTTAAATTTACCAAATGTTGAAGCTAAAAAAGCTCTACAAAAATATTTAGCCAAAGCAGTAGAAAAATTTTCTACAAAATTTGAACATAAAAAGACATTAAAGGAAAATAATCTTAATATTGATACAAATTTAGTAGATGAAAAAGAAAATAAGTTGGAAGAATCATTACTGAATTTATCTAAATTTTATCCTCAAATAGAAGAAGCTGTAGAAAAAATACCAGATCCAAACACAAAAAAAATTTTACAGATAATGATAGCAAGAGATAAAAAACAGACATCTTACATAAGAAAAATTAAAAAAGAAAATAGTGAAAAATTTGATCATATTGAAAACGAGATTGATGAGATAAGACCACCAGAAAGAATACAAAAATTTGAAACAGTTGTAGATAAATACGATGAATTATTAAAGAAAATAAGTATAGAAAAAAAAGAAAAGCTGAAGAGTTATTATGATGGCTTTACATCTACATTAGGTACAGCCTTTACCACTGCTGAAGCTATACAAAGTGGTAGTTTACAATTAGATGTAGGAGATATAAAGATAGATATTTTATGTAGTATTATCAGTTTAATACCCATAGGAGGAGAACAAATAAGCCAAGCCATAGGTATGACTTATGAATTTATAGCTGCAAAATCTTTAGAAAGAAAGGCTAAAATACTCAAAAATTTTGGTGTTAACCAAAAAGATTATTTAGAAGAAACAACACATATAGCTCGTGAACTTGTATTAGATGAAACAAAAAGGGAAGAGATTTTAGAAAATCCAAATGCAAAAGTAGAGCTTACACCCTTTGGAGCCATTAAAAAGTACTTAGCAGCAAAATTTAAACTAGAAATACCCAAAAAAAAGGCACCAATGCAGTATCTCTTAGGAGAAATAGATGCTCAAATACTTTTAGGAGAAATACAACGTATAAAGCCAGAATCTAATGAAGGATGGGAAAATCTAAAACAGTGTTTATTAACAAAAAATGATACCCAGGCAATGAATTATCCTTTAGATTTATTAAAGATAATTCAAGATAATCCTAACTACGAAATTTATGCACAAACATTTATAGAAAAAATGGAAAAAACCTTAATAGCATCAGAAAATATCATAGAAAAAAGAGTATTGTCACAAGAAGCTAAAAATATTTCTTTATTAACATACCAAGAAATAAAATATCCTAATAAAATAAATACTGATCATGTACTACAGCGCGCTAAATTTTTTTCTAATTTTTATAAAAAAAATCAATTAAAAAACCATATTCCTATTTTACTCATGCATATGCTCAATGAAAATAATGAAAGAGCCAAACAAGTTAAAGAAAAAGCCAAAGGCACAGGTACAAGAAATTTTTTGAAAAAAGTAGGAAAATATAATAAAGAAAAATGTATAGGCAGTTACATCAAAGAAAATGCTAAACCTGAAACAGAAAAAGCCTATCGTATTGCTTTGTTAGACAGTTATTTATATATCCATCGTATTTTAGAAAAAAAAATTACAGTAGATGATCCTCAACAGTTCATTAATTTTGTTGATGAGCATAACAAAGAAAAAAAATTGTTTAATTATTTGAAATAATACAACTATATAGTTTAAAAGTAAAAAGCTTAAAAATTTTATCCAAAAAAATTAATTAAAGTATTATCATGAAACACCTACTCTCTATTTTAACAATATTATTTGTACTATCCTGTAACAGATATACTAAAATCCTTCAAACAGATGAAAAAGAATTAAATATATCAGGGCTTTGCTTAGGCACAGGAAAAAAGAAAGCTAAAAAAGCAGATCCACAAACACAAACAAGAGCGAACCCTGAACCTACATTTAAAGATAAAGAAAAACAAGAATCATTCAATGAAGAAACCAAAGTTATAAATAAAAATGAAACACCGCCACTACCACTAAAAAATACAGCATACAACTACCCAGATTTTAGTCATCCAGAAGAAAAGCGTTACCTCTTTCTAGACCATGGCGGCGTATTAGATGGAGAAATAGTGCTGAATAGAGAAGAAATTACAGAAAAAGATTTACTACTAAGCAAAGAAGAAGAATCAAAATATAAAGTCCTTAAAAATGGTGTACAGATTATAGAAATATTAAATAAATTGATAAATCATCACAACTTTGAAGTTTATTTTCATGCCAATAATCAAGAAGAAGAGCAACTCAAGATGATAAATATTTTGCAGAAAGCATGTGAACAAAAAGGTTTAGAATTTCCAAAGATACCAGCGCTTTTTGTATGTGATGAGCAAGCCTTTCCCAATACACCATCAGATAACCCAGAAGTTCATGATAAAGAAGAGCATGGCATAAAAATTGTGGGTTATAGTAAAAACGAAGAACATAAAAAATGTTTAAGGAAAACTTATGCTTATTATCGTGGTATTAAGCTTAGTGCAAAAAAATACCACTGTATTCTTGATAGTAAAATAGATGTAATAAGAGAAGCCAGAGCCGAAGGGTGGCATGCCCTTTTGGTAGACAAAAACAATAGCCTATATACAATACTGAGCCAAATTTATAAGATAATACTCAATCAGCCCCTACCCTATAAAAAAAAGAAAGCAATAGATGATACTATAACAAGAATAGATCCAAAAGAATTTATAAAAAAAGAACAAGTAGGCTCTGGTAGTTCAAAAAGTATAAACTACTATGAAAATAAAGCAAGCGGTAAAAGATGGGTAGGTAAATCAGACCTAACATTATCCCCATGTTATACAAAAGAAAATCCCATATCCATATATAAAGAATACTTATCCCTGAAACTATACGAATATTTTGGGGTAAAAACCCCATCACTAGCTTTAAGTGAACAAAATGTATCATCCTCGGTAAGGGAAACATATGGCATACCACTTAGTAAAGCCACCCACATTATGTCAGAATTTGTAGAAGGATTTGAAATTTTAGGAGAAAAATTTAAAGATGATTACCTAAAACACAGTAAAGAAAATAAATCTATCTACTATAAAAAAAACGGTAAACCTTTAAAAGATTTTGGTCGCACCCTAGCCATAGCCAAATATCTCTTTGATTTTGACTGCTTAGGTGGCTCAGGAAGTAATATGGGGTTTATAGATAAGGGAGAATATATTGAAATAGTAAAAATAGATGCAGGCGAAGCATTGCCCTATCTATTAGGGGACAAATCAAAATATAAATTACAAAAAGCAATAGAATCAAAACAAAATAGAGATATACTGTATAAAAATCAAGGTAAAATGGAAGATAAAATTATATATTTTAAAGATTTAACGCATCCAGATGAAAAAGAATTTATCCAAACCGTTTATAATATCCTGACAACCCCAGACACCACGTTAAACACCATCTTTTCCCCCTTTATCAACCAAGACAAAAGATTTAAAGAAATAAAAAACGCCCTTATAGAAAGAAAAAAGAATTTTTTAAACGCCTTTAGCCCAGAAATAAGAGAAAAAATACAAGCAGAAATAACCAAACTAGAAAACCAAGAAGCAGGAATTTTTATACTTGATCCTAATGCAAACCTTGGCCAAACCAGTAATATCGGCATTTATAAAGCACGAAATAGACTAGTTCAATATCAGTTACCAGAAGCACCTAAACACTTTGTAGGCCAAGCCAATTTAGTTGAAGAAATTCATAATCATTTTAAAGAAACTAATGTTGTTGTGTTATGTGGTATAGGTGGTATGGGTAAAACTCATTTAGCTACACAATACTTATATAAATATATAAATAAACAATATTACTTAGCTACACAATCCTTACATAAATATAAAGAGAAACATGAATATAAAAATGAAAAATACTACAAAAATATCCTCTGGTTGTATGGTGATAAAAAAGAATATCTTTTAGATCAAATAAAACACTACATGAATAGTAAAGAAGAGCAAGAACCCAAAAAATTGATGGAATCATTCTTTATTAAACTGCAAAATTCACCATCTCTAATAATACTAGACAACGTAGAAGACGAAGCCCAAATCCAAGACTACTTAGACCAAGCCAAAAACTACCCCCAAATAAAACTCTTAATCACAAGCCGTTACACAAAATGGACACAAGCCCAAAAAATAGAGCCCAGACCCTTTAGCTTATTAGCCCTAGAAGAATATCTAAAAAAACTAAAGTACAACCACCCCTATGAAAAAAAAGATATGATTACCCTTTTAGAGAACCTATGCGGCCTTCCCCTAGGCATCACCCAATCCCTTGGCTACATCAGCAAAGAAAACCTAAGCCTAAAAGAGTACAATAAACTCTATCAAAACAACAAACACAACCTTTTACAACACAATGCCAATGACCCCAACCTAAACACCATATCCACCACCCTAACCCTTTCGTTAAAACAACTATACAAAAAAAACAAAAAAGAGATCACCAACCTACTCAGCTGTATAGCCTACCTCTCTCCCGACCACCTAAACAAATCCCTATTAACCCATTTTGCCCAAAACAAACATATAACCATTACCCATGGCCTACAACTACTGTTAGACTATGGCTTTCTCACCAAAAAAGGCCCAGAACAATACAAAATGCACCGTCTGACACAAGAAGTAGTCCGCCTAATACACAAAAGAAACAAAAACATGAAAAAACACTGTAAAAACGTATACGACTGGTTAGTTCCTCAGCTAAATTATGATGAAAAAAAAGTAGCAGAAATCAATAGAGTAAGCCCCCTTATCGTACACGGTGCCATGCTCGGGGACCTATGCCCAGAAAATTTTGAACAGAAAGATTTAGGGAAATTATGGTTTAAACTAGGCTATCACCAAATATATGGCATAAGCAATGGCCTTTTAGGCAAAACCTATCTAGAGCGCGCATTAAAAATAAAAGAAACCCATTACGGTCCCGACCATCCTTCAACAGGAATAACCTTGACAAACCTAGGAAATGCCTATGGCTCTTTAGGGGATTATACAACAAAAAAAACCTATCTAGAGCGCGCATTAAAAATAAAAGAAACCCATTACGGTCCCGACC
>CAWUJG010000008.1:0-52542 GCA_963922775.1 uncultured Cytophagales bacterium
TATAATTTTGGTAGTTATATGGATTTCTCAATGTCAGGTCTTGTACTTGGTCTTCAGGACTTACTATTGCGTTGATTAAGGAGATTAACAAATCTTTATTTTCTTCTATCCCAAAAATCTTTTTAAAGGCAATGTCTATTTTCGGCGTGATGGTGAACATAAATCTAGTTTAAATTTTTTAGTGGAATTAAAAATTTACATTAACTATTATAATACTAATTTGTATAAAAAATTGTTAATAGTACATAATTTTAGTGATATTTATGTTATTAAATTGAACATTACAATATATATCTAGCTATCCTACACTGCCTTCTAATGTGAGCGCCAATAATTTTTGTGCTTCTACAGCGAATTCCATAGGAAGTTTATTTAATACTTCTTTACAATAACCATTAATAATTAATGCTGCTGCTTTTTCATTATCAATACCTCTTTGTTTACAGTAAAACAATTGGTCTTCTCCTATTTTAGAAGTAGTGGCTTCATGCTCTACAATAGATGTTGAATTTTTCACTTCTATATAAGGAAAAGTGTTAGCACTACACTGATTGCCAATCAATAAAGAATCACATTGAGAAAAATTACGTGCACTAGTTGCCCGATTTAACATTTTTACCAATCCTCTATAGCTATTATGACTTTGACCTGCGGAAACTCCTTTTGATATAATTTTACTTTTAGTATTTTTTCCTATATGAATCATTTTTGTTCCTGTATCTGCCTGTTGCTTATTTTTAGTAATGGCTACAGAGTAAAATTCACCAACAGAGTAATCACCCTTTAAAATGCAGCTAGGGTATTTCCATGTAATGGATGATCCTGTTTCTACTTGTGTCCAAGCAATTTTTGCATTATCACCAGCACAAATACCTCTTTTAGTAACAAAATTATATATTCCTCCAATACCATTTTCATCTCCTGGATACCAATTTTGTATTGTAGCATATTTTACTTCAGCATTTTTTTCTGCATGTATTTCTACTACAGCAGCATGCAATTGATTTTCATCTCGCATAGGAGCAGTACAGCCTTCTAAATAACTGACATATGATCCTTCTTCCGCTACAATAAGAGTACGTTCAAACTGTCCAGTATTAGCTGCATTAATTCTAAAATAAGTAGACAACTCCATAGGACATCGTACATTTTTAGGAATATAACAAAAAGAACCATCCGTAAACACAGCAGCATTTAAGGCAGCAAAATAATTATCAGTAAAAGGTACTACACTGCCTAAATATTTTTTGACCAAGTCAGGATATTTTTGTACTGCTTGGCTAAAAGAACAAAAAATAATGCCTTTCTCCTTTAATGTATCTTGAAAAGTAGTAGCAACAGAAACACTATCTAATACAGCATCTACAGCTACTCCTGCTAATTTTTTTTGCTCTATAATGGGAATACCTAGCTTGTCAAAAGTTTTCTTAAGTTCAGGATCTATCTCATCTAAGCTATTATATTGCTTTTTTTTAGGAGCTGAGTAATAGCTCATTTTTTGATATTGAATAGGAGGATAATTTATATTAGCCCAACAAGGCTCTTTAAGCGTTTTCCAATAACTGTAGGCTTTTAACCTCCAAGCTAAAAGCCATTGAGGTTCTTTTTTTTTGTGTGAAATCGTAGCAATAATATGTTCATTTAATCCATTAGCAAGAGTTTCTGCTGGTATATTGCTTACAAAGCCATGTTTGTATTTATCAGTAGTTACTTGTTCAAGAATTTGCTCGTCTTGATGCATGGTTAGATATATTAGATATGATAAAAATTATATTTACTAATTAAAAAAAGGAATGAAATATAAATATCAGCTGAACTGAAGATATATAAATTTTTTCTTTAAAAAAAAAGAGTTAAAAATACATGCAATAATTACATATATTAAATCAAATTAATATTTTTAGTTATTTCAAAAAATTTTAATCAAGATTAAACACATTTTGTCAGAAATTTAAATTTAGATAAAAAAATAATTTTTATAAATTTATGGAATTATAGAATTCATTCTAAGCCATGGAAATAGACATACATCCAACTATATAAAAAGAAGATAAATATATATTTTTTTGTTAAAACTTAGCAAGATAAAGTGAACTTGGAGGGACTTGAACCCCCAACCTTCGCATTCGTAGTGCGGAGCTCTATCCAGTTGAGCTACAAGTTCTCATATAGTTCATGACCAACTTAACCGTGACACTTAAAATTTTAAAAATCAAACAAATTTATTATTTTTTTAGCTTTAAAAAAAATATATTTACATAAAAACTTTAAATATTATTCAATCGATTATATAATGCATAATAGCTCTTCCCCTTTGCGTAAACCACTCATTACAGGAAAAAAAAAAATGAAAAATATTACGCAAGATATCTGTATGCATGTTTTATGCTATCCCAACCTATTATGGTGGATAGCTTTAGGATGTTCTCTTACACTATTAATTATAGGAGGTATAGCCTTAGCCATCACCCTATGGGAAGGTATTGGCATGTGGGGATTAAACAAAACAGTAGGATGGGCATGGGATATTACCAACTTTGTATGGTGGGTAGGCATAGGACATGCAGGCACCTTAATATCTGCTGTATTGTTACTATTTAGACAAAAATGGAGAATGTCTATAAACCGTGCTGCAGAAGCTATGACTATTTTTGCTGTAATATGTGCAGCTATATTTCCCCTCTTTCATATGGGTAGAGTATGGTTAGGTGCCTATTGGGTATTTCCTTTGCCCAACCTTTTTGGTTCATTATGGGTCAACTTCAACTCTCCACTACTTTGGGATGTATTTGCCATTTCTACCTATTTTACAGTTTCTTTAGCTTTTTGGTATTTAGGTCTTATTCCAGACTTTGCCACTATTCGAGACCAAGCCAAAAATAAATGGACACAATACATCTATGGCATACTAAGCTTAGGATGGAATGGTTCAGCACGCACATGGTCACGCTATGAATCTGTATCATTAATTTTAGCCGGACTAGCTACTCCCCTAGTGCTCTCTGTACATACCATTGTTTCGTTCGATTTTGCTACCTCAGTAATACCAGGTTGGCATACCACTATTTTTCCACCCTATTTTGTAGCAGGAGCTATTTTTTCTGGCTTTGCCATGGTGTTAACCCTATTAATTATTACCCGAAAACTTTTTAAGCTAGAAAACTATATTACACTACAACATATTGAAATGATGAATATCATTATTATAGTAACAGGATCAATAGTAGGTATAGCCTATCTTACAGAATTATTTATGGCATGGTACTCAGGAGTAGAAGCAGAACAATATGCATTTATAAATAGAGCTACAGGCCCTTACTGGTGGGCCTATTGGACTATGATGACTTGCAATGTTATTTCACCTCAACTATTTTGGTTTAAAAAAATTAGAACCAATATTATAGCTACATTAATCCTATCAATAGTAGTAAATATAGGCATGTGGTTTGAACGATTTGTAATTATTGTAACTTCATTACACAGAGATTATTTACCTTCAAGCTGGGCCATGTTTTCTCCTACAAAATATGATGTAGGCATATATATTTTTACTTTTGGATTATTTTTTACATTATTCTTATTATTTGTCAAATTTTTCCCAGTCATTAACATGGCAGAAATAAAAAGTATTTTAAAAACAGATGGGGATGTACACAAAACGCACAGAAATTAAAACCACTCGACATTATCTTCTAGGAATTTTTCAACATGAAAAAGATATGTACCATGCATTAAAAAAATTGAAAAAAAATCATGTTCATATTCATGAAGTATATTCACCCTACCCTATCCATGGTATTGAAAAACTTTTAGGCTATAAAAGATCACGCTTGCCTATAGTATCTTTCCTTTTTGGCCTATTAGGCTTTGCTTTAGCCCTAACCATGCAATACTATATGTTAGGGATAGATTGGCCTATGAATATAGGAGGAAAAAACTTTACACCTTTGCCCAGCTTTATACCAGTTACATTTGAACTTACAGTTTTATTTGCTGCTTTAGGTATGGTAGGAATATTTTTTTTTATAAGCAAGTTGTATCCATTTAAAAAACCTTTGCTATTTGATAAAAGAATTACAGATGATAAAATAGTAATTGCAATAAATCTACAAAAGAATAAACAGCCTAAAGAAATGATGATAAAAATGATGAAACCTTATTATTTTAAAAGATGATTACCCTCTTATTTGAATTTTAACATAGACTATTGATTATGGAATATATATAAAAATATTAGAAACATTAACAAAAATTCAGTATTAGGACATAAATATATTTTTGTAAAAAAATTAGAAAATAGAAAATTTTGATAGATTATATGGTAATAATTATGTTACTATGTATGGATATAATAAAATTTTATTTCTCATATGCTTTTTAAATTATACTTGTATCACTTAAACCCCTTCTACCAATGGTAGCACTTAAAAAAAAAATTCAAGCACTAGCAGAAAAATATACTGAAAAAATCATCACCATACGCAGACATCTGCATCAATACCCAGAACTCTCCTACCAAGAACACAAAACAGCAGCCTATATTGCTCAACAGTTGAATATTGAAGCACTTCAAGTCAAAAAAATAGCCAAAACAGGACTCTTAGTTACCATACAAGGAAAAAATACAACAAAAAAAACTATTGCACTACGTGCAGATATAGATGCATTACCAATAACAGAAAAAAATGCTATACCCTATAAATCACAACACCCTGGCATAATGCATGCTTGTGGTCATGATGTGCATACAGCCTCATTAATAGGATCCATTTATATTTTGCTACAATTAAAAGAAGAATTTGAAGGTACTATAAAATGTATATTTCAGCCAGGAGAAGAACAGCTTCCAGGAGGGGCTAGCATAATGATAAAAGAAGGAATATTAGAAAATCCAACACCAAACCTTATTTTAGGACAACATGTAGACCCTACACTCTCTTTAGGTACTATAGGATTTTCTAAAGGCTATGCCATGGCAAGTGGTGATGTTATTACACTAACAATACAAGGCAAAGGAGGACATGCAGCTATACCACAAAAAACTATAGATCCTATTGTAATAAGTGCACATATCATTACAGCATTACAGCAGCTGGTAAGTAGAAATAATGATCCACTCAACCCTACTGTATTTTCAATAGGAAAAATTCAAGGAGGAAAAGTAGAAAATATAATTCCCAATACAGTAACCATAAAAGGAGTATTAAGAACAGCTGATGAAGTATGGAGAAAAGAAGCAAAAATAAAAATAATACAAATAGCAGAAAATACAGCCAAAGCTTTTGGAGGATATTGTGATGTAAAAATAGAAAAAGGATATCCAGCATTGTATAATAATTTACAATGGACTGATAGCATGATACATGCTGCACAAAACTATTTAGACAATAAAAATGTACTTGTAGTTCCTATGCTTATGACTACAGAAGACTTTGCCTATTATGCACAAAAAATTCCAGGATGCTTTTATAGAATAGGTGTACACAAAAAATCTAAAAGCCAACCATCTCAATTACATACAAATACCTTTAATGTAGATGAATCAGTACTTAAAACAAGTATGAGTATAATGAGCTGGCTTGCAATACAAGCACTAAACAAAATATAAACTATATAAAAGAGTAGCATCCGTAAAAAAATAACGATCAATACTAACTAAGTAAAAAAATAAGATCTAAATAAGATACATTAATAAAAACAAGAAATGTATTTTAATTATCGAGTTATCGATACTACAAGACTAAGTATAAATTTCATCGAATTACATAAAAAAATATTTGGATATAATTTTTTTGTAAAAACAATAGTTTACACCATTCATTTTCAACTACTATAATTTAGTTTGATTTAAAGAATTAATCTCTTCGACTATTAAGTATAGAAATTAAATGCAAGAGTTGTGCCAAAGAGCCTAATGCAGCTACAACATAAGTAAGCGCAGCCCATTTTAAAGCATCTTGCGCCATATTTTTCTCTTTGTAATCTACAATACCTTTTCTACTCATCCATTGTAATGCCCTTTTGCTAGCATCAAACTCTACAGGAAGAGTAACAAAACTAAATAGAGTAGTAAAAGAAAAAAATACAATACCTATAGTAAGAGGTATAGGAGTAGTATTTATCATTAAAATACCTCCCATAATTACCCAGGGCATATAACGTGAAGTCACAGAGAGCATAGGTACCATAGCAGATCGAAACTTTAAAAAAGCATATCCTTTAGCATGTTGTACAGCATGACCGCATTCATGGGCTGCTACTGCAGCAGCAGCAGCATTTTTTCCGAAATACACTTCTTCACTCAGTGCAACCGTTTTATTTATAGGATTATAATGATCTGAAAGATGACCATGAGAAGATTGTATAATTTTTACATCATGAATATGATGATCATAAAGCATTTTAGCAGCTACTTCTGCACCTGTAAAATCTGATTTTAAATGAATTTTTGCATATCTAGCAAATTTACTTTTAAGAACATTACTTATAATTAAGCTAATCCCTACAAAAAGTATACCTATAATAAACATAATTGAATAAAGTTATAATATTAGAAATTTTAATAACATCTTTAATGAATTGAATTACAAATATAAAAAAACATATTCATAAAAATTTTAAGTATAAATTACAACTATTTCAAAACTAAAAACATCATTATATTAAACATACATAATAGTAATATTCTAAAAATTTTATTTGTAAATAAAATTCAATAGATGAATTATATAATTATTTCAAATTCCCTAATAAAAAAATTAGGAAGAACTCATAAAATAATTTTATCCTATAATCTAGGGCTAAAAAATTTCTTAAATTTTAGATTTTTATAGTCTACACAGTAATTATTAAAAAAAAATCCTTAAAATATTCATAAAAATTATTGTAATATACAAAAATATTGTATATTTAAATTCAAAAATCAAAAAAGTGACATAAATTTTTCAAGTTTTAAGTTAAAAAACACAAAAATATAGCTCATTTTTGAAATGAGATAAAATTAATACAAACATTTTTAAAAAAATTAATTTAAAAAACATTAAGATTAGAATTTCATAATATCAATTTTTATTTTATGACAGATAGCAATGAGTTTGGGCTTCCTCAACCTACAATACAGCCAAAAAAAAAAACCAAAAAAGGATTATTTATTTTCTTAATGCTTTTTTTTCTACTTATGTTAAGCTTAGGTAGTTATTATTGGCTTTCTCAAATGGGTAATACCAATATAAGTGAAGAAGATAATATGATAGAAGATAATACATTGACACAAAATGTAGATAATTTAGAAGAAGAACAAAATATAGATAATGAAAATCTAAATATAGTAGAAAATTTACAAAAAGAAGAAATAAAAACATCAGAAAACACCACAGGAAATATTTATACGGTTACCAAAAAAGAAAAAAAATATTACATTATAGCAGGCAGCTTTATTGATGAAGATTTAGCAAAAGATCAGGCAAAAAAAATTATACAACATGTACTAAATGCTTATATTAAAATAACAGCTAATAATAAACATTTTTACCCACTACCCTATTTTAATTTTTAAAATTTTTTTAAAAAATAAAAAAAAAAAAAAGAACTTCACAACCATTATAAAAAAACATTTTGGATTTTAAAACACTAAATTAATTTTTTGCTTTGACGACTTACCTACCATCATTTTTTTACTCTAGTATTTAGACTATTTTTAGTTACTCCACACTTATTTTCTATCACCTGCCCTAAACTAACTTAGGGCAAAATAGGAATGAATCAAAATATAGTAGAGTAACCCTGTAATGACTTTTTAATATTATCTACATGCGTTATAGGCACAGGATCTATATTTTCCAGTAAAGCTAAAGCATAAGAAAGCCAGTCTCCTAAATGGATAAGATACAGTGTTTGCTCTATTAAAGTATCACCTTGGGCAAAAATATTAAAAATATCTACATATTTTTGTAGAATTTTTTGTGTAATTTCCATACTTTTTTTAATCATATCATGTTCATAATCCGTTCTTAAAAAAAGAATAACATAATTTTTTGACTTTCTCCAAGCTACAATTTCATTATGACAAATTTCTGGATAAACATGGTGCCAACAGAGCCTTTTGCTATTTTCATTTATCTGTTGCCTCCAACGGACTGCTATAGCCTCTTCATTTATAGCAGTATATAAAATAATATCTCTACTTTTGATTTTATTTGCTATTTTTTTTGCCTTTGCATATATATAGCTTTGTTTTATTTCTATTTTATTAATACACTTTCGTATTTCTTTAGTATAATTTTTAGCTAAAATGGCATAACTACCTAATACATGCATTATAAAAATTATAGTATATCCTAAACAAGCTCTTGGTGGTATACCTTTAGGAATCATAATACAATCTATACTATACTTTTTAGCTAATGCATATATCTTTCCCCCAGAAGTAAGACAAACTATATTAGCCCCTACTTTTATGCCTATCTCCAAGCAAGTAAATGTTTCTATAGTATTGCCTGAATATGAATTAATAATGAGTAAAGTATTTTTGTTTATATATTGAGGTAAACTATAATTTTGATGTACTACAATTGGCTTATTTACGACCTGCTGAAACCATTTTTGTATAATGCTACCGGCTATAGCAGATCCTCCTACTCCTGCTATTACAACATCTTGTATAGTAGCTTTTTTTTTTATAACCGGACTTTTTGCACATATCTGTAGAGCATCATCTAAATGAATAGGAAAAGATTTTATAAAAGAATACATAAAATAAATACTATAATTATGCTTATATAAACTATAAATTAAATAATTTGACTTTGACAGTTTATACAAAATACATATGAATACATAATATAGACAATAATAAATTTTTTATTATTTGTTTCAATGATCACAATTTTGTGATAATTTTATTAAATTTATTGGAATATATAATATTATTATCAACATTTTTATTTATGATTTATCCTATTGTAGCGTATGGTCATCCTATTTTAAGACTAAAAGCAGAAAAAATTATACAAATTGATAGTAAAATCAAAAAACTAGTACACGACATGTTTAATACCATGTTTAAAGCCAATGGTATAGGTTTAGCAGCCCCCCAAATTGGTCAAAGTATACAATTATTTATTGTAGATAGCAGAATTTTTGGTGAAAAAGAACTATATCCTAAAGTATTTATCAACCCTGTAATTCTTTTCGAAAAAAAGACTAATAAATCAAATACAGATATAGAAGGATGTTTAAGTATACCAGGCATACAAGTTAAAGTAAATAGGTGGGAAAAAATAACTATAAAATATAAAGATGAAAATGGATTTGAAAAAAAAAAAGATATAAATAAAGCATTACCTTCACGTGTAATACAGCATGAATATGACCATTTGATAGGAAAATTATGTATTGATTATATAGACGATACAAACAAGAAATCAGATCAAAAAATATTAAAAAATATTACCCAAGGGCAAGTAAAAACAAATTATAATATGACCTTTTTTAAAGGATAAAAATCCATTTTTGTATCAATCTATAGCATTTCCTTTTATTTTTGAATTTTTTATATAAAAACCACTTCTTTTTACTATTTTTAGTGATATTATTATTTTTGAAAAAACTAAAATTTTATCTTACACTATGCATGAAATAGATGATATAATAGAATCAGTTAAAATCAGATTCTCAAAAACAAAAGCATTAAAGATTATAAAGGACTTTACCATAGAAAATTTCTATGAAACAGAAAATGTTTTGATATTGGTAAAAAATGGTAATGTCAACTTTTTTTGTAAAAAACAAAAAAAAGAGTTTAAATTAAAAAAGGGAGATATATTTTTGATGATAGGAGGTACACCTACATCTATTACATATGGCCAATCTCATAAAAATGTAATTAGTAATGAAAATTTTTTAGACAACCGATGGGAATATGTAGAACCAGTAAATGAACTTGTTTATGACGATAAATATACCAACATAGTATATATAAATTTTGATGTAAAAATACTTAATGCAATCAATTTATTTACATCTTTTGATATTCCTTCATTTAAACTAAAAAATGCCACAAAAATAAAAGATATACTCAACAAAATTACAGAAGAAAAACGATATGATAAAACAGGATACGATAGAATCGTAGATAATTATACTGAAATATTGGTAATAGAAATTTTACGTTTCATGTTCTATAACCAATTATTTATCGATAAAATTATTAAAAATAAAAATAATCTACAAGATAATAGACTAATAGATACTTTCAACTATATTACAGGGAATTTAGACAAAAACCTTTCTAATAAAATAATTGCTAAAATAGCCAATGTATCAGAAGATTATATAGGACAATATTTTAAAATTACCATAGGGATGAATCCACAAGAATATGTTGAATATCAACGGATGGAAAAAGCAGTAAATTTACTAAAAACTACAAAAAAAAATATACAAAATATTAGTGAAGAAGTAGGATTTAAAGATACAGCTTATTTTTGTAGAAGATTTAAAATAATGTTTGGTATTCCAGCAAGTAAAATACGTATGAGGAATAAAACACTATAGCAATATAGTATTAACTAAAATTTTATTCAAGAATAAAAAATTCCAATGTATTTTATTATCCATAATAAAATACCTAGAAATAAAATTTTTTAAAACATAAATTACCTGCAAAAAACTTATTTTTCAATATCCAATTTTATTTTTTGCTTCTCTTGTTCACAGAAAAAATTGTATATCACAATACACTACGCATATTGTCTTTTTATGTATATTATAATTTATCTTCCTAGTAGTTTTAAATCTAAGTACCAATAATAATTTTTTCAGATCGAATTATACAATAGTACCTCATAAAAAGGCAATATATTATTTACTTGTAACTATTTACATTTATTTCTATTTCTTTTTCTGCTTTTTTTCTTAAATGTGCCGGAACTTTATCCAAAAAAGTAGGTTGTTTATATAAAAAAGGCTTTTGCATCTGAAACCATTCATTATATACTGCTTGCTCCACTACCTTTACAATCATTTTCATAGAAAAATGCCCACGACCACAAATTTCTGCACAAGCAAGCTCATAGTTAAAATTTTTATTATTCAACTCCATACGCATTTCTTCTGTAGTTTTATTGGGAACAAAGCAAAACCGCGTAGGCATACCTGGCACAGCATCCATCTTGACACGAAAATGTGGAAGGTATACACTATGTAAAACATCTTTAGAACGAATTTTAAATAACACAGATTTTCCTTTAGGCAAATAAAGTATATTTGTAACAAAATCATCAAAAGAATTTTCATCCGAAAAATCAATTCCTAATTCATTTACAGGATCTATAAGACGATAGTGATATTTACCTAATTTTTTACTTTTACCAGGATAACGTGCTTTCCAAGCAAATTGCTGACCTACAATTTCAATTACCTCTATCTCGTTATCATTTTGAGGAGGTGGATTGGTAATGACTGCCCAGAGTTTAAGACCAAAAAAAGTAAGTATAGCTAAAATAATGGTAGGAATAATAGTCCATATAATTTCTAAGGTATTATTACCTGTATAATAGGTTGCCTGTCTATTTTTTTGAAAGCGATATTTGTAAGCAAATGAAAAAAGTAGTATTTGTGTGCTGATAAATACAATGCCAGTAATACATGTAGTAATCCAAAATAATTTATCCATATGTACTCCATGCTTTGAAGCTACTGGTAATGTATAGGTATGAAACTTGGTATAAGAATACCAAAAAACCATGTATAGTCCTACTATAATAAATAAAAGTAAAAAGTAAGCTTGTTTTTGGTTGCTACGCTGTTTTTTATTCTGGTTAGTAACAGATTTTTTTGTAATTTTTATTAATTGAATCAATTTGTACGACAAAAAAAAAATTATGCAAAAAAGTAAAAAAAGTGTTATAGCAATAGCTGTAAACATATATTTAGGGTAAGACAAAAATTTGTATTCGTTAATTTAAACAAAAATTTTTAATTTCTATTTGAAATGAAAAATAAAAAAAAAATTTATCTTTGTACTGTTTTTTTCTACACAAAAATAAAAAACTTAGATCTCCAAAAAATTTTGAAAATCAGATATGTTACATCTAGACAATTTACCCCATAACCTCGGCTATCCCTTAGAATTTGCCAACCCCATCTACGATATATCCTTTAAAAAACTATTTGGGACTATAGAAAACGAATCTATAATAATAGACTTTATCAACACCCTATTTGACTTTGTAGGAGAAAATACTATTACCGGGTTAGAAATGTTTAGCACAGAAAATATCCCTTTACTAGGGATGAAAAAAAAAGTAGTGTAGATGTAAAATACCTCTATAAAGCTACAACAGGCAAAGGTCAAGTAATAATAGAAATGCAACGAGCAAATCCTACCTACTTCATGGATCGGCTTCAATACTATACTGCCTACTCCTTATGCAATACAGTGAATTCATATAAAAGAGAAGAAGCAAAAAAACTACGTTCACCTTATGCTATATCTCCTATCTATACCTTAGTAATTTATACCACCCATGAAGAAAAAGAAGAAAAAAATTACCTCATAAAAAATGAATTGATAGAAAATAGTATAACTTATACAACCTTAGATGACCAAAAGGTTATCAGCAGCAATAAAACATATTTTAAAGTATTTGAATTAAACAAATTTCGGAATTTTATTTCTAGTTTGCAAGATAGAAAACAACAAGACTTAAAAGATTACTCATATAAAGATTGTAAAAATTATTTTACCAAAGAGCTATGCTATCCCAACAAATACAGTGTAGAAAAGAAAGAATCAATTATATCCAATAACTTTTGTAAAAAGATACAATGGTTAGATTTTTTATCTTATTGTCATAAAAAATCCTCTTTACCCTCGAATGTATCAGAATCAATCACAGCAAGCTATCAATTAATGCAATTAAGTTTATGGAAATCATCAGACAGAATGTCTTATAATAAAGTTATATACGATTCCTTAAATTATGAAGCTGAAATACAGGTTAATTTAGATAAAAAACGGAAAGAGGGAATGCATGAAGGCATAAGTATAGGTGAGAAAAAGGGAGAAAAAATAGGAGAAATAAAGGGCGAAATAGGCAAAGTAAAATCTTTGCTAAGATATAATATTCAACTTGAAAGAATTCAAGAAGAAATAAAATATTTAAGATTTTCTCACATTAAAATCATAAAAGATAGTTTGTATAATTTGAGCAATACGCAAATCTTTGAAGAACTACAAAAAGGTAGTGAAAAAATTATAGAAAAAAAATGAATTTAAATTAGCAAAACACTCAGGTTAAAAATAAATCTTGAGCATAAAATACTTTTTGTAAATACAAACCTTGTGCAGGTGCCATCCTAATATTAGGCTGATTTCTATTATACTTTTTAATTAAATCTAAAAAATCTGATAAAGACAATTTATTTTGACCTATCATCAGCATAGTGCCTACAATAGACCTAACCATACCCCTCAAAAACCTGTTAGCTGTAATAGAAAAAATAATTTCTTCTTTATGCTGATGCCATTTCGCTTCCCAAATATGACATAAAAAATGTTTTTCTTGTTTACTCTTTTTACTAAATGTTTTAAAATTTTTTTCTTTACACAAAATCTCAGTAGACTTATTCATCTTATGAATACATAAAGATTTATATAAAAAATAATGCGTTAAAAACGAAAAAGGATCTTTATATTGTAATATTTTATAAATATATGTTCTTTTTTGGGCATCAAATCTAGCATGAGCATTATTTTTTACTTTATATATATCCTTAATAACTATAGTTTTAGGCAAAATTCTATTAATACGGTATATGAGTTGAGTAATATTTTGCTCACAAGGTAAGTCTATATGCGCCACTTGATGTAAAGCATGTACACCAGTATCAGTTCTACTACTACCTGTAATAATTATTTTTCTGCCCAATACAAGAGAAAATTTCTCTTCTAAAATATTTTGTATTGTATTTTTATGCTTTTGCTTTTGCCACCCATTATAAGGCATACCCTGGTAACTAATAACTAAAAAATAACGTTGTAAATATAACACAATCTACAAGATTTTAAATACCAAATTTTCGCTGACGAATAACTTCATACAATATAACAGCAGTAGCTACAGATACATTAAGTGAATCTATAGGACCAAATATAGGAATAAAAAAATCTTTTTGGGCTTTTTTAAGATTATGATAAGATATACCATGCCCTTCAGAACCCATTATAATAGCTAAAGGGCCTGTAAGATTATTTTCATATATATTATGGGATGATTTTGATTCTTCCTGACAAGCAATAATTCTTATACCACTATGAGCAAGATATTCAAGTGTTTTAACTAAATTTTTTTCTCTACAAATAGAAACATAAGCAAGAGCACCAGAAGAAGTTTTCATAGCATCTTCATTAATAGCACTAGCATGATGTTGTGGAATAATAATAGCATCAACAGCAGTGGCTAATGCTGTACGTACTATAGCACCAAAATTACGAACATCTGTAATTTTATCTAAAATAATAAACAAGGGATCTTTTCCTTCTTCATAACATTTTTGTGTTATTGTTGACAAAGATGAAAAATTTATAGGTGAAATTTGTGCTATAACGCCTTGGTGATTTTTATTTGTCAGCTTGTTAAGCTTTACTAGAGGAACTTTTTGTATAGGTATGTGAAATTGGTGGGATAGTTGAATAATTTTTTCAACATGTATATTTTTTTTATTACGCTGTAAATATATTTTATTGATAGATTTTCCTGATAAAATACATGCTATAGTTGACTTTTGACCAAAAATAATAGAATAATTATCTTTAATCATCAGTTTTATGGGTTAAATTTTCTACTTTTTGTTGTATATCTTCTTTTTTTAGATGATCTTTTTTAGCAATAAAAGGAGCAATAACTAGAGCAACAATAGAAGTAAGCTTGATAAGAATATTCATAGAAGGACCTGAAGTATCTTTAAAAGGATCTCCTACAGTATCGCCAGTGACAGAAGCTTTATGAGGATCAGAACCTTTATAATAGGTAGTTCCTTGTATTTCTACTCCTTTTTCAAAAGTTTTTTTTGCATTATCCCAAGCACCTCCAGCATTACACTGAAATATAGCCATTAGTACACCACTTACAGTAACACCAGCTAAAGCACCTCCTAATACTTCTGGACCAAATAAAAAACCAACAGCTATAGGAAAACTAATGGTAATAAACCCAGGTAAAAGCATAGATTGAATAGCAGATTTTGTTGAAATATCAATACATTTTTCATATTCTGGCAATACTTTACCATCCATAATTCCTTTTATTTCTCTAAACTGTCTTCTTACTTCTTCAACCATTGTCATGGCTGCTGTACCTACAGCACTAATGGATAGTGAAGAAAATAAAAAAGGAATAATACTACCTAAAAATAACCCTGATAAAACAGGAGCTTTATATATATCTATACTATCAATACCTGTTATTTTTACAAAAGCGGCAAATAATGCCAGAGCAGTTAATGCAGCAGAAGCAATAGCAAACCCTTTGCCTGTAGCAGCAGTAGTATTGCCTACAGTATCTAAAATATCTGTTTTTTTTCTTACCTCCTTAGAAAGTCCACTCATCTCTGCTATTCCCCCAGCATTATCAGCTATAGGACCAAAAGCATCAATAGCAAGTTGCATAGCAGTAGTAGACATCATACCAGTAGCAGCAATAGCCACACCATAAAAACCTGCCCAATAAAAAGAGATAGCTATACCTAAAGCAAATAATATTACAGGAAAAACTGTAGAAAGCATACCAACACTTAACCCTGCAATAATATTAGTAGCATGACCTGTAGAAGATTGTTTTACAATACGTTGTACTGGACTTTTATCCATAGAAGTAAAATATTCTGTAATACTACTCACCAATGCCCCTACCAATAAGCCAGTAATTATAGCATAAAAAACATGTATAGCAGAAAATACCTTTTCTCGCACAATAAGCTGTTCAGGTAACAAATATTTTATTAAAAAAAAAGAAACAAAAGCTGTAATAATAATTGAAAGCCAATGGCCAAAATTTAATATACGTTGGACATTATAGACATCATTTTTTTTTATTTTTATAAAGTTAAAGCATATTATAGAAACTAAAATACCCACACCTCCTATAAGCATAGGAAGTAAAACACAAGAAAGACCTTGTACTGAATCTATATGCAAAGTATTAATTTCACTACCCAAAACCATAGCAGCTACAATAGTAGCTACATAAGAACCAAATAAATCAGCACCCATACCAGCCACATCTCCTACATTATCCCCTACATTATCTGCTATTGTAGCAGGATTTCTAGGATCATCTTCTGGAATACCAGACTCTACCTTACCTACCAAGTCTGCTCCTACATCAGCTGCTTTTGTATATATACCTCCTCCTACTCTTGCAAAAAGAGCTATGCTTTCCGCACCTAGAGAAAAACCTGTTAGTACTTCTAATAAAATAGTAAGCATAGGTAAATTATTTTTTGTAAGCCCCTGCGGTAAAAATATGCAATAAAAAAAAATAAATAAAATACCAAGTCCTAGTATAGCCAAACCAGTTACACCAGTACCCATTACAGTACCTCCTGTAAAGGAAACTTTAAATGCTTGAGACAAACTTTTTTTTGCTGCTTCTGTAGTACGTACATTAGCCTTAGTAGCAATACGCATGCCAATAATGCCAGCTAATCCGGAAAATAATGCTCCTAATACAAATGATACTAATATAAGAGGATGAGAATATGCACTTTTATAGCTTACAAAAAGTAATAATATGCTAGCAAATAATACAAAGTAGCTCAATATTTTATACTCTGCTTTTAAAAAAGACATGGCTCCTTTAGCAATATGATGAGCAATATCAACCATTTTTTTTTCTCCTGCATATTGTTTTGTAATCCATTGATATTTTATGGTCATGTAGAAAAGCGAAATTATACCAATAAGAGGAATTATGTAAAATAGTATATTCATTTGATTTAATTAAATAAAATAAATATTTGATTTATGAAGTAGAAAATTTAAGGTTAGAATATATTTTTTTAAGAGCCTCCTGCCGGATTCGAACCAGCGACCTACTGATTACAAATCAGTTGCTCTAGCCAGCTGAGCTAAGGAGGCAAATAATATAAAAATACAAATATATAAAAAAAAATAAAAATTACTTTACTTTAGGAAAGTAAAGATTAAATATAGTGTAAGAATTTTTTCCTGTTTTAGATTCACAGACAATTTTTCCATTTATTTTTTCCATAATTATTTTACTATAAGCAAGTCCAATACCAATATTGGATTGGTTAGCTACAACATAAAAATAATTAAATATATCTTCTATATGATCAGAAGATATACCAAAACCATTATCTCTTATACAAAGAATATTATATCTTTTATTTTTTTTAGTATAAATTTTTATTTTTGCTGTATCAGATACATGTGTATACACATTTTTAACCACATTAAAAATAACCTGGTTAATTTTATTTTGAGGGCCAAAATATTCAAAATCTTTTATATCTTCCATATTAATATTATCTTTTTGGTACTTTAATATTATTGGATTATAACATATAATATTGTTCAGTGATACTGATATATTATTTTTTTCTTTTAGATGTTCTATCTCTATCCTGAGATCAGTATTTTCTATTAAATTATTCAATTTTATCTGAGCTAAACGAATATTATTTTTAGTACGATTTATATGTTCTTGTAAATTTTTAATATAATATTCATGTAAACGATAAAAATTTTTTTCTTTTTTATTTCTTTCCAACATTTTTTCAATATCTATATACATATGGTCAATATTAGCCATAAAACTACCAATTATGTTGGTAGAAATTTCATGAGAAAATGCTTTACTATATCTTCGTAATGCTTTTGATTTTTGTAAAAGTACTTTTTCTTTTTTTCTAAAAAATATAACACAAATAAGCATAGCAAATAGTATGACATATATTAATAGATATACTTTTTCAAAAGTAAATATAGAAGAAAAATCATTATCAGCATACTTCAGTAGTATAAGTATTTTATAAAATAAAAAGCCGAAAAAAAAGCCGAAAATATTTATCAACAAAAAACTTATCCAATCTACCAGTGCTATCAATAAAAATGCAGCTAAAATAATATTGATTAGCCAGTCAGTTCCTCCATGAGTAAGAAAAAATGTTGTGGTAGTAAGAAAAGGCAGTGTGTAGAGTAGTGTAATGTGAAAATATAGCGGGAAATATTTTTTGATTCGTAAAGGCCAAACATGTTTTAAAATAAGACCTACACAAAGCACACCAGCTATAATACGCATATAAAGCATAATATTATAATATGTAGGATTTTCATACGTCCACATAAAGTAAGGTACTTTGTAGTTGAGCAAACAAAATATAGCAAACAACTCATGACTTCCTCCATATTTTTCTATTTTTTTATATGAATATTGCCATATCATCCTTCTTTTTGGCAAAGAACGAATCATTTTTTGAAAAAAAAACTTGATAGAAAAATTTAATTTTTTATCATACATTTTGTTTTGGGCTATATCGTTTTTTACAATAATAAAACCCCTATTTGTAATATACGTAGTCATAAAATATACTACCCCATTTACAAGAATACCATATATGGGAATCATAATTTTTGATGTTGCAGGCAGAAAAGCATGCATCATAATAAAACTCAATAGTGTGATAAAAAAAGCAATAAAAAATGATTTTGTATTACTTTTTAGACCTAACACACCAGTAATAAAGGGTATAGTAATTACAGGACTAAATATACCTGCAGCTAATTTGGCTAAATTAACAATGTCTGTAGAATTTACAGCTACCAAAACAGCTCCAGTACCCAGTAATAGTGTAATATATTTAATGATTTTTGTTTCTTTTTTTATTTTTCTGATGGGTGTAATCACATCATGTACAAAAGTAATACTACCTGCATTAAGAAAAGAATCTGCTGTAGACATAATAACTGCTAAAATTCCGGAAATAGCTAATCCTTTAATTACAGGTGATAATAATGATTTGATAATTTCTGGTAATACCAAATCAGGCGATATAGATGGATATAATACAATAGCAGCCAAGCCTATAAGCATTACCATAAATGAAAAAGGAAGTTGAAATATAGCTGTAATACAAAATAATTTTCGTATTTGTTTTCTATTTTTAGACATTAATATCCTTTGTATAGCTGGAGGAGAAATAGTAACATTAGGTATCATCCAAATAAAAAATAAAATAAGATAGAACTCAATTTTAGAATGATCAAATATTTTAAATTTTTCTTTTGGTACTTGGTTTATTAACTCTGATACTCCTCCTATATGTTTAGTAGCTTCTAAAGCAATTAAAGGAATAATTACTATCAAAATAATAAACTGAAGTACATCTGTAATGGTTACTGATTTTATTCCACCAAATGTAGTATATATAACAATAATAATTCCAGAAATAATAATACCTAAATTTTTATCTAAACTTAACATCGATTGAAATACAGAACCTAAAGCTAGTAGTTGTACAGCTATTGTTACAATACAATAAATAAAATTTACTATTCCTGTAGTAAATTTTACATTTTTACTGAACATTTTTTCTATTATATCTCCAAAAGTAATTACATTTTTATCAAATTTATCTCTAATTCTTGGGGCTACAAACAGGCCAACAAACATATACTGTATCATTACAGCTATTATCATTGTTACAGCCATAATAATTCCATCTCTAAATATATTAGTGGTAAACCCCAAGGTACTATTACCCCCTTCTACAGTAGCCAGCAATGTAAGCATAAGTACTGTAGTACCATAACATTTTCCACCAAGAGCATATTCTTTAAGAGTACTTACTTTTTTGCTAGCTAATAAGCCAACAACAAGTGTTAAAAGTAAAAATCCAGCTACAATGTAGTGATCTATAGTAAATAGAGAAAATAAAAAAATCATTATAAATTCGTATTAAAAATGCTAGCTTCAAAAAGCATTAGCAGTTAGATATTATGACTAATCTGGCTAATTTTTATTTACTAAAATTAGTATTTTTTTTAAAAAAAAACAATATATTTTTTTTAAAAAAATCACCTTTTTCTTCAAAATTTTTATATAAGTCTAAACTAGAACAAGCTGGAGATAATAATATGATATCATCATTTTGAGCTAAAGAAAAAGCTATCTTACATGCTCTCTGCATAGAGGTAGTTTGAAATATTTGAGGAATATATTCTTGAAAATTTTGGATTAAATTTTTATTGTCTTTGCCTAAGCATATCAAAGCTTTTACTTTTTTTCCTACTTCCTTTTTTAAAGGCATATAATTATTGCCTTTATCTATTCCACCAGCAATCCAAATAATAGACTGATTAAAACACATAAATGCATGGAATACAGCATCTATATTAGTGGCTTTTGCATCATTGTATATATTAATATTTTTTAATTTACCTACCCATTCTAATCTATGGGGTAATCCATAAAATGTAGATAAATATTTTTGTATATGACTAAGGGAAAAATTGAGCAAGTTAACTATTTTTAGAGCTATTAAAATATTATAATAGTTATGTATACCAGGTAGTTTAATAGAATTTTTTTTTATTGTTATATACTTTTTTTCGACTTCACAGTACAGTAAAAATTTTTTTGTAGATTGTAGTTTTATAATTTGTGTACTGATCTTATTATGACCTAAAAATTTGTTGATATATTTTTCTTTTTTATGAAAAACAAAATAATTTTTTGCACACATATTTTTCAATATGCTCATCTTAGCATGTATATATTTTACCATATCATTTTGGTATCTATCTAAATGATCTGGTGATATATTTAAAACAGTAGCAATATGAGGCTTAAATTTATGAATGTATTCTAATTGAAAACTGCTTAATTCAATAATAAAGTAATCATAATGAGGGTCTTTAAATAATTGTTTGGCAAAACTATTTCCTACATTACCTACTAATACAGATTTTTTACCTAATTTATTTAATAAATAATGTAAAAGATGTACTGTAGTAGATTTTCCATTAGAACCTGTTACAGCTATAAGCATAGCTTTTGTATGTCTGAAAGCAAACTCTATTTCATCTATTATAGGTATTTTTCTTTTCTTTGCAAAAAGGATGGTAGGATTACTCTCAGCTATACCAGGGCTTTTGATGATTTCTGTAGCATTTTGTATATAGGTTAGGCTATTTTTATTTTCTTCAAAAGGTATGTTATAGGCTAAAAGTTGTTTTTTATAATAATAGTTAATAGTATTTTTGTCAGAGACAAATACATTATAGCCTTTGGCTTTAGCCAGTAAAGCGGCACCTAAGCCGCTTTCTCCTGCTCCTAATACCAGTAGCATAATTAATTAAATAAAAAATTACTATTACTATGTCTTTAACTAATTGATCTACTTATCAAAGTATCTAAAATTTTTTTTAAGATCATTTTCTTTATCTAAGTTAATTAGAGCATGATACATCAACTTTATAATTTGAGTTATATCAT
This sequence comes from uncultured Cytophagales bacterium, assembly GCA_963922775.1. Lineage (GTDB taxonomy): Bacteria > Bacteroidota > Bacteroidia > Cytophagales > Amoebophilaceae > JAHDDH01. The sequence continues at coordinate 21,522 of CAWUJG010000008.1, forward strand.
TTTTATTTATCATTTCTACAGTAGTATGCATATATTTTAGAGGAATAGAAATTAGTGCAGAGGCTACACCAGCATTTGAATAAGCAAAGGCATCAGTATCAGTTCCTGTAAATCTAGAAGCAGCAAGACGCTGAATATTAATATCAGTTTTTTCTGACTGTGAGATCAAATAGTCTAGCAAATTATTTTGTACTGCTGGGCCATAAGTCAATACAGGACCTTTACCACACTGTATATCACCTTGCTTTTTTTTATTATAATGTGGAGAACAAGTATCATGTGTTACATCAGTAACTATGGCTAAGTCAGGCTTAATACGATTTGCTATCATTTCAGCTCCGCGTAGACCTATTTCTTCTTGTACAGCATTTACAATATACAATGAAAAAGGTAGTTTTTGATTATGTTTAGCAAGCTCTTTAGCTACTTGAGCTATCATATATCCTCCTATACGATTGTCTACTCCTCTACCAGCAAGATAGTCTGAACCTATTTTTTGTAATTGAGCATCAAAAGTAACCACACAGCCAGTATGAACACCTGATTTTTTTGCTTCAACATCTGAATGAAAACCACAGTCTAAAAATACAGTATCAATATCCGGCTTTTTATATTCTTTTGTTTCACGTACGTGAATAGCAGGCCATCCAAATACACCTGAAATCAATCCATTTTTTGTATGTATGTTAGCCCGCATGGAAGGAGCTATCTGATAATCTGAACCTCCATTACGTACAAGATAGATATAGCCATCTTTAGTAATATAATTTACATACCAAGAAATTTCATCTGCATGTGCTTCTAACACTACTTTGTATTCTGCACCAGGATTAATTACTCCTACTACAGTACCATATGTATCTGAAAAATAATCATCTACAAAATCTTCTATATAATTAAGCCAAACTTTTTGCCCTTCTTGCTCATGCCCTACAGGTGAATAGCTATTCAGGTATTTAAATAAAAAATTATAGTCCATATCCATAGTAAAAACAAATATTATGATTTAAGTTTATTAATTTTATGTATAAAATTGTAATTGTATACAAATATATAGTAAATGTAAATATATACAATATAATATATTTATCTTTACATAACATTGCAAATTGCAATTATCTTAATATTGTATTTTATCCTTTAACAAAAAATCAATACATAATTGTTGTAAATAATAAAATATGCAAACTATCAAAATTGCTGAACCATTATCACCATCTCCATGCATAAATAAAAATTTAGCAAAAAAAAAATTATATATAGAAAGTTATGGATGTCAAATGAATTTTTCTGATAGTGAAATTGTAGCAGCAATATTACAAGATGAAGGATTTGAAAATACAAATCAAGAACAAGAAGCTGATGTTATTTTGCTAAACACCTGTGCCATTAGAGCAAAAGCAGAAGAAACAATAAGAAAACGTCTCAAACAATTTCAAAAAATTAAACAAAAAAAAACACTTGTTATAGGTATTTTAGGCTGTATGGCAGAAAGACTAAAAGCTCAATTACTTGAAGAAGAAAAAATTGTTGACCTAGTAGTAGGTCCTGATGCTTATCGTGACTTGCCCAAACTACTAGAACAAGTTGATGATGGCCGAAAAGCAATTAATACTTTTCTTTCTCGGGAAGAGACTTATGCTGATATTAACCCTGTACGCTTACAATCTAATGGAATTACAGCATTTATTTCTATTATGCGTGGTTGTGATAATATGTGTTCTTTTTGTGTAGTACCCTTTACAAGGGGAAGAGAAAGAAGTAGAGATCCTAAAACAATTGTAAAAGAAGCTACAGACCTATATCATAAAGGTTACAAAGAAATAACATTATTAGGACAAAATGTTGATTCCTACAAATGGAAAAAAGAACAAGCCCAAAAAGCCTGTAATTTTGCACAACTTTTAGAAGAAGTAGCCAACATACACCCAAGCCTACGCATACGCTTTTCTACTTCTCACCCCAAAGATATTACTGATGAAGTATTACATACAATAAAAAAATACGATAACATATGCAATTACATACACTTACCTGTACAGAGTGGAAATAGTAGAATACTTAAACTAATGAACAGGACGTATGATAGAGCATGGTATCTCAATAAAATAAAACGTATACGATCCATTATTGGCAACCATTGTGGCATTTCTTCGGATATGATAGCTGGATTCTGCTCAGAAACAGTAGAAGAACACCAAGACACATTATCATTAATGAAAATAGTTAAATATGACTTTTCTTATATGTTTTATTATTCTGAAAGACCAGGCACATTAGCAGCAAGAAAATATAAAGATGATGTACCTTTAGCCGAAAAAAAAAAAAGGCTATCAGAAATTATTTCTCTACAAAGAAGACATTCTCTGTTGAGTAACCAAAAAGATATAGGAAAAATACATCGTGTATTAATAGAAGGAAATTCAAAAAAATCTAACAATAATTTTTTTGGTAGAAATGATACCAACAAAGTTATTATATTTGAAAAAAAAATATATAAGCCAGGAGATTATGTTAATGTACTTGTTGATAGATGCACATCAGCTACCTTATTTGGAAAAATAGTTTAAATATTATCTACATAATAAATCAATATGTTAGCTTACAAACATCATTTAGAAGTTAAAAAAAAATTTAACATTGTAGGAAATGCAGAATTATTAAATCATGCTTTAAATATTGCTCTACAAGTAGCAGATACACCACTAAGTGTGCTTATTACAGGAGAAAATGGTACAGGAAAAGAATCTTTTTCTAAAATATTGCATTATTATAGCAAATATAAACATGGTAAATTTATTGCTGTAAATTGCGGCGCTATACCAGAAGGCACTATAGATTCAGAACTATTTGGCCATGAAAAAGGAGCCTTTACAGGTGCCTTAGACTATAGAAAAGGCTATTTTGAAGAAGCCCATACAGGAACCATTTTTTTAGATGAAATTGGTGAAATGCCTATAGCCACACAAGCCAAACTACTACGGGTATTAGAATATGGAGAATACATTAGAGTAGGCTCATCAAAAGTACAAAAAACAGACATTAGAATAATAGCAGCCACAAATAAAGATTTGCTCAAATCAATATATAAAGGCAAATTTAGAGAAGATTTGTATTATAGACTCAACACTATACCTATAATAGTTCCTCCTTTAAGAGAAAGAGGAAAAGATATTGACCTGTTATTCAGAAAATTTGCCATAGATTTTGCAACAAAATATAACGTACCTCCCATACAACTTCATGAAGAAGCAAAAAAAATACTCCTAACCTACCATTTTCCAGGAAATATCAGACAGCTTAGAAATTTAGTTGAGCAAATATCAATTCTTGAAAACAATGAAAGAATAATAAAAAAAGAAACCCTGATAAACTATTTACCTATATCATCACATACACTTCCTACAGTTTACACTGATAATAAAGAAGATATGCAAGATAAAACTATCATGTATAAAATAATTTTAGATATGAAAAAAGAAGTTGAAGAAATGAAAAAAATTATATTTAGCTTACTACAGCATAACCATGTAAATAACAATAATGATAATAATAAGCCAGAAAAAACATTAAAACAAAATCAAGATAACAAAATTACAATCATAAACAATTCCACTGTAAGCACAGGCCTTGAAGAAAATTTATCTATTGAAGCCATAGAAAAAAAATTAATTGCTAGAGCTTTAGCTAAACATCAACAAAAAAGAAGATATGCTGCTAAAAGCCTAGGTATTTCAGAAAGAACATTATATAGAAAACTAAAACAATACCATCTTGAAAAAACAACATAAATATTTATTTTTATACCTTTTTTTTAGCCAATCTTGTGCTATATATTCCTTTTCAGGTGTTTCTTTGTCTAAAAAAGTAAAAACATATTCTATACAAAACTTTTATGTTGACACTGCCAAAGGACCGAATAATATGTATGATCTTTTTACACAAGAACTAGAAAAACAAATAGGACAAAAAACATCCTTAAAAAAAGTAGACAACGAAGGAGATCTTTTATTTGAAGGTAAAGTGATTGATTTTAAATATGATCCTGTTAATACAGATAGTAATGATACTATGGCAAGACTATCCATAAAAGTATCTATTGATTTTTTTAACATGCATGATGAAAATATGGCATTTTATAATAAAAAATTTACACAATCAGAAAGAGTAGATAACCAAAATCTAAATGAAAATGAAGAAGAAGAAATAACAAAAAAAATGTTTTCAGCATTAGTAAAAAAAATACTAGATGCATCTATTACCAATTGGTAAATATGTATACACTAGACAATAAAAATACAACAGAATTGATTGCCATAGCAAGAAAATACCCTTATTTTCAGAATATATATGTGTATTTAGCAAAAGAAAATACCAATACAAATACAATAGCAAAAGCAGCTATATATGCAAGTAACCGTAATTATCTGAAAAAAATTTTAGCTAAACAAAAAAAAAATCAACAGCAAGATATTATTACTGCCTATTTAAAAAAAAATATTACTTTAACAGAATATAAACAACCACAAAAATTAAAACAAAATCAAGAAAAAATAAGTGACCTTACACAAAAAAATGAAACATGGAAAAATACATTTGCTACTGAAACATTAGCACAAATTATGGTAAAACAGGGACATAAAAAACAAGCTATTGAAATTTATAAAACCCTATATTTAAAATTTCCTCAAAAAAAAATGTATTTTAGAGAAAAAATAAACCAAATCAAAAAATAATTTAAAATTTCAATTATACTATATGCTGATTTTATTCATTACACTAACTATTTTTACTGCACTCTTATTAGTACTTATTATTGTAATTCAAAACCCTAAAGGAGGAGGATTATCAAGCCAATTTGGAGGTACACAAACCCATCAATTTATGGGTGCAAAGCAAGCCAACAATATATTAGAAAAAATTACATGGGGATTGGCTACAACCATTTTTTTACTTGTAGTAAGTACTACACTTTTTTTAAAACATAGAAATAATAAAAACAATCAAATAATAAGCCCAAACATAGCACAAGCAAAAAAAAATATTATACAAGAAGAAAAAAATACCGTAGAAAAAACAGAAGAACACACATCAAAAAAATAATTAAACCAGTATTAAAATGACCTATTTTTTTGTAAATTACCATATCTATATCAATCTGCATAGTGTAATATATCCATGAAAATGGAACATACATTTTTTATGCAAAAAGCCTTACAAGAAGCACAAAAAGCCTATATTTGTAATGAAATACCTATAGGTACTGTAATTGTAGCAGAAAATAAAATTATAGCTCGTGCACATAATCAAGTAGAAATGCTTCATGATGCTACTGCCCATGCTGAAATGATTGCCTTAACCAGTGCTATGCAATATTTACACAATAAATATCTAATAGCATGTACTTTATACACTACCCTATTTCCCTGTATCATGTGTTTTGGAGCTATACTTTGCGCTAAAATAAAAAATATTGTAGTAGGTGCAGCAAATCCATGTACAGGCCATGTTATAGAACAGATGCTTACTACAGAAAAAAATATTGTGATAAAAAGAAATATTTTAAAACATGAATGTAGTGCACTTATAAATAATTTTTTCAAAAAAAAAAGGATAAAAAAAAATAAACACAATTTTTCTACTTAAAATATTTCATCTATAACAACTTTTATGATTATTCCATATTTAAAATTATTTATGCAAATACATTCTTGTAATTAAAAATTTGTTTCTCTAAAAGATTTATTTTATTTTTACTCCTAAAAAATTAGGAGTGATGGGTGAGTGGCTTAAACCAGCAGTTTGCTAAACTGCCGTACATCTTTTTTTGTACCGGGGGTTCGAATCCCCCTTGCTCCGCTTTAGTTATCGGGATGTAGCGTAGTCCGGTTATCGCGCCTGCTTTGGGAGCAGGAGGCCGCAGGTTCGAATCCTGCCATCCCGACTACACAATAAATTTTGGTTTCGTAGCTCAACAGGATAGAGCAACTGCCTTCTAAGCAGTAGGTTGAAGGTTCGAGTCCTTCCGAAATCACTTGATTTTTAAAGTAAATATTTTTATCTTTAATAAAATTTTCATATTTCAACAAACTAAACTATGAAAATTAAAGAATTTTTCTTAATCAAAACTTTATTATTTGGAATAATATTTTAAATGCTTGCAAGAAAAAGTAAGATCCAAAAATAAAAGAAGAAATAGAAGAAATAGAAAAAAAAGGCCCGTTCGTCTAGGGGTTAGGACGCCAGGTTTTCATCCTGGTAACAGGGGTTCGATTCCCCTACGGGCTACAAGTACAAAATATAAGATAAATAAATTTATTAAGTATATTGCTTAAAATTTATCAACAATTCTTCTTTAGTGAGGTATTCCTATCTTTTTTCCATTTGGAAAATGGTATTTCAATTTCCAAAAATATTTTCCTAAAAAAATACATGAAAATTAAAACTTTCATGGCTTCATCAGTATAAAAAAATTGCTACTATAACTATATATTTGATTATGAGATATATTTATATTCATACTATCTTATCTTTCCTATTCTCATATTACTGTAATGCCAATCCACCTGCTAATTTAACAGCAACAAAAAATAATATTCATAATGAACTAAAAAAAATACCACAAAATAGCTTAGAGTATCTTGATATAATCAATGGTAATAAATTAGAAAATACAGATCTATCCATTGCCAAAGAAAAAAGATTAAAAAAATTTTTACACTATATTTATCTACCATGGTCTAATAACCCTATTTCTACTGCAGAGTACATAAAAAAAATTTTTCAAAGAAAAAAAAACTACCTATTACACTACGTGGGCATTAATAGGCAGCCGTATACTTCACAGTGGAAAAAAAAAATGAATAAAAATATAGAAGAACTACATAAAATTAGCTCTACTAATGCTATTGTTATAAATAATTCTCACCTTAGACAATTACCAACAGACGATCCATTTTTTGTAGATAATTTTGATAAATATCCTGGTCAAGGATATCCATTCGACCTTATCCAGACAGCAAAAATACCTATAAATACACCTATTAAAATTATTGCTACTACAAAAAACAAAGATTGGCAGTATGCAATTTCAGGCAATTATGGAGATGGATGGATTAAAACAAAAGATATTGCTTATGTAGATGATCAGTTTATAACTTTATGGAAAAATAATAATCAATATATAACTCCAATTCATGAAGATATATCCATATATAATGCAAAAAATAATATTTATCTACAAAAAACTAAAATAGGACAAGTATTTCCTAGCCCCAAAAAAAATCTTGATACTCAAAATTATACTGTATTATTAGCAGTAAAAGACTTCAATACAGGATATGCAAAAATAATACAAGGTAAAATTAACAAAAAACATGCTATTATAATGCCTTATACCTTTATACCTTATAACATTGCTTTAGTATGTAATCAACTTTTAGATAAACCATACATGTGGGGTAGTTTAGGTAACTATAGAGATTGTTCAGGTACATTACAAGATTTATATATTCCTTTTGCCATACGATTACCAAGAGATTCTATTGATCAGGCTAAAGCAGGAAAATATATTGATCTAAAAAATTTAAGTGTAAAAAATAAAATAGAAATAATTAAAAAAAAGGCATTGGTTTTAAAACTTTACTATGGTTTCCAGGACACATTATGTTATATTTAGGACAAAAAAAAAGTAATTTATATATCTTTCACACTCTCTGGGCATTACGTACTAATGATAGATATACTGAAGAAGGAATGCCTGTAGAAAAAGATAAAGGTAGAATAATTATAGGAAAATCTGTAATTATGCCCTTAAATTTTTCCCTAAAATATAAAAATATAGACAAAACATTATTAGAAAAACTACATTGTATGATTCTTTTAGCAAAATAGTACTTTAATTTGAAATATTAACTATTCATAAAAAAATACTATTAATTTATCATAAATTAATTAGGGAATTATCTTAAAAGTTGAAAAAAATAAAAAAATTTAACAAAAAAATATTATTTTATTTAGTTTTTACTTATATTTTTCCTTATGCATCCCTATACAACCAACATACAAGCAGCACTCAGAACTGTAATAGATCCAGATCTTAAAAAAGATATCATCACTTTAAATATGGTTAAAGATCTGCAAGTAAATGATGAAAATATTTCTTTTACCTTAGTATTAACAACACCAGCCTGCCCTTATCAGGCCATGTTCAAAAAAAAATGCACAGAAGCTATTCAAAAAATTTTACCACAGCCCATTCCTATCAATATTCATATACATGCAGAAGTAACATCTCGAGAATCCTCTTCTTTATTACCAAAGGTAAAAAATATTTTAGCCATAGCATCAGGAAAAGGAGGTGTAGGAAAATCTACTATAGCTACCAACCTAGCCATAGCCTTATCTCAGCAAGGAACACAAGTAGGCCTAATTGATGCTGATATCTTTGGCCCCTCTATTCCTACCATGTTTTACTGTGAAAATGAAAAACCACATGTAATAAAAAAAAAAGGAAAAAATTATTTAGTTCCCTTAGAAAATTATGGTGTAAAATTACTTTCTATGGGTTTGTTAGCAGATCCAAATGATGCTGTAGTGTGGAGAGGACCTATGGCAAGTGCAGCATTTAAACAATTATTAAAAGATACTGATTGGGGAAGCTTAGACTACCTTTTAGTAGACCTACCTCCTGGTACTAGCGATATTCATTTAACTTTAGTACAAAGCGTACCTTTAACAGGAGCTATTATTATTACTACACCACAAAAAGTGGCTTGTATAGATGCACAAAAAGCAATAGCTATGTTTACAAAAATGCCTCAACCAGTAGCTATTTTAGGCATTATAGAAAATATGTCATTTTTTATTCCAAAAGAACTTCCAGACCATCAATACCATATTTTTGGTAAAGGTGGAGGTAATAGTTTAGCAAAAAAAAATAATGTACCATTTTTAGGACAAATTCCCTTAGTACAAAACATTTGTAATAGTGGGGACAGTGGATACCCTATTATGGTTAAAACAGAAGATCCTTCACAAGTATATTTTAAAAAAATGGCAGTGGCTTTAGCACAGCAAGTAGCTATTGGTAATAACACAATGGCATAATTTTGTCATTATCAACAAAATTACTACATCAAAAAATATATAAGTAAGGTTGAAACTCCATTTTTTTTTTACAAAAAAAATTTTATGTTTACTAATTTAAATGAGCATTAAATTAATCTTATTAAATATGAAATTCAATCTTTTTTTTGTAATAATACTATTCAATTCTTGTTCTTGTGACAAGAACAAAAAAAAATAAAAAAAATGAAACAAGAAATAGAAGAGCTAAATCAAAAATTAACTACAAAAAAAAATTTGAAAAGAAAGCAGAAGATCTTGAAAAAAAAGTAAATGGTATTAATAAAAAATTAAATTATTTAGACTTCTTAGAAGAGAAATACAAAAAATTAATGATTCAAGGAGACATAGTAAATCATCAATTCGAAGAAATACATAATTTTAACAAAACTCTTAGCAAAATTGCTGGAAGAAGTGTAGAAGAACTAGAGATGAGAGAAAAAAAGTTGAATAAGAATGTTCATTATACTAGTAAACTTTATTCTCTTTATAATACTCCTCAGAAAATGAAAAATAATAAAAAAAAATACAGAAAATTATCAACTCCACATCATTATTAGCTCTTGCTTTTCCTAATCTTTGTATGTTATTGTATATAATTTCTTGCTGATCTTGGGGTATAGGGTGCATATATTTTGCTAAGGTATTTTATTTTTTTTTACAACATTGATAAATTGTTACACCAAGATTTCCAAGTGTCCCAATACATCCAATAATAGATAATGCTAGAGCAGTATCATTAAGACCTGAAAATTTCCCTAAACTATAATCAAGTTGCACTTTTAAATCTTTGATATCAGTATTAGTGTTCTCTAAATCTTTTTTTACATTGTCTATCGAATTTTTTAATTCAATATTTTCCATTGAATTTATATTTTCAGTCATATTTTTAATACTTTTTTTTAATTGATCTATAGATGTTTTTAAATTTTGTACATCAACTTGATATCCTTTAATATCCTCTGCTATATGTTCATTATCATCTTTTACTGTATTTACATCTATAATTACTTGTGTAAGGTTTAATTTATTCATCTCATCTTGTATATTTTTGATATTTACTTCTATTTCAGTGATATCTTTTTCTATACCTGTTATGTTTAAACCAGTAATTTTGTTGGATAACTGATTATAATTTTTTTCTAAATCATTATAAGCTTTTTGCCATTCTTCAGTACTCATTTGAGTAACTTTTGTATCAATATTTTGATATTTTTCTTCTAATTCTTGAATATCTTTTTCTACAGTATCTTTTATTTTCTTACAAGCTTTCCATACAATATAAGGAGGCATGTTGTTATGAGGTTGATCACCACCAGCTTCAGCCGTATATAACTGACCTGTACTCCATGAAGCACCACCTATTGATGTTAAATTATTACCAACAGCCTCTAATTGTGTACTATATTTTTCATAACCTCCACTTGCTACAGTCCTATGTTTATGCTCAGGCATCTCCTCTATTGTCAATTTATGCTTTATTTCTCCTCCTGTATCTCCTACATTATATTCTGCAGCTTCATTTCTGCCATCTTCAGTAGTGTTTATATATTTTCCAGCACCTAAAAGAAATCTTCCTTCACATTCTCTACACTCTTCCCAACCTTCAGGGCAGTTTTCTGCATTAAAATAACCTATTAAACCTACATCTGTAGCACCTACACCTTTTATAAGGAGAAATTTTGAAAAAAGGTAATCAAAATATTGTAAAGAAGTTTTGCCTAAAGCATAGCTACGTTCAAAAATATTTTTTATACTTGAAAACATGCTATAATCTTTTTGAAATGACAATTTTTGCTTGGTTTTATAATACCATTCCACAGATTTTAAAAATACAGCCTTTTTTCCTTTTTTGTCAAAATATTTTTTGATGACTTTGCGCTGTTTTTCATTTTGAGTCATGGTATAAAGCACAATAGCTAAAGACATATTATGACCCATAATTTTAAGCTGCTCTTTTAAAATTTTTGTTTTACTATATTTCAAATTTTGTATTGACATTTTTTGTACAATTTCATTTTCTATTTTTTGATTATACCATTTTAGAAATTGCTCTTGGATATGGAATTTTTTTTTATCAACTTGTTTACTTTTTTGGTTTAGGTCAAAGCAAATATTTTGTAATCCTGTTGTAGGGATAAATATTTTTGGAAATTTGGTTTGATGAAAAAATATTTGCCCATAATTCTCCTACCAGCTTTTTTGTTCACATAAAAAATTTCCATCTTGTTGTGTTAAATCATTTGAAGAATTTTTTCCTTGTTTTTGACTACTATAAAATAGTGTATGCAAAAGCATGGTTTGAAAAAAAAGTTGCTTTTTTTTACTTATTTTCTCTTTTTTTCCTGATAAATATATATCATCAGCTTGTTTTTGATATATAATATTTTCTTTAAAAATATTTTTATTTTTACAAGCTGCTATAGCTATTATTATGAAACAAAATTTTTTTAGGTTGTTTTTTAGTTGATGTTTTTTCATTATTGTGTTATTAAAGTTAGAGATAGATTATTGCTAATTTTTAATTCAAAACAGAAATATGAACTCTCTTAGAGTCCCTATAATAGTTTACTTAATATTTTCTATTTCTGCTATAGTTAGTCCCGTTGCTTGGGATATTTGTATTTCTTTCATTCCTAATGATAATAGTTTTTTTGCTATCTTTTTTTGACCTTCTTTTAGGCCTTCTTCTTTGCCTTTTTCCATTCCTTCTTTTAGGCCTTCTTCTTTGCCTTTTTCTATACCTTTTTTTAGCCCTTTTAAGTTACCAGCTTCATAACTTGTTTTATGACTTTCGCGCAAATCTATCATGTCTAGTTTATAGCGGATATAACTATTTCTTACATCTTCGTCCATGTTCAAATAGTTGATTCTTTCTCGAACTTGGGACATATAAGTACCTTGAAAATTTTGGGGAACTTTACCATGTTTTAACACATAGAGCCATTCATCTAAATCATCTTCTACCTTGTCTTGGTAATTTGGAACGCATATTACAAAATATTCTGGATAGATATTGGGAAAATTGTATTGTTTTGTGTCTTTACTTAGTCTTTTGTCAGAGTGAGATTCTTTTTTTAGAAAACGAAACTCTGTTTTTCCATGATAGATTGTAGATTCAAAAATATTCTCTGGGGGTAAATCAAACAGTAGCACAATATGAATGACTTTTGTTATCTTAACATAGTCTACAGAAGTGCTTATGCTATCTACTATGGCACGGGAGGTGTTAAAGCATGATTTGTGAAAAAAATTTACTTTATAAGCTCTTTCTACTTCTATGATGTATTTGTTGCCTTCTTGGTCTTCTGCCATGAGATCTGCTATGGATTTTTTGCTGTATTTTCTTTCTTTTGTGCTTTCTGGATCTAATAGGGCTGTGATTTTTATAGGGTTATACTTGACTACACTAATGAGAGTGGAGAGAAAATTTTCTATTATCCCATAGTTTTCTTTGCTTTTAAGTAGGTGTTTTATGGCATAGTCTAGGCTTATGAAGGGGGGAGTATACTGAACTTGGTTTTTTTCCATTGGTTTGATTTTTTGTATTTTTTATTTCATTTTTGAACCAAAATATAATAAATTTTTTTGAAACCAAATCTACAATCTAAGTCTGATAATTTACACTGCAAGACCATTACTCTTGAATCAAATGCATAGAAGTTAAATTTTTTTTCTCTAGATAGAGCATTTTGGGTATATTTCGTACAATTTTTTAATTAATTTTTGCATTTCTATCTTAAATAATGGAAAGGTAGTAATAACTTGGCTTAAATTATCTTCTTGATAAGTATGTACAGTAACATATTTCTTACTTCTTCATCCATGTTAAATATAGCTTGTTACTTCATTCCTCATCCTGCTTACTCAACACCTTACAAGACACATCATATAATTTTTCTGCTATTTTATCAAATTGAAGCTGCCTAGCCAAGGGTACAAAAAAAAGTAATGTTTCTTCTGCCTTACGTTTCTGACTTTTTAGTGGCTTATATTCTATCGTCATCATATTATGAAGTCTATCAGCCAATTTTATACACAATATATGACTATCTCCTGCATAAAGGAGTTTCTGTATATTTTCTTCAGGCAATAATTTTACCCTATATAATTCTGGATCGTTTTCTGCAGATAAGTGCGTTACTCCTTCTACCATTCTGGCTACATTTCTATTAAATAATACTGTAATTTGTTCTAAACTCATTGGTGTATCTTCTACTGTATCATGCAATAATGCTGCAATTACTGTATCTTGATCTGGCCTATAATCTAGCAATATTTTAGCTACTGATAAGGAATGTAAATAAAAAGCTTCTCCAGACTTTCTCTTGACATTACAATGGTATTGTTTTATTATGGATATTGCTTGCTTAATTTTTTCAATATTTATTATAGGATATTTTTTTATTTCCTTTAAAAAATCTTTTTCCTGTGCTTTGGCTGATGCTGTTTCTTCTAAAACAATATTTTCTTTTATCAAAGGATCTGTAATATCCAATTCTTTAGGCCTTACTTGTTGAATATTTTGTGGTATTACATATATTTGATATATTTTTTGCTCATTACCTAATGTTGTATGACTATACCCATAGTGAGCTTGAATAATTCTCTCATTATTCATTAGTGGAAATTCATCAATTTTTACTATCTCTACTAATGATCCCTTTTTTGATTTGTATACTGGATCTAAATTGGGCATATCATCTTGAGCAGTTAAAGTAATAGCTAAGGCAGGTATTATTTTTTTGTAATTTTTTCTTATTGCATCTAAATCATATCCCAGTTTTGTATCTTGAATAACTATAATAAGAGGATAATTTGGATGAAGGTTATTTGTAAATACAATGCTATTGACTAACATTTTAACTATTTTTTCTACATCACAAGTAATATGTTCTTGTTTTGTGACTATTTTCCACAAAATATTTATACCTATACGATACTGTTTAAGTTGATTTTCTACCTTATCAGTCAATTTTTTTATCGATATTTTAGTTATATCTAACTTTAAGTAGCGCAATGCTCTACTTTCTAGCTGATCTAAATGATAGGCTAAAGGCCGAATTTTACTATCTAATATTTTCATGTTAGCAACAATTTTCTCTTCTACATTTCCATTTTGTATATCTTCTGTTAATTGTTGGCTTAGTGTTGCTATTTGGTAGAGTTTGTTAGCTCCAGCTTCTTGAAATTTTTTAGCAAACTTATAACTATCTTGGTAGCTTTTAAGTAAATCTTTACTCATATTGTTATTTTTAAGCATTAACGCTACTTTATCTGCTTCTATACCTTTTTTAGCTTGTCTAAATCTTATTAGAGCAATAATAAAAATGCTGAATAATGGTATGCTATAAATAAATCTAAATTCATTTTTTTCTGAAGACATAAATTCTGGTATTTCTCCTATATAAAGCATAAATGCAGCTTTAGCTAATATCCATCCTAATACTAACATGCCTATCCATAAAGGCCATTCTAATAACAGGGCTACTAGCACAATATTTAATAAAAATATAAACATTTGTACTTCATGAAAACCACTTAAAATTAATAGTATTCCACCAATGATAAAGAGTACAAAAAAAAGTGCTGTAGGCCAAGCAAAGGCTATAAAACGCTTGCTCTTAAAAGTAGATGGCCATGCTGGATAGGTTATAAATATGGAAGAAATAATTATTATAACATGGTAAATATGCTTGTATAATATACTGTATTTTACTTGGATTTCTTCTGAGATTAAAAAAAATGATCCATAGGTAGCACCTAGCATATAGATGCCAAATAAAGTATAAAATATTTCTTTAGCTGGTAAATTTTGTTTTAAATAGGTGTAAGGTTTTGGGTTAGTAATATTTTTTTTTACATTTTTCCAAAAACGCTGCCTAGCAATTTTAGCCATTACTAATGGTGCATTTTCTTTAATACCTACCCAACCACCTTTCTGCTTAAGAATATAATGGCTACTCAAAAAAAATAACAGGTTACTAAAAAAACCAGGAATAACACTATTTATACCAGTATAAGCAAAAAATATATTCCAAATAATTACCGTACTTATACCAGATACCATACCTATAAGTACACTTTTAGGTGTGCTACGAAAACCAAATATAGCAAGTAAAAAGGAAACAGTGACTACAGGCATGTAAAAGCTAGCAGATAGGAGCAGTAATTTTAAAAGATTTTGTGTTTTTAATGCCAATACAAGCGAAAAAATGCCAATACATACAGCAAAGATCCTTACATGAGTAATAGAAGGCTTATATCGATATTTTAGTGGTTTTATAATATCATTTATACCAACTACAGCAGCAGCATTTAATTCAGAATCTGCTGTAGACATAGCCATAGCAATAATACCTACAGCAATAAGACCCCTAAGGCCAGGATAGGCATAAGTATTAACAATATGATTAATAAGTTGACTTGGATCTAAATTAGGATTATCTATGCGCAGTAAAATGGCTAAGAAAGCTAAAATCAAAACGATAATTGCACACATTACTCCTGCATAGTTAAAAGAGTATTTAACTTGCTTAATATCTTTGGCCATAGCAAACCTTTGAAATATAGATGGGGAAAATTTAGGAATAATATAAAAAAGAAATAATGCTATAAAATAAAAAGATTTAAAATCCCATTTTATAATATCTTGAAAACTATATAAAGGACTTTTTGTAATAACAGAGATTACTTCTTGAGGGTTTTGTATATGGTTCCATATGACAAATGTGAGTATAGGAAGAAAAATAAAAAAAGTAATAAACTGAAATACATCTGTAATAGTTACTGCCCGAATACCACCAAAAGCTGAATAAACAATAACAATTAGACCTGCTAGTACAACTCCCCATTCATTTTTAAAGCCAAATATAAAACTCAACATTCTATTAGTTACTTGTAATTGCATGGCTAAAAAACCTATTCCTGCTAAAATACCACTTATAGCTGTGATAATACGTATTTTTTTTCCATACAAATCTCCCATGGCCTCTGCAACAGAAAGATTTTTTAAAAATTCTTTCATACGGTAAGCCAATTGTCCCATAACTACTAAACATATACAGGCACCTAATGCAGCAATAATATACCTTAAACCAGTAGTATAAATCATCTCTAAATCTGAAAAAAGTAACTCACCTCCAATCCATGTAGCTATAATAGTTGAGGCAAGTGTACCAGTAGAAAAGTTTTTATGTCCAATAGCATACTGTCTAATTGTTTTTACACTTCTACCTGCTCTTAGGCCTAAAAAAAGATTTAAGCCTAAAAAAAGGCAAAAAAGAATAAGATCTAAAGATATGTACTGCATCATAATTTTTTTGGGATAATTTAAAAATAAAATATAGTAAATATTTTATTTGTATTTCTAGTGATGTAAAAAAAATAGTAAAATCAAATAAATATTAATTTTTTAGTAAAAAATTAATACAAAATTTTTGACCTCAACTTTTATTTAATTTTTATCTTTTTCCACCCAAGCTACTTCTTCATCTGATAAGACTAAGGATTTCTTTTTTTTCTGGTACTTTCCAGTAAAAATATCTTTTAAATCTTTTTTTTGCTTTTGATAATGTTTTTGTAAAATTTTTCCCAAAGCTTGGGTATCATAGTGTACACTATATTGGCTATTTTTACCTTTTAATACTAATTGTAAGTTTAAACCTTCTATGGCTTTTTCCTGAATTATACCTAATTTTTTTTTTCGATATTTCTTACTAAAATTTTTCATTGGAATCACCATATGGTATTTATATACATTTTGAAAACTATGTTGGCCAGAAACATTGATCTGTAAACAATTTCTCAAATGCACTGTCATGGAAGGCATTATAATTTTACCATCTTGTATTGTCAGCACATTTTCCAAGTGGTCTAAATAAATTTTTTTTTCCTGGTGTTGAAAGTACTGTGTCACCCTTTGTAAAGGTTCTACCTGATCAAAAACCATATTTTTCATTTTTATCTTTAGACTACCTTGTAAATAATTTGCTATATGTTGATTTTGTATTTTTCCCTGCAATATCAGCTGACCTGAAAATATACCTTGTATATTTTGTGCAGTAAAAATTTTTTGCCCTAAATTGTGCGTCATACTTAACACAGAGGGTATTTGCACATTTTCGCAGTTTATTTGTGTGCTAAAATGTTTTATCTTTGTATTTTTTTCATGATATATCTTGCCTTGAGCACTACAATTTCCACCAGCTAACCCAAAATTTAGCTGTTTTACAGCTAAATTTTCTGGTGTATAATGCATTTTACCTACAAAATTTTTCATATGTAGCTTATCAAAAAATAAATTATCTATTTTATAATCTAAATTAAAATGTATAGGAAAATGCTTAACATTTTCTTTTTCTACATTCTTTTCTTGTTGAAAATCTAAACTTTGAATATGGATTTCAGAAGAAGTCATTTTCATGTCAATATTCAACGGAATATGAACATTTTTATAGATAAAATGCAATGGATTATCCAAACTTCCTTGCAAGGTAAAAATATTTTTTTTCCACGCTGCTTCCATAGATAAAACCTCCCATCTATTTTTTTTTAACGCTATTTCAGCTTCAATGTCTTGCATTGGAACTAATCCTTTACCCAAAGGGAGGGTTAATTTACTTAATTTTACCTTACCCTCAGGCTGCATATGATGTATTTTTTTTAAAGAAAAAAAATCTTTCACTTCTAAAGATACATTCACTTTACCCTTTGTAGGAAAAAAAGGATTTATTTTCTTTTTTTGTAATGTTGCGCAATCTATTTCACCTTGGATAGCACCCTGAATACAGGGATTTTTTATATCTTTTAATTTTAATTTCCCCTTAAAAGCATTTTTCTGCCAATACAGTCCAAATTCATCTATATGAAGTTCAGCTTGTGATAATTTTTTAAAATTAGGCAACAAAAATTCTCCTTGGATATTATTTAATATAATTTTATTTTCTATTTCTGTATATGGCAATGTACATGTGCCTTTTTCTATATAAAATTTAGCCGTACAGCGAGGCATGGTTTTTTCACATGTAATTTGTGCTTGAAATTGCAATATACCTGTAAGAGGATAGAGATAGTTAATACCATATGAGTCCAAAGAAGATAATAATACCTTTTTTCCACAGAAACTAATTTTATATCTTTGGTTTGAATAATAATCTCCTGAACATAAAAAATAATTTTGACCTTGCTGTAATTCTACTTTTGTAGCCTTAAAAAATTTATTTTCAAAATCATAATATAACGTTGTATTAATTCTTATTTTTGGCAGTGTATAAGTGTACCTATCTACATTGATTTTAATACTATTCATAAGGCTAGAAAAAGGTATGAACAGCCTTTTTGCTTTCCAATATGGCTGTACTTTCATTTGTTTTATATGAACTGCCGATTTTTTTTTATTTTTCCCTTTATGAATATAGTTTATTGTTACATTTTGTAAAAATATTTGGGCAGGAAGTGAAAAATTAGTATTAACATCCTTTTTTTTCTGCTTTGATACTGTATTTATAGGCTGTACAACAATATGTACATTGCTATGCTTAATTGTCAATTTTTTTGGTATATACTTTTTTTGAAATATTTCTTTTAGATTAAAGGTAAGTTCAATATTTTTAGCTTTAAGTATATTTTCTGTATTTTTTTCTTGTATAACTACATTATTCAATAAAAAAGTTAAATTAGGAAATGATGAAAGAGGCAAGTATTTAACCCTATTAAGGGTAATCTTGTAAGGAATTTGTTTAGTAAGGTATTGTAAAGTACTTTGTACTATCCTATCTTTTTGCATATACAAAAAACATACACTACCTACTATAATTAACCCTACAAAAATCATGATATAAACAACAATCTTTTTTATTTTTGAAAACATAATTAAGTTAAATATATTTTTATAAATTAATTTTATGATGCAAAACCTACTTGTGGCAAACTGGAAAATGAACCTATCTCTTTCTAAAGCCACCCTGTATTTTAACCATTTATTCCAACTTCTTCCAAAAACTTCATTACAGATAAAAATTATTTTTTGCCCTTCCTTTATACACCTTACCACTTTAAAAACTCTTTTGTTAGAAAAAAAAGAATTTTTTCTTGGTGCACAAAACTGTTATAAAGATTCTTCAGGTGCATATACAGGAGAAGTTTCTGCAAATATGTTAAAAGATATAGTACAATATGTTATAGTAGGACATAGTGAACGCAGAATGCTGTTTTCTGAATCAAATGATATAATTAAAGCCAAGATAAACCAGCTTTTATCTTGTAGATTAAAACCTATTTTTTGTTGTGGAGAGACTATGCCTGTGCGTTATGACAAACAACATATCCCCTTTATACATCAGCAAATAGAATCCTGTTTAGGTCATCTATCCACGGAAGATATACAGAAAGTTACTATTGCTTATGAACCTATATGGGCTATAGGAACAGGAAAATCTGCAGGTACAGATCAGATTCAAGAAATACATGGATCTATACGTAAATACCTGACAAAAAAATACAACATAAATATAGCAAAAAAGATAAAAATAATATATGGAGGAAGTTGTAATCCAAATAATGCAAAAAAAATATTTACTTGTCCGGATGTAGATGGAGGATTAATAGGTAGTGCTTCATTAGAAGCAACTCAATTTGTAGCCATGATAAAAATACTCATAGAAATATATGAAAAAAATATGGAAAAAATATAGCCATGTATATACTTTTGTATTTTTACAAGGAGTAAGCTATTTATTTGGAAAGCAATACCAAAGCATTTCGGACAATTTTTTAGTAAATGGCCTACAATATGCCATGCAACAAATACACATATTAAATTACAATTTCCGCAAATATTTTACATTAATACAAAATAATAAGCACCTTCAAAAAGAAAATATTAATCTAAAAGAGCTGTTAATGCAGCATAATATATCATATAAGGCCATTATACCTAAAAATAAACCACTACATAAACAGTATATTTTTACTGTAGCAAATGTAGTATACCATACCATTCATAAAACAAAAAATTATATTCTTATTAATAAAGGTAAAAAAGAAGGTATAGAAAAAAATATGGGTGTAATTACACATGAAGGCATAGTAGGCATTGTGGGTAAAGTATGGGAAAATCATGCTAAAGTAATATCAATCTTACATACTAATATTTTACTATCAGCCAAAATAGATTCTTCAGATACTATAGGTACCATAAAATGGTTTGGTAAAAATACTAACCAAATACATTTATTGTATATACCCAGGCATGTTCCTATTGAATTGCACTCTAAGGTAGTTACTTCAGGCTATAGTACTATATTTCCATCTCATTTACCAATAGGAAAAATAAGTAAAATAAATTTACCAAACCATGCATCATTTTATGATATTCAAGTACATTTATATACACCATTTCATAAGCTAAAGCATGTTTATATATTAAAAAAAAGAAAGATTGAAGATTATGACAAATGGATACAGAATGATGATTTATAAAATATTGAATTATAATAAAAAGTAAAATTTGCAGTTACCAGAGAAGATCCCAAAAAACAATGAGACTGAGGAAAAGATATAGTACAAAAAATATTACGCTATGCTTTTTTTAAGTATGAGAAATATAAGTACTAAAATTTATGGAGTTACCATGAATGATAGCCATGACTTCCACATTTACAACTGACTTTTAAAACAACTTTAATATTTTATATTTTTTGTAATGCATAAGGAAATTTTGTACAAAAATTTATAAAAAAATACAAAAATAATTTTATTTCCACTCAGTGGAATTAAGGATTTGATACTTGAAAGTACTAAAAGTCCACTGCCTTTTATGCATTATACTTCAGAAAAACAAAAAAAAATAGTACAAGTACAATTGATAAAAATATACAATATATGTTTTTTTTCTAAAGGATCAGATCAAGAAAAAATATTGCAAAGCAATAACCTATTTGGCTATGGCTAGTGTTATAGCTAATTTTACACCTTGCAATTGGCTTTTTATTAAAAGTTGTGATGTGTAAAAATTATAATTTATTTATTATTATATTTTTTTGACTAATAACAAAAAACTATTTATAAATTAATGCAACAATACCACCACTTACTTCAATACATTATTAACCATGGTGTCAGCAAACATGACCGTACAGGAACAGGTACATGGAGTATTTTTGGCTATCAGATGCGATTTAACCTTTCTAAAGGTTTTCCATTAGTTACTACAAAAAAAATTCACTTAAAATCTGTAATCCACGAACTACTTTGGTTCTTACAAGGCCATACCAATATTGCTTACCTTAAAAAACACCAAATAAAAATTTGGGATGCTTGGGCCAATACACAAGGTGAATTAGGGCCTATATATGGTTATCAATGGAGAAGCTGGCCAACAGCAGATGGAAAAAATATAGATCAAATTAAAAATGTTATCCAAAACATCAAAAAAAATCCTAACTCCAGACGCCTTATTGTAAATGCTTGGAATGTAGGTGAACTTAATAAAATGGCCCTTCCTCCATGCCATGTTCTTTTTCAGTTTTACGTATCAGAAAATACACTATCTTGCCAACTATACCAACGCAGTGCAGATGTTTTTTTAGGTGTACCATTCAACATTGCTTCATATGCATTGTTAACCATGATGATAGCACAAGTATGTCAACTAAAATTAGGAGAGTTTATCCATACACTGGGAGACGTTCATCTGTATAAAAATCATCTTGTACAAGCCCAAACACAACTCAAAAGAAAACCAGATACACTTCCTCAAATGGTTTTAAATGCATCTAGAAAAAATATTTTTGATTTTGTATATAATGATTTTCAAATAAACAACTATAATCCTCACCCAACTATAAAAGCACCTATAGCTGTGTAGTATAGATGAAAATAAAATATTAAAACATAAATTTTTTACATAAAAAGCACAAACGTCTTTTTTAATTTATATTTTTTTCTTTATCATTTTTTTTCTTACATTTTTTGTAAACGAATTCTTCATCTTCATGAATGAATTGACAATCTTTATCTGATATATAGATATTACGAGTATTATTATTGCCAATATTGCCAAATATATTATATTGATTTATACTTTGATTATTTGAATTTAATTTATACTATTACTATTCAAGTTACCATTACCATGGCCTGAAGAAGGATCCATACTTAATTCAAGTGCATTATAGATATTATTTTTTTTATAATGCGTTTGTTTTGAACATGACATTGAAATAGCTGTTGTTGTAGATAATGTCAAAATTGCTAATTTATTCATAATTTATATGTATAGTATATGTCGTTGTATTTAATTTAAGAATTAAAAAAATAAAAGAATTTTTTTTCTATAAAAAAAGAAAAAAGTATTATAAATTACAATATATGGACTTTATTATGCAATAGTGAATATCATTTACCTATTCTTTTATTTCCTGAGTTTTTGTACATATAAAAAATAGACAATTTTTCTAAAAAGTAATAAAATATTTTTACATATATGGAAATTCGACTTGAAAATATCCAAAAAAAAATTTACAAACAACAAGTAATCAAAAACATATCATTGACCCTAAATAAAGGAGGTATAACTGGCCTATTAGGACAAAATGGTGCAGGAAAATCAACCTTAATGAAAATGATTGTAGGCCAAATACAACCTACAAAAGGAAATATATTTATAGAAAATAAATGCCTGAAAGCACATCAAAATTATTTTAATCAATATATAGGCTACCTCTCAGAAGAAAATCCTCTTTATAACCATATGTATGTAAAAGAATTTTTGTATTTTTTTGCATCTCTATATAGTTTAGAAAAAAAGAGAATAAAAAAAAGTATTGTAACATTAACTCAACATTGTTCGTTACAAACAATAATCCACAAAAAAATAGAAAATCTCTCTAAAGGAGAACGCCAACGGGTAGGTCTAGCCAAAGCTTTAATACATGATCCACCTATACTCATTCTGGATGAACCTACTACTGGTCTCGACATTAAACAGCTCTACAAAATACGTACATTTTTAAAAAAAATGAGCTGCCAAAAAACTATTTTATTGTCAACACATATTATGCAAGAAGTTGAAATACTGTGTAATAATATTATTGTACTGCACCAAGGAAAAATACACTATATGCAAAATACCAATACAAAGGCAGTAACTTCAGCAAACATAGAAAAAATTTTTATGCATTTATAATGGTAAAGCTTAACTAAATCTGATTAATAATATTTTTTAAAAAAAATTATTAGTCAAAAAAAGACCAATGTATGCCTACATCAAACACCATACGATGCCCAGGATATAAAGGAGTAACAAAATATCCTGGATTAATCCATCCTTGATTAACATGCCCTACTTTTAAGCACATTTTAAAATTATTTATCTTAAAATTCAAAAATAAATTCATCAAAATATATTCATATACATTAAAATTTTTTTGCTTGAAAAATTGTTGAATGCGTGGGTCATAATCATTTGCATAATAGGCAGATTTAAAATTTAGTTCTACTCCTCCTTCTAACATCAATTTATCATCAAAAAGCTGCTTATTAGCATAATATATTTTAGCATATACATAAT
Organism: uncultured Cytophagales bacterium; assembly: GCA_963922775.1. Lineage (GTDB taxonomy): Bacteria > Bacteroidota > Bacteroidia > Cytophagales > Amoebophilaceae > JAHDDH01. Next base: position 45,220 of record CAWUJG010000008.1, read on the forward strand.
ACTTTGGCATATCATATACATTTTTTTCAGGACCAAATACTGATGTATATAGCAAATGATTATCCCAATAAAGGTATTTCCAAAAAGAAAAATTTAGTTTTATACCAGAAGATAAAATGTGGGCATATTTTTTAGCTTGCGTAGGCTTTTGATTAAAATTGAAATAGATAGGGCGTTTTGTTTTTGTCCATAAAATATGTGGATGGATATGTACAAAAGTATAGGGTAAAGGAATATCAATACCTGTTTTTACTTGTTGTATAATAGGTTTTTTCCATTTATTACTCCATTTAAAAAAACTTCCATTATAATATTGTACCAATAGTGTGGGATAATGCCTTAAATGCTGTAAAGTAAGATATCCTATTTTGTTTTTATATTTTAGCTTTACATCATATGCTTCTTGTGGTAAATAGGTTACATGATGCTGTAAATAATGATTTTTTTGTGGAGAAAAATGATATCGTGTATAGTAACCAATATAATTTTCCACATATCTTCTTTTTTTTCCATACTGTCTACTATAGTGTGCACAAATATTTTTTTTTTTATAATATAAAAGATAAAACCAATTATAAATATCCCCTTTAATACCTAGCTCATGATTATAGCTTCGAAAATAATTTTTTTCATTAACTACAACTTCTTCTTTACCATCAATTTTTTTTTCAGTATATTTTTTTGGCGATCCTAAAAAAAACACTTCTTTTGAAGATAAAGGATAAATAGAAAAAATATGATTTTTTTTTACCCAATTAAATACATGGTATATCTGGTACTTTTTAGTAAAAGTATACTGATGGTAAGCATGATAACGCAACTGGTATATTTTATTCATTACATTATCAAGATTTTTATCTACACTTTTAGTAAACCAGTCATCTAAATTTTTTTGAATTGTTTTTTTTATACCACCCAGTTCTTGTACATGATGCCTTACCCTATAAAAGTGACATAGCAGCTGATATTTTTTATTTTTAGTGCGGTAATTAGTATGTATATCAAAAGCATAATGCACTACATTACGATCACCAGGAGCAAAATGTAATCCAAATTGCTTATCATGCAATATAGTTTTAAAATCGGCTCCTATATTCCAATCTTTAAACACATTTACCGTATAAGGCACATGAAGATAATTTCTTCCTTTTTCCCCTTTTAACCAACAAAGAGCAGAATAAGGAGATCTAGTATGGTAATACATTAGTTTATGAGGAAGTGTAAAATAATGGTCAAAATTTTGTAATCCTGTAGTTCTACCCACTGTTTTAGGTATTTTAAAAAAAATATATTGAGCAGCAGTACCAAAATTTCCTAAATCTTGTATAGTATATTTGCTTTTTTCTACCAAAGAAAACTGATGGAAATCTACAATATGTTTATAGATTGGTTGATAACCACCTTTATTATATTGTATAACTTTTTGATTAAACCAAAATACAGTATCAAAATTATATACTTGTTTAGTTTCATCATCCAGCTGAAGAAAAATTTCTTCTTGTTTTTTTCCATCAATTTTGTCCTTTTCATCTTCTGAAAGAGCATTTTCTGCATTATTTTGAGCTAAAAGTAAAAATAAAGGTAGAAAACCACAAAATAGATAAATAATAAACCGATATAAAAACATATATTTTAAATTATATAAAAATAATTATGATAAAGGGATAGCAATACATTTTGCAATAGTGTTAAAAAAATCATCATTATCAACATCATTCAACAATCTGACATCTATAGCAAGCTGAAAAATAGGTATTTTACCTAAAATAGTAGAAAAATGCGGATTATGGAGTAGCCATGCACCATCTTTTTCTGTTGTTAAGATACATTTTTTTTTTTGTGAAAATTGAAAAAAGTGCCATTTTATTTTTTCCAAATCTTTTTTAGTGTATTGATGATGATCTGAAAATTGTAAATGCGCTAATAAATTATATTTATTTTTACAATACTCAATTAATGGTAGAGGAAAAGCAATACCAGTAACTAACACTATATTTTTATAAAAATCATATCCAAGGGTTATCTTTTGAGGTGAAGTATAAATCAATTTTGAAAAAAATATTTTAGGATAAGGTGTTTTACAATAAGCTAAGATATCTTTTTTTATTTTTTCTTTTTTGTTATCTGAAATATCTACAGGACATTTTGTTACCATAACAATATCAGCCCGTTGAACACCATAGCGAGATTCTCTTAATCTACCAAAAGGCAAAACAAAATCTTGAGTAAAAAGACGATAATAATCAGTTAAAAGAATATTACATTGTGAAACTACACTACGATGCTGAAAAGCATCATCTAGAATAATAATACCTGAACTAATGGGATTATGTTTTTCTATTTTTTTTATCGCTTCTACTCTATTTTTATGAACTATAAGGTTAAAATTATAGGTATTTGAATATTTTTTATACAATAAATATGCCTCTTCTCCTAGTGTATTAGGATTTGCATATTTTTCATTTGCCCAGATCATACCTTTTTTATTTCTGCCATATCCTCTACTCACTATGTAGATATTGTATTTTTTTAATGCTTTACCAAAAAATTCTGTAAGATAGCCTACCATAGGTGTTTTCCCAGTACCTCCTACAATAAGATTACCTACCCCTATAGTAGGTATTTTAGGATGGTATATTAAATATTTTTTTTTATCGTAGCATTGATTTCTGCATCTCATTAACAAATCATAAAGCCAAGATAGAGGTAAAAGTAGTAAACGAAACAACTTCACGAAAGAATAAACTTTAAATAAATAATATAATAATATTTTATATTTTTATAATATAGAATATTCTATAGACTTATTCTAATTTTTCGAATTATTTATGCGTATTTATTTTGATCATGCTTCAACTACAGCATTAGATTCTCAAGTATTAGATGCTATGTTGCCCTATATGACAACACATTTTGGCAATGCTTCTTCAATGCATCATTATGGAAGAATTGCAAAATCAGCTATAGAAGCAGAAAGAAAAAAAATAGCACAATATTTAAATGTGAGTCCAAGTGAAATTTTTTTTACCTCAAGTGGTACTGAAGCAAATAATTGGGCTATAAGAAGTGCTTTACAAGGACTAAAAGTGCAACATTATATTTCTACGCCTATTGAACACCAATCTATACTAAAGCCATTGGCTACAATAGAAAAAGAGCAAAACATTGGTCTACATTATTTGCAGATAGATAAACGTGGTAATATATCGCTTATAGAATTAGAAAAATTATTGAAAAAATATCCTAAAGCATTGGTATGCCTTTCGCATGCCAATAGTGAATTAGGCAATATAAATGATATAGCAACAATTTCAGATTTATGTCAGAAATATGGATGTTTTTGTTTTATTGATGCTATACAAACTATAGGATATTGCTCTGTTGACTTGAAAAATATGCCTATACACTTTTTATCTGCATCAGCACATAAATTTTATGGACCTAAAGGAGTAGGATTTATCTATGTAGATAAAAAAACTTCAACATATATGAAGCCATTAATTTTTGGTGGATCGCAAGAAAATAATTTACGTGCAGGCACAGAATGTGTAGCAAATATTGTTGGACTTGGCAAAGCCTTAGAAATAATATGGCAAAACAACATAGACCTTACAAAACATCTATATACATTAAAAACCCATGCTATAAAAATGTTGAAAAAACAAATTCCAACAATTCTATTTAATGGTAAATGTGAACACAAAAACCAAAGTATAGATAAAATTTTAAGTATTGCATTACCAAGTACACAAGATCAGGCTATGTTGCTTTTTTATCTAGATATACAAGGTATTGCTGTATCTGCAGGTAGTGCATGTTCAAGTGGTACACATAAAATGTCTCATGTTTTATCTTATTTACATATACCCGATAATTATATTGTGATACGCATTTCATTTGGTAAAAAAAATACAATCCAAGAGATTGAAGATTTTATAAAAATACTCAAGAAAAAATGCTAGAAATGCAGTATTATAAATGTTATACAAATTCTACAATGATAAAGAAAAAATATATTTTTCAAAAAAATTACAGATCAATTTATATTACTTTCCATAGCTATTTTTGTAAATTCATTATACATTTCATTGATTTTTTGATTCAAAACATCAATACTATATCTATCTATTCCAAGAATTAAACCAATTGTATGAAAAAAATAATTTTAGGCTTTTTCTTAACCATTGTTCTTTTAATGGCTATCTATATAGTAGATAGCAAAAAAAAAGATAGTAAAAAACAACTCCCTTTCATCGGGAATCATCATCTTTCAAAACAGCAATACCATACTATAAGTACTTATATGTTAAAAGATCAGCTAGGAGAAAGTATTACCCCTGAAACCTTTAAAGGTAAAATATATTTAGCTAATTTCTTTTTCACATCCTGTCCTGGAATATGCTTAAAAATGCAAAAAAATATGCACAAAATATATAAAAAAATACAAAAAAACCCACATATAAAATTACTTTCCCATTCTGTAGATCCTGAAAAGGATACTGTAGATGTGTTATTGCAGTATGCAAAAAAAAAATTCAACATTACAGATAATACTACCTGGCATTTTGTTACAGGAGATAAACAAACCATATATACCTTAGCCCAAAAGTATTATTTTATTTCAGTAGCACCAGATGAACTATCTCCAGGAGGTATTGCCCATGGTGGAGGATTTGTTTTAGTAGATAAACAAAAAAGAATACGTGGTTTATATGATGGCTTAAATACCGATAATATTGCCAAAATTATAAAAGATATACATATACTTTTAAATGAAAAATCAGTCTATTAGTATAACATTAAAAAATATCAGACAACAATTTTCTTCAGAACATTGTATTATCAAAAATTTTTCATATCATTTTAACTCATGCAATGCTTATGGTATTATCGGTAAAAATGGATGCGGTAAAAGTACATTAATGAAAATAATAGCTGGATATTATTTACCTACCTATGGAAGAGTAATATATCACCATAATGAAAAAATAGTAGATCAAGAACAGTTCTTTCAATATTTAATGATTACAGCACCAGATCTATGGCTTATTGAAGAATTAAATATTTTTGATTTATTAACATTTCATTTTCAATTTAAAAAATCAAATATTCCACAATATAGCATAAAGGATTTAGTATCATGGTTAGAAATGGATGCTCATGCAAATAAACCTATACATAGCCTATCTTCTGGATTAAAACAAAAATTAAAGCTAGGGTTATGTTTTTTAACAGATGTACCTGTATTACTTTTAGATGAACCTACTGTATATTTAGATGAAAAAAATGTAGAATGGTACGATAAAAATATACAAAAAATAGCAAAAAAAAAGTTAGTATTTGTTTTTTCTAATAACAGCAAAGAATATCAGCATTGTAATAAAATTATTTCTATAAATTAAGTATTCTATGTCCCAATCTTTAACATACCATGTACAAGAAATAGAAACTATAGCAAAGCAATTGCTTATAAATACAAAAAAAAAAATATGGTTATTAGAAGGAGAAGTTGGTGTAGGTAAAACAACATTAATTAAAGCATTATGTAAAACATTAGGTGTAAAAGATATTATACAGAGCCCTAGCTTTACTACAGTACATGTGTATAGCCTAAATCATAAGGAAGATGTTTATCATTTTGATTTCTATCATATAAATGATACCACCAAAAATTATTTACCTATGTATGAAGAATATTTTCTAAAAAATTGTTACTGTTTTGTAGAATGGCCAAATAAAAATTTTGCAAAATTTTTGAACATAGATTGCATATATTTGCATTTATTACATCTGTCTAATACAGAAAGATCACTTACTATAACTTATCATAGTTAAAAACTTTTCAAATTACCTTTTGAACTATTGAGTCAAAACACCAATTAAAAATTTTTTCTATATTTAGAAAAAAGAATTCATAGAAATAAATCAAAATTATATATTATTATTTCTTTAGATTTTATTAAATTTTTAGCAAAAATTACTATACCAAATAACAATTTTTCAATCTAAAAAACTATATGCCGAAAAATAAACTTACCAGAAGACAAAAAGAAGCCATAGGGTTGCTATCTATAGGGACATTTTTGGAGTATTTCGATCTAATGCTATATGTGCATATGGCAACATTACTTAATGACCTATTTTTTCCTCAACAAGATCACTTAGCTGCACAATTATTAGCAACTACAGCCTTTTGTATTACTTTTGTTTTAAGGCCTATAGGAGGCCTAATAATAGGAAGAATAGGAGATATTATGGGTAGAAAATCTACCATAATGATTACTACTTTTACCATGTCTATTTCCTGTTTGACTATGGCCATCACAGGTACTTATAGTACTATTGGTATGGCAGCTACTATTATTATTATGATTTGTAGAATGTTACAAGGATTTTCCTCATTAGGAGAGGTAATGGGTGCTTCTATATACCTCACTGAAACGTTAAAAACACCTTACAAATATATAGCCAGTGGTATAGTAGATATGAGTTCAAGATTAGGTGGCTTAATTGCCTTGTCTGTTTCTTCCCTTATATTATTATCTGATTTCAGCTGGCGTTTTGCATTTCTTTTTGGTGGTATTATTGCATTAGTAGGTATTATGGCAAGGATGAGGTTAAGAGAAACACCAGATTTTATCGATTATAACAGAAGAATGCAAAAAAAATCTGAAGAGATCGGAACAAATACAACATTAACTTTTAAAGAAAAAATTAATAAAAAATCGCTTATTGGATTATTTATTAACATTTTTATAACCCCTATATGTTTTTATGTTACCTATCGTTATCTTTCCGATTTTGCAAAAAATACTCTACAAATGATGCCTGAAAATATCACTATTCATAATTTAAAAGTTGGCATGTATGCCGTTATTGCTTCAGGAGCTATGGCTTTTTTTTGTATAAAAAAATCTCCAATCAATATGATTAGGACAAGTTTTATAATATTCACTATTGCTCTACTTTTCATACCCTATACTCTAAATAATATAGTAATATCTCAAGAATCACTTTGGATACTCGCCTTCATACAATGTATTACTTATTTGCCTGCAATAAGTAATCTTATCAATGTCAGTCTATGGATAAGAAATTTTCCTATACATAACCGTTTTACAATCATAGCCACCACTTTTGGCATCGCAAGCGCTTTAGCATATTTTATTACCCCATATAGTTTAATATTTTTACCCAAATATTTCGGCCATTACAGTCTATGGATACTTTTTATACCTGTACTCATCGGCTGCTTTTGGGCTTTGAACTACCTCAAAAAATTAGAAATAAAAGCCGGAAGATATAATAACTACCCAGAAGAAG
>CAWUJG010000009.1:0-46310 GCA_963922775.1 uncultured Cytophagales bacterium
AACTATGACGGTCCTAAGGTAGCGAAATTCCTTGTCGGGTAAGTTCCGACCTGCACGAATGGTGTAACGATTTGGGCACTGTCTCGGCCACGAGCTCGGTGAAATTGAAGTAACGGTGAAGATACCGTTTACCCGCAACGGGACGGAAAGACCCCGTGAACCTTTACTGCAACTTAATATTGATAACGTGTTTAAAATGTGTAGGATAGGTGGGAGACTTTGAAGCATTAGCGCTAGCTGGTGTGGAGTCAACCTTGAAATACCACCCTTTTTATATATGTTATCTCATCTTTGAAAAAAGAGAAAGTGTTAGGTGGGTAGTTTGACTGGGGTGGTCGCCTCCAAAAAAGTAACGGAGGCTTTCAAAGGTACTCTCAGCACGGATGGTAATCGTGCGTAGAGCGCAATAGTATAAGAGTGCTTGACTGTGAGACAAACAAGTCGATCAGGGTCGAAAGACGGATATAGTGATCCGGTGGTTCTGTATGGAAAGGCCATCGCTCAAAGGATAAAAGGTACTCCGGGGATAACAGGCTAATCTCCCCCAAGAGCTCAAATCGACGGGGAGGTTTGGCACCTCGATGTCGGCTCGTCACGTCCTGGGGCTGGAGAAGGTCCCAAGGGTTGGGCTGTTCGCCCATTAAAGTGGCACGCGAGCTGGGTTCAGAACGTCGTGAGACAGTTTGGTCCCTATCTGTTGTGGGCGCAAGAAGCTTGAGAGGAGCTAATTCTAGTACGAAAGGACCGAATTAGGTAAACCGCTAGTGTACCAGTTGTGACGTCAGTTGCACCGCTGGGTAGCTATGTTTATAAAAGATAAGTGCTGAAAGCATCTTAAGCACGAAACTTGCCTCAAGATGAGGCTTCTATAAGGGTGGTCATAGACCATGACCTCGATAGGTTGCAAGTGTAAATTCAGTAATGAAAAAGCTGAGCAATACTAATTACCCAAAAGCTTTTTATATTTTTTTGTTTTTATCATATTTTTTTACTAATATTGAAAAATAAGGTGGCAAAAGCGCTGAGGTACACCTCTTCCCATTCCGAACAGAGAAGTTAAGCTCAGTAGCGCCGATGGTACTGCTTTCAAAAGTGGGAGAGTAGGTAGCCGCCATTTTTTTTATTTCATATCTTATATTCACTCATATCATACATACCTTTTCAACTCTCATTTTTTTTACAATACAAAATAACTCCAAAATATTGTAAATTCACCACGTATTTATGCTCTTTGACTATCTACTATTTTACTCATATTTAATATTTTAAGACTAAGAGATAAGCTTTTTTTTTAAAGAATTATTTAGAATCTAGCCAATTGTTGAAATGGTTATTTTATTTTTTCTGTTCTGTACCTAAAACTATTTCACATTAATTACAAAATAGAGGATTAATATTTTCAATAGGAAATGTATATTTTTACAGCTAAACTATGTATATGCTTTCCTTTTCTTACCACCATACGTCCTATTTTCCGCTTACATGAAGGGAAAATATGATATGAAAAAATAATATTCATTACTATATCAACCAAGTAGTTTTTTAAAGATTCAGATAATTTTTTTGTATTTCAGATAATAAATTTTTGTAAAAATACAATAAAATCAATATGAATCATCTAGACTATATCATAATAGGTAGTTTTCTTTTAATTACTTTAATTATAGGACTTCGTGCAAGCAAAGGAATTAAAGACATTAGAGAATATGCTATTGCCAATAAAATGTATGGTACTGGTATCCTCACCATGACTTTGTTGGCAACTTTTTATAATGGTCTTAATATTGGTAAAGAAAAAAGTATACTTGTTTATGGGCTTATTTCAGCATTATCTTCTACAGGTGTTGCTATTATGTTTATCTACATGGGACTATGGATTGTACCTAAAATGGTGCGTTATACAAACTGTATTACTGTTGGTGATATTATGAAAAATTTGTATGGAAAATATGGAAGTATAATTACTGGTCTGTTAGGTACTTTTTTTATCATTTTTGTTGTTGGTGCACAATTTGTAGCTTTGAGTCGTATTTGTAAAAATATGCTAGGTTGGCCAAGTAAATGGGTAATTATTATTGGTGGATTTATTACTGTTTTTTACTCTTCTATTGGTGGTATTAAATCTGTTACACTCACAGATATTTTTCAATTTTTAATTTTTATAATCACAATTCCTATAATTGCAAACTTAGCAATTAGTAATGTTGGAGGTATACAAGAATTATTTAGACAAATTCCAAAAGAAAAACTATTCATATACAAAAGTCCAGTTTTTTTTAAATATCTATCTTATTTTTCTTCTTGGGCTCTTTTTCCAAGTATATTTGTTTATCCACCTATTATACAACGTGTTCTTATGGCAAAAGATAAAAAGCAAGCTAAGCATACATTTGTAATTACTGGATTGATATTTTTACTTCTTGTAATTTTGATGGCATTAACTTGTTTTTCTGTAATAGTGTTATCTCCAAACATAAAACCTATATCTGGTGGAGCCACTATTTACATTATGAATCAATATTTATCGCCTACTTTATATTATATCTGTATAGCAGGATTTTTTGCTATTATTCTATCTACAATAGATTCTTATCTTAATTCAGGAGGTTTATTGATCACTCAAAATATTATAAAACCCCTTATCAAATCAAAAAAATTTAATGAACTTACAGCTGTACGTTATATAACATTTGCCATAGGAATTTTAAGTATTATACCAGCTTTAATAAGTGCAGATAAGAAAATTAGTTTATTAGCTTATATCGGTGTATCTATTTTTGTACCTGTAGTAACCCTTCCTTTAATTGCAGGTATATTAGGATTAAAAACATGTTCTAAAACATTTCTATTTTCTGCTTTAACTACAGTTTCATCTTTTTTTGTTACAAAGTCATTACTTTCATCTAATATAGATTACCTCCTCTTACCCATCACCATCATCACTAATGCAATTGTATTTTTAGGTATGCATTATTATAAAAATAAAGGATTTCGTATGGTAAGTATAGATAAAAAAGATGATGATAAACTTTATCGAGTTAGTTTAAAGGCTATTCTAGGCTTTTTCCTCAAAATTATACCAACGCCTAAACGTATTACAATATATTGCCAAAATCAGTATAAAAAATATGGTGCTAGCCCTACGCTCTTTGCTTTTTTCATGCTATTCAATTATGCAATTCCTTTGTTTATGCATAAAACACATGATACTTATGTATATACAGGATTATTTTTTCTTAAAGGTTTAGGAGCATTATTATGTATTGGGATGTTTTTTAAACATTATATTCCGAATAAACTTACTAAGTATTTTCCTACATATTATTATTTCACTGTATTATATTGTTTACCTTTTACCACTACTTTTTTATTTGTTTTAGGAGAATGTAATATTGAATGGATTATCAATATAGCCTTGTCTATTATGTTTTTAATTATTTTAACTGACTGGGTTACTTTTTTTATTCTAGCATTTTTAGGCATTTTTTTGGCTATCATCAGCTATCAATATTTGATAGGTATTCCTGTTATCATTCAAGATAGTGATACGCTTTATACGCTTATTTATACTATTCTCTTTTCTACTGCCATAGGGTTACTCTTTGCTCGTCGTAGACAAAAAAAATATGATAATCTTTCATTAAATCATCAACATTTACAAAAAGAAAATAAGGAAAATATAGAAGAGTTATTAGCTACTTTTAAAGGAAAAATTGGCATTATAAAAACACTACAACAAGCTAATATTAAAAGATTACCTGAAGTAACTAAAATGATAAAATTTTTACGCGATGAAAAAAAAGATACTTCAAAAATAGAAAAAATACTTACAAAATTAGAACAAACTTTAGTTCCCATGGCTATAAAGCTAGAAAGTATTGAAAGTAGGGCTTTGGATTATTTACAACTGCATGTGAAAGAGGTTATTATAAAAGACTTATTTGATGAACTACAAAAAGTATTCAAAGCAAATCATGTAAAAATACAATACTATATAGAGGCAAAAGAAAAATTAGTTACTTGTGATGCTAAGTATATCTATCAATTGTTAAAAAATGCTATCAATTTAGGATTGAAAAATAATTGTACTAACGATACTCTTTATCTTCATGTTCAAGATACTTTTTTGTACTATCCTTTACCTTCTGTAGGAAAAAATTATAAAAAAAAATCAAAGCTTTAGGTTTTGTTTTGACAACAAAAAAAATACAGCCTATCTTAAGTCAAGACTACATTACAACATTTAAACCTCAACAATTACCTTCTAAAAAAGATATTGATACATTGTTAGTACACAATAATCAAGTTATTGTGAAAGTACATTATGGATATACTGATTTATTGAATACTCAACAAGATAGTCATCTTTATGTTTTTCCTATAGATATCAATCAAGTACGTCCAAAAGTGATGAATGATGACCAAATGCAACTGGGTAGTACATTGGTAAGAGCAAATGATCAATATCCAGGAGCACAAGCACAAGAACAAAATTTGTTGGTAGCTGTACAAAAAAATAGTAAAGCAGATTTGAAAAAAATTAAACATGCTTTAGAAATCATTAAATGTTACCATGGCCTTGAAAAAAGAAAATCTGGAGAGCCTTTTTATCTACATCCAATAGCTGTAGCAAAAATAGTTTTATCATATAATCAGGATGAAGAAACTATTATTGCAGCTTTACTACACGATACAGTAGAAGATACTACTATGCTTTTGGAAAATATAGAAATGCTTTTTGGCAAATCAGTTACAAATTTAGTAGATGGTTTAACGCATTTAGAAAGTAAAAAAGAGATGTTTACAAAAGTAAACTTAGCCAAACATGAAAATTTTTCTACGTTGCTAGAAGTGCAAGATAAACGTGTACTCTATATCAAGCTAGCAGATAGATTACATAATATGCGTACCCTTGGTGTAAAATCTTATGCAAGTCAACATAAAAAAGCCGATGAAACACTGAAATTTTTTGTGCCTCTAGCTAAATATTTAAAGTTAGAGGATGCTGCTCAGGAGTTGAAGTATAAAATTTTAGAGATATTAGATTTATAATTATTGGAAATTAAATATTTTTTTACTAAAAAGATATTTCTAAATTTTGATTTAGAAAAAGAAAAGGTAGATATAATCTATAAGAATATAGATATGAGAGATATTTTAAAGCTTTTTGTATAAAAAAGCCAATTTAAGATATAGACCTACTGTATGTAAAGTAGGTCGTCTATATCCATTTTATTATTAATTATGTGGTTGGTATTACTTCTGGTACGGCAACTTCTACAGTATATTCTGTACCATCGTACTTAAATATTACATTTAATTTTTTACCCTCATATTTTGCTGAATTTGTAAGATCTGTTAGGTCTATTTTATTTGCACCTTTTGTTATTGCAGCATGTTTGCCTTTTGTTGTTCCTGTAGAGAAAAAATTTCCAGTTGTGTCTTCTGCTAATGCATCAAATCCTAGTACTTCTATTTCTTTTTCTTGATCTTTTACTTTAATTTTTTTTTTCCCTTGTTTTACAGTTAAAGTGGCTGTTTTATCTCCTGGAGTTGCTGTTATTGCTATGCTTTTTGCAGCTTCTGCTTTTATGTCATCTATAGAAACTTCATTTTTTTTTTCTTCACTTTTTTCCGTATTATCTTTTTTATCTTTCTTTTTTTTACTACAAGCTGTTGTTGTTAGAAGACCACCTATTACTACAGCGCAGAATAGTTTTGTTAATTTATTGTTCATAATTTAAATAATTTTTAGATGTAATTGTTTTTTATTAAAAATGCTAATAATAATTTTTTAATTCTATTTTGTTTTATCTTTTTTACTTTTAATTTTATCTTTTCTATATCTTGAATATAATTTAATGCAAAATTAATTTTTTTTTTTTAAAAATCAAATTTTTCTCTTTAATTATAATTTTTGTATGATTGGCAAGAATATTTTTTACAGGTGATAGATATTTATATTTGTGTTTTTTGCTAAAACTTTGTCTACTTGGTAGGCCAGATGTGTGGTATGTTCTGAAAATATATATTGATCTGCAATATTATTTTGAATTAATTTTTTTTGTTTTTGTTTTAGTATTTGTTCTACTACTAAATTTGTTGTCTCTACAACAGGAAAATTTTTTGGATAATAGGTGGCAATTTTTTTGCTAATAAGGTGGTAATGTGTACATCCTAATATTAATGCTTCTATGTTTTTTAAATTTTTATGGGTGAGGTAGTTTGTAAGTATTTTTTTACTGTGTTTTCCTTGTTCTATTATAGTTGCTAGTTGGGGTGTGGCTAGGGTGGCTATTTGTTTGGTACTGTTTATTGCTGATAGTTTTTGGGCTAAAATGTTTTTTGTTATGGTAAGTGTTGTACCTATCATACCTATTTTTTTTTTTTTGCTTGCTATAATATATGGATATAGGGGCGTAATCATATCATAGAGTTGTATATTGTTTTTGCTACAGTAGTTATAGATAGCTTCATCTAATAATGAACTGGCTGTAAAACATGCAATAAGTATAGTATTGCACTTTTTTTTGTGTAAAAATCGTATAATTTTTTTTACTCTATTGTAAATTTGTGTTGGTATTTTATCGCCATAGGGTAAATTGGCTGTGTCACCAAAATAGATTATGGGTAGTGTTGGGCTTGCTTTTTTTAATGATTTTACTATGGTTAGCCCTCCTATGCCGCTATCTAAAATGCCTATATAGCTATTTTTCATGTTGTGAATTTTTAATATTATATAAAATTATACAATTTTAATACAAATAATATAATTTTTTATACAAAAAAAGTACATATTTTATAGGTTTTTGTGTAAAATAGTTTTTTAAGCTGATCTTTAGTTCATAGTGGTAGTGTTCATATATGGCTGTAGCACTTTGGGTATTTGGATGCCCTGGTCTTCTGTTTGGTAGGTTTCTATAATTGCTGCTATTACTCTTGGTAAGGCTAGTGCACTTCCATTAAGTGTGTGTGCTAAATGTTTTTTATTGTTTGTATCTTTATATTTTAGCTTTAGCCTGTTTGATTGGTAGGTAGCAAAGTTACTTACTGAACTTACTTCTAGCCATTTATCTTGTCCTGGGGAGTATACTTCAAAATCGTATGTACAAGTAGCTGTAAAGCCTAGATCTCCACTACATAAAAGTATTTTGCGGTATGTAAGTGCTAATTTATTTAATAAATTTTGTACATGGTTTGTCATATCTGCTAATGCTTGGTCAGATTGTTGTGGTGTATGTATTGCTATAATTTCTACTTTATCGAACTGGTGTAGTCTGTTTAATCCTCTTACATTGCTTCCCCAAGATCCTGCTTCTCTTCTAAAACAGGGTGTATATGCTACATTTTTTATGGGTAAATTTTTTTCTTCTATTATTTTATTTTTATATAGGTTGGTTAATGGTACTTCTGCTGTTGGTATTAAATATAGGTCATGGTCTTGAATTTTGTACATCTGTCCTTCTTTATCTGGCAACTGGCCTGTACTAAATGCTGCTTGGCTATTTACGAGTAATGGGGGAATAATTTCTTGGTAGTTATTTTTTATTGCTTCTGCTAAAAAAAATTGAATTAATGCACGTTGCAATTGTGCTCCGGCATTTTTATATACTGGAAATCCTGTACTTGCTATTTTAGTACCTAGGGTAAAATCTATTATATCATATTTTGAGGCTAACTCCCAGTGGGGCAATGTTGTTTTAGGTAGAGCATGAACAAATTTTTTTTGATATACAATTTTATTGTCTTTACTATTTTTACCTAGAGGTACTTTGTCTGATAGGGTGTTTGGTAGGTTGACTAACAGTTTGTTTATCTCATTACTGTAGGTATCTATTTTTTGTTTGTATTTTTGCTTTTCTTTTTTTAAGCTTTCTGTGTATTCTTTTTTTTGGGCTATGGCTTGTGCAGTATTTTTTGCTTTAATATATTGTCCTATAATTTGTGCATTTTTTTTGAGCTTATTGTTTGTATCTTCTAGTTTTTGTTGTGTACTTTTTTGTTCTTTGTCTTGTGTCAATATTTTTTCTATTGTTATTGCTATATCTTGTATTCCTCTATGTTGTAGTGCTTGTATTATGTTGTTTTTGTTTTGCTTAATTTGCTGTATAGTGAGCATATTTGTTTTTGGTTTAATGTAAAATGTGATTGTTGATAATAGTCTATTCTGTTATAGTATATATTTTTTAATTCATCTGTATTTATTTGCTGAAATAATGGTCTTTGATTGTCAGTTTTTTTATTCAGTCTATATTTTATAATATATAATGGAATATTGAGAAATATTGTTGTACCAAAAGTATTCATCAGTATAATATTTTTATGATAGCAGGGTGTTCCTCCACCTAAAGCCATAATAAATGTAGTATGTTTGTATATGCTCTGATACAGATATTTTTTTTCTAATTTTCTAAAATAGTTTTCTCCATACATATCAAAAATATTTTTGATGGTTAGTCTGGTCTTTTTTTCTATTATTTGGTCTAAATCTAGAAATAGTATGTTATAATGTTTTGCTAATATAACACCTAGAGTTGTTTTGCCTGCAGTAGGCATGCCTATCAAAAATATTTTTTTTATATCCATAGTATAACAAATATTTTTATATCATTTTTAGCAGATTTTTTTCTAGCATAACTTTGGATAAAATAAATTATTAATAATGTATTAATTTTGGTTAAAAATATTTTTATGTGTTATATTTATTCTATTTGTACTAGAATCGTATTTTTATTCTAGCTTATATTGTACATCAAATTACAATAATTTATGCTCGTTTTATTCGTATGACAGATATTTTTGTATATTAAGATGTTTAATTTTTTATATCATATCTTTCTTAGCTTAAAACTTATTGTTTTAGCTATTTTTTTGATAAAAATATTCAAGTATCTATGAAAAAAAGAATTGCTATAAATGGTTTTGGCCGTATAGGCCGTACAACCTTGCGTGCATTGTTAAAAAAAGATGAGTGTACTATAGTGGCTATTAATGATTTGGCTGCTCCTAATGTGCTTGCGCACTTGTTTGAGTATGATACTAATCATGGTAAATTTGTAGGTGAAATACATGCAGATGATACATCTATTACTATTAATGGACATACTATACAGGTATCAGCACAAAGAGATCCTAGTATACTCCCTTGGAAAGCATTAAATATAGATACTGTTTTAGAATCTACAGGTTTTTTTACATCTAATACACAAGCAGCTATGCATCTTAATGCTGGAGCTAAAAAAGTAATTGTTTCTGCTCCTGGAAAAGGGGATATGCCTACTATTGTGGTAGGAGTAAATTGTGATACTTTACAAGGAGATGAAAAAATTATTTCTAATGCTTCTTGTACTACCAATTGTATTGCCCCTATGTTAAAAGTAATAGAAGCTCACTTTGGTATTAGTAAAGGTTATATCAATACTATACATGCTTATACCACAGATCAGTGTATACAAGATGCTCCTCATAAAGATTTAAGGCGTGCAAGGTCTGCTTTTCAGTCTATAATACCTACTTCTACAGGAGCAGCAAAGGCTATTGGTAAGGTGATACCTTCTCTGCAGGGCAAGTTAGATGGTATAGCCATGAGGGTACCTGTGGCCAATGGGTCTGTTACAGATTGTACTTTATTATTAGAAAAAATTACTACAAAAGAAATTATTAATGAAAAAATGTATCAGGAATCACAAAACGATTTAAAAAATATCTTAGCTTATACTACAGATCCAGTAGTATCTGTTGATATTATTGGTAATACACATTCTTGTATTTTTGATGCTAGCCTAACTGCTGTACATGGCAATTTAGTAAAAATAGTAGGGTGGTATGATAATGAAAAAGGTTATGCCTATCGCATTGCAGATCTTATAAAGATGGCATAATATTATTTTTTTTCTCTATTATATCACTTATATTTGTGCTCTTTATTTTATGGATTTAAAAGCTTATATATTTCGTCGACTACTATATACTATCCCCATATTGTTGGGTGTTACTTTACTTATTTTTTTAATGTTTAATATAGTAGGTGGAGATCCTGCCTTAACTTTGTTAGGCAAACATGCAAGTCCTAAACAGTTGGATATGTTAAGGAAAGAGTTAGGTTTAAATAAGCCTTTTTTACATCAGTATTTTGACCTACTCAAAGCTACTTTTACGTTTAACTTTGGCAAATCTTGGTTTACTAAACAAGAAATTTTTACCATATTAAAAGATGGTGTATTGGTTTCTTTTTCATTTACCTTTCCGGCCTTTATTGTTTCTATTTTTTTGTCCATTGGTTTTGCCCTCATTTCCGTATTTTATCGCGGTCAGCTTATAGATAAAATGCTTGTGGTGGGTTCAACTACTTTAATGAGTGTGTCAGCTCTATCTTATATACTATTTTTTCAGTGGTTTTTTGCCTATAAATTAGATTGGTTTGAAATAGCTGGTTATGAAAGAGGGTTTCCTCATTTTGTACCTTATATTCTTTTGCCCTGTATAATTATTATTTTTTTGAGTATTGGCTCTGATATTAGACTTTATAGAACATTTATATTAGATGAAATCAACCAAGAATATGTACGTACGGCTAGATCTAAGGGGCTTTCTGAAATAAAAATTTTACTTAAACATGTTTTAAAAAATGCCATGATACCCATAGTTACAAATATAGTTATACAGCTACCTTTTTTACTTTTAGGTGCTTTACTTATTGAAAGTTTTTTTGGCATACCAGGTTTAGGGGGTATTGTTATTGATGCTATTGGCCATTCTGATTTTCCCTTAATCAAGTCCATTACTGTACTTTCTGCTATATTTGTTATTTTTTGCAATCTTCTTACTGATATTATATATACTCTACTAGATCCAAGAATAAAGTTATAGCACTTACTTTATTTCTTTATGTATCATTCTATGAAAACATCGCTTTGGAAAATATTTTTTCGCAATATCATTACGAGTAAAACAAATGTTTTTGCCTTGAGCATAGTAATTTGCTGTGCTATAGTTGCTTTACTTTCTTATTGGGGTATTATAGCGCACCAGTGGAATGAACCAGTAGGTCCATCTTATATGCCACCTAGTTGGAAATATTGGTTTGGTACAGATACTTTTGGCCTGTGTGTAGGCAAAAAAATTATTAAAGGTACAGAATATGCCATGCGTATTGGTTTTGTAGTATCTATAGTAGGTATAGCTATAGGTTTAGTATTGGGTTTAATAGCAGGTTACTTTGGTGGAATTATTGATGAATGTATTGTTTGGTTTTATAGTACTGTTACAGCTATTCCAAATTTTATTTTATTAATTTCTCTTGTGTTTGTGTTAGGTAAGGGCATTGTTGCTTTGTATATTGCTTTGGGATTTACTAGTTGGGTGGGTGTATGTAGGCTGATAAGAGGTGAGGTAATTAAACATAAGAATAAGGAATATATTTTAGCTGCTTCAGCATTAGGGGCAGGTCATTGGAGAAAGTTGTTTTATCATATCTTTCCTAATGTTTTACATGTAGTAATTATTCAGTTTGCTTTAATTTTTCAGATGGCTGTAAAGTCTGAAGTAATATTGTCATACCTAGGCTTAGGTATACAGAATGCACCTAGTTGGGGTATTATGATAGATGATGCTAAGGTAGAGCTTTCTCGTGGTGTTTGGTGGCCCATTTTTTTTGCTACTTTAGCTATGTTTCTTGTTGTGATTGCCTTTAATTTATTGAGCGATACTTTGCGTGATACTTTAGATCCTAAACTAAAAAGTAGATAATTTGATATGAATATTACAAAAAATATTTTATCCGTAAAAAATTTAGTCACTACATTTCGTACAAGGCAGGGGCTAATAAAGGCTGTAGATAATGTTTCTTTTGACCTTAAAGAGCGCAGTACTTTGGGTATTGTTGGAGAATCAGGTTCTGGAAAATCTGTAACGGCATTATCTATTATGCGTCTTATTCCTAAAAATCATGGAAAAATTACGCAGGGAGAAATTATTTTTGATGGTAAAAATATTTGTCAACTATCTTCTGGTCATATGCGTACTATACGAGGAAATAGAATTTCTATGATTTTTCAAGAGCCTATGACTTCATTAAATCCGGTATTTACTATTGGAGCACAAATACAAGAATCTCTTCTGTTGCATCAACATCTTACTCCGCAAAAGGCCAAGGAAAAAACTATAGAACTTTTACAGTTAGTAGGTATTCCTTCACCAGAAAAGCGGATAAAAAATTATCCTCATCACCTTTCAGGTGGTATGCGACAAAGGGTAATGATTGCTATAGCTTTGGCTTGTAAGCCTGATATATTGATAGCTGATGAACCTACTACAGCGCTTGATGTGACTATACAGGCACAAATTTTAGATCTTCTTAAGAAATTGCAGAAAGAGTTAGACATGAGCATTATTATGATTACGCATGATTTGGGCGTAGTAGCAGAGTTTTGCGATGATATTTTGGTAATGTATTGTGGTAAAATTGTTGAAAAAGCAAATGTAGATCAATTATTTGCTACGCCACAACATCCCTATACCAAAGGTTTGATACAATCTATACCTACTTTTGATATCTATAAAAAAGGAGAACAGCGTCTCAAAACTATAAAAGGTACTTTACCCTCATTTCATAATATACCTTTGGGATGTAGTTTTCAAGATAGATGTCAGTATGCTCAAGATGCTTGTAGAGGGGTACAAGGTAATCCAGAGTTACAAAAAGTAGCTTCAGAGCATTGGTCAGCATGTTTTTTTCCTTTACATCCTCAAAAACACTAGTGGAAATGAAATATATTTTACCACTAATATTACATTAAATTAAAATATGGAAAATAGTAATCCGCTTCTTCAGGTAAGAAATTTATCTACCAAATTTCCTATAAAGCAAGGGCTACTGCCTAGGGTAAAGAAGTATGTATATGCAGTAAATGATGTGAGCTTTGATATATATAAGGGAGAAACTCTGGGTTTAGTAGGAGAATCGGGTTGTGGAAAAACAACTTTGGGTAGGTCTATTTTACAACTCATACGTCCTTGTGCAGGTCAAATCATTTTTAATGGACAAGATATTACTCATGTTAGTGAAAAAAAATTGAGGGAACTGCGTAAGAAGATTCAAATTATTTTTCAAGATCCATATGCTTCATTAAATCCTAGAATGAGCGTGCAGTCTATTCTTGAGGAACCACTAAAAATACATAATTTAGCCAATAATAGTGTAGAAAGAAATCAACGGATTTATACTCTATTAGATTATGTACAATTGCCTAAAGAGGCTTTATATAAATATCCCCATGAATTTTCTGGTGGTCAGCGTCAGCGTATAGCTATAGCGCGTGCTTTAGCTGTAGATCCTTCTCTTATTATTTGTGATGAGTCTGTTTCTGCATTAGATGTATCTATACAGGCACAGGTAATTAACTTGCTTATGGATTTGCAAAAGGAACTTTCATTAACTTATCTATTCATTTCACATGATTTAAAGCTGGTAGAGTTTATTGCACACCGTGTATCGGTAATGTATTTAGGTAAAATTATAGAATCTGCACCTAAGCAGGTATTATACCAACATCCTAAGCATCCATATACACAGGCCTTGTTATCTGCTATACCATCTCCAGAACGAGTAAAGAAGCAAAACAATAGAATTATATTAAAAGGTGATGTGCCTAGCCCTATAGATTTGCCTACAGGGTGTTATTTTCATCCTAGATGTTGGAAGGCAACAAAGTTTTGTAAAGAAGTATATCCTCCAGAGTATACTGATGTAAAAAATATGCAGCATAAATACAGTTGTTATCATCCTAATGCAGTAAAAAAGTAGTGTGTTAGTAGGGTTTTTATAGAATTTTTCCTATATTTTTTTTGGATGTGTTTATAATGCAGTTGGAGATATCATTTTTTTTAGCGTTATTAGTTTGCCTAAAAATTTATGTCAATTATATTATAGATGGTGCTTCCATCATTACATCTTTTCCTTGATGATTTTTAGGAAAAGGAATAAAGTCACGGATAGTATTTTTTTCTATTATAATAGCACAAAGTCTGTCTAAACCTATAGCAATACCTCCATGTGGGGGGGTACCATATTGCAAAGCATCTAAAAAAAAACCAAACTGTGTTTTCATATCCTCTGGGGTGAAGCCTAAAATATTAAATATTTTTTTTTGTAACATGCTTTGATGTATTCTTAATGATCCTCCTCCTATTTCCACACCATTAATAACCAAGTCATAAGCTTGGGCCATTACTCTTTCAGGCTGATGATCTAGCTTATCCCAATCTTTTTGGTGTAGTTGGGGCGCTGTAAAAGGATGATGCATGGCTGTATACTTTTTTAAGGTATTATCCCAGCTAAAAAGAGGAAAATCTGTAATCCAAGCTGGAGAAAATTTTTTTTCAGGATGCTGTTTTTGTAGTATTTTATTTTGAATAATCACCTGTCGCAAAGTTGCCAAAGCTTGTTGTGTAGCATTATAGCTACCTGAAAGTATACATACTAAGCTGCTAGGCTTTGCTTGCATGTTATTTAATAGTAACTGTAGCTGTTCTGTGGTAAAAAATTTATCTACCGAAGATTTTATTGTCCTACTTTTAGCATATTTAATATATACCAATCTATGGGCAATTTCAGGAGAAATAACTTCTATAGCTTTTTTAATTTGATCTATCTTTTTTCTTGAATAAAAATTTTCTTTATCATCTACTACAATGCCAGCTATATGAGCTTGGTTTTGCCATGGCAAAAATTCATGTTCAGGAAGCCTATCTTTGATGGCAATAAAAGGCATTCCCCATCGCAAGTCAGGTTTATCTGTACCATACATTTTTATGGCTTGTGCATAGCTTATGCGTGGAAAAGAGGGTAGATCGATATTTTTTATTTTTTTGAATATTTTTTGGATAAGTTTTTCAAAAAGGTTTAACACATCCTCTTGTTCTACAAATGCCATTTCACAATCTATCTGTGTAAATTCAGGCTGACGATCTGCCCGAAGGTCTTCATCACGAAAGCATTTTGCTATCTGATAGTAGCGATCAAATCCTGCTACCATAAAAAGCTGTTTTAAAATTTGTGGAGATTGTGGAAGGGCATAAAAGTGCTCTTTAAACTGTCTTGCAGGCACTAGAAAATCTCTTGCTCCTTCAGGAGTAGATTTAATTAGGTGAGGTGTTTCTAAGTTGAGAAAATGGTGTTCAGATAAAAATTGGTTTACTTGTTGTATTACATGATGTTTTAAAATAAGATTGTCTTGTAATGTTTTTCTGCGTAAATCTAAATATCGGTATTGCATACGAATTGCTTCACTAATTTCTTGCTTATCGTGAATAGGAAAAGGAAGTATTTTTGACTGATTTAGCATTGTAATGGCTGTTACCTTTACTTCAATATCTCCTGTACAAATAGCCTTATTTTTTGCAGATCTTTCTATTACTATTCCTGTAATTTGTATAACATCTTCCCGCTGAAGTTGCTGTATTTGTGTAATAACCTCTGGACTACTTTTTGCTATTTCAGCCACAAGCTGTGTAATGCCATAATGGTCTCTCAAGTCAACCCAAATAATGTTGCCTTTATTTCTTATGTATTGTACCCATCCGCATAAGGTAACTTTTTGATGGATATTTTTTGTATTGAGTGCATTGCAAGTGTGAGTTCTCAACATATTTTAATTTAAGGAGTCTATTTTAAATTCAATACTTATCGTTTATTTACACATTTTTTATTAGATAATAGCTAATAAAATTACATTTTAAGCTTTTCTTTGTAAAAATAATTAATATATTTTGTAGATTATACAAGTCTTTGTTATAAACATTAAATTTAATCATTTGCATCTTTTTCTTTAATAAAAAATCATTTATTTTAAAATGTTTACCCATTCTAAAAAACCTTCTTTTGATAAGATTTTTATGGACTTGGCTCTTAGCTTGGCAAAAAGATCTCATTGTGTAAAGTTACAGGTAGGAGCAGTACTTACTAAAAATACCCGTATTATTTCTATTGGGTATAATGGCCCACCTGCCAAAACCCATAATTGTGATGAAGAATGGCCTCAAGTAGGTTGTAAACGCGATTTAAATGGTGGATGTTCTTTAGCTATTCATGCTGAACAAAATGCTATTTTATATGCCACAAAAAATAAGACTGATATTGTTGGTGGATGTTTATATGTTTCATTATCTCCTTGTTTAGCTTGTGCAAGGCTTATTTTAAGTAGTGGTATATGCAAAGTTATCTATCGAGATGATTATGCTGTCTATAAAAATGATCCTGTAAATGAGGGAGTTAATTTTTTAGCTAGGTTTAATGTACAAGTAGAACAGTATATTACAAAAGTTGTTACATAAATATAAATTTGTATTATGTATTCTTAACCTTATTTAAATTTAATTAGAAATTAAAAGAAAATAATACTAATTTTCTATTTTCATATAAAATTATAACGATAGTATTCGATTTTTTTATATCGATCTAATAAATAATATAATTATGTAATGATAATTATATCTGGAAATTTCTTTTTTGTGAAAGATTTTCCTTTTTTTAGAAATTAATACTATGTGGCTTTAAATTGAACACAATGGTAAAGAAATAGCAAAGCCTAAAAAAATAAAATATATTAAACTATCTAAAAATAGTATTTATGAGTAATCATATTCAGGTAAACCTTGGCCTTGTAGAAATGCTTAAAGGAGGAGTAATTATGGATGTTGTAAATGTAGAACAAGCTAAAATAGCTGAAAAATCAGGGGCTGTAGCTGTAATGGCTTTAGAAAGTGTGCCAGCTGATATTCGTAAAAGTTCTGGTGTAGCTCGCATGTCTGATCCTCAAATGATACAAGACATTATGGCTGCTACTACTATTCCTGTAATGGCTAAGGTACGTATAGGACATTTTGTAGAAGCACAAATATTAGAAGCTTTAGGTATAGATTTTATAGATGAAAGTGAGGTGCTTACACCTGCTGATAATCATCACCATATTTATAAGCATCATTTTAAGGTACCTTTTGTTTGTGGTTGTACAAATTTGGGAGAGGCTTTGCGTAGAATAGCCGAAGGAGCTAGCCTTATACGTACTAAAGGAGAAGCAGGTACTGGCAATATTATACAGGCAGTAAATCAGCTTAGAGCCATACAAAAAGAGATTAAAATTATACAAAATTTAGATAAAGCAGAACTCATGCAAAAAGCTAAAATATTAGCTGCACCTTTAAATTTAGTACAATATATTCATGAAAATGGTCAATTACCTGTAGCTAATTTTTCTGCAGGAGGCATAGCCACGCCAGCAGATGCTGCACTTATGATGCAATTGGGAGCACAATCTGTGTTTGTAGGGTCAGGAATTTTTAAATCAGCACAACCGCAAAAGCGTGCAGAAGCTATTGTAGGTGCTGTTACCTATTATAATGATCCAACTATTTTAGCTAAAATTTCTACTGGCTTAGGTAATTCCATGGTGGGCACTGAAAATTGATGGACTCTGTTGGTTGTAAAGTTATATAAGAGAAGAAAAAAATAAGTAGTAAATTACAAGACTTGAATGATTTTGTAAAAATTTTTATAATAAATTTTGTATTGACATACAAAAATACTATTGAAAAATACTATTTAATGGCAAAATTATTGTTTTTAGCCTAAAAATATTAACTAAATACATATTTTAATCATATAGAATTATATACATTATGGATGTTTTTAGAATACAAGGAGGAAAAAAATTACAAGGTACTATAACACCACAAGGAGCAAAAAATGAAGCACTACAAGTAATTTGTGCTTCATTACTTACAGATCAGCCAGTAATAATTCATAATGTACCTAATATATTAGATATTCAATGGTTAATAGAGTTAATTACACATTTAGGTGTAGAGGTAAAAAAGTTAAACAAAAATAGCTATCAAATTCATGCTAAAAAAGTTATATCTTGTCTATCATATTCTTATGAATTTATCACAAGATTTAAGAGAATTCGTGGCTCTGTAATGTTATTAGCTCCTTTATTGGTGCGATGTGGTGATATAACCATACCCTATCCTGGAGGAGATAAGATAGGTAGAAGAAGTTTACATGTCCATTTTGATGGACTGAAAAAATTAGGTGTATATTGTATGGATGATAAAGAAGATAGGTTTTATACACTACAAGTAGATAAACTAAAAGGTACCTATATTCTTCTTGAAGAAGCTTCTGTAACAGGAACAGCCAATATTATTATGGCTGCAACTTTTGCTCAAGGAACAACAACAATTTATAATGCAGCATGTGAACCTTATGTACAACAATTATGTAAAATGCTTGTACAAATGGGGGCAAAAATACAAGGTATAGGATCTAATTTGCTAACAATAGAAGGAGTAAATACTTTACAGGGCACGGTACATACTCTATTGCCAGACATGATAGAAATTGGTAGCTTTATAGGACTTGCAGCTATGACTATGTCAGAAATAAAAATACAAAAAGCATCTATATCCCAATTAGGGATGTTGCCTAAAATATTTCAAAAATTAGGCATCACTATTATTTCTGATAATAAAGAAGATAGCCTTTATATACCAGCACAAAAGAATTATACTGTAATGCAAAATATTGACCAAAGTGTTTTAACTATTGCAGATGCCATTTGGCCAGGATGTTCACCAGATTTGCTAAGTATATTGTTGGTTACAGCTATACAAGCCACAGGCACAGTATTAATCCATCAGAAAATGTTCGAAAGCAGATTATTTTTTGTGGATAAACTGATTGATATGGGAGCAAAAATTATTCTATCTGATCCGCATAGAGCTACAGTTTTAGGACTAGGTCGTAAATTGAAATTACGTGGTATGGTAATGCATTCCCCTGACATTAGGGCAGGAGTAGCTTTATTAATTGCTGCACTCTCAGCTCAAGGAGAAAGTATAATCTATAATATTTATCAGATAGATCGTGGATACGAAGAATTAGAGCTTAGATTAAAAATATTAGGAGCAGATATCGACAGAATTCGTACAATTTAGTGATTCATATCAATAAAATATTTGTAAATTTTATTTACATAAAAAAATATTGAATTTAAAAATGTACATTTTTTATTGTATTTATTTTGTAATATAACAATAATTTTATCTATTTTTAATTTTGTACTAAGACTTGATATGATACTATTTATCATACTACAGTTTGTTTATCATTTAATATTACACTATAATTTTTTATGACAAAAAAAAATATCTCTATCACTCTTTCTTCAAGTGCACTGCTAAAAAAGTTGTCTGCAATAAGCAGTATTATTGCGATGAATCCTATTGTGCCTATATTAGAAAATTTTTTGTTTGATATTGCACCTAATCAATTAACTATTACTGCCTCGGATATACAAACTACACTCTCTACCAGCATGCCTATAAATACACAGCATAATACTCAGATAGCTGTACCTGCTCGTATGTTATTAGATACTTTAAAAAATTTTTCAGAACAACCTATTACGTTTCATATTGATGAAGAAAGTTATCGTATGACTATACATTCACATAATGGTAATTATACTTTGGCAGGAGAAAATCCAGCAGATTTTCCTGAAAAAATTATGCTTGAACATGAAAAAATATACACTATATCTAGTAATGTTTTGAAAAAAGCCTTAGCATATACCCAAGTAGCCATTAGTAATGATGAGCTTAAGCCAGCACTTAGTGGCATGTATTTAGAAAGTATAGAAAACAAAATTACCTTTGTTGCTATAGATGGACACAAATTAGTAAAATATGAATACCAAGGTATAAAAAAAGATACAGCAATATCACCTATTATTTTGCCTAAAAAAGTATGTAGTCTAATAAATACTTTAGTTCTAAAATATGAAAAAGAAAGTATACAAATGCAATGCAATAAAAGGTATGCTTTTTTTCAAATAGGTGATGTATCTATTACTACACAGCTAATTAATGAAAGATATCCAGATTATGATAGTGTAATACCCAAAAATTTTGCTTTAGAATGTACACTTTTAAAAGATGACCTGCTTAGTGCAATCAAAAGAATAGGAATTTATGCCAATAAATCAACACAGCAAACTAAGTTTGTTATAGACAAAAATCAAATGCTTATCACTGCAGAAGACCAAGATTTTTTTAATGAGGCAAAAGAAAAGATAAGCTGTAATTTTGAAGGAAAATCTATTACTATAGGTTTTAATGTAAAATTTCTCATCAGTCTTTTGCAGACTATACAACAAGAAGAGATCCAAATTAAAATGATTGATCCTACTCAAGCATGTATAATATCACCTAAAACACAGGAAAAAGATGAAAATATTTTACTCCTAATTATGCCAATTATAATACAATAATTTTATGATATGTATCCTGTAGAAAATATTCTATTTTTAGATATTGAAACTGTTTCTTGTGCCCTAAATTATAGCCAATTGAATCCTATTTTACAAAAATTATGGCAAAAGAAAGCAGAGAAGATTACTACAGAAAAACCTTTTGATGCAGCTAAAATATTTTTTGAGCGTGCTGCAATATATGCTGAATTTGGTAAAATAGTAACTATAGCCTTGGGCATGGTAAAAAAAAGCGAGAACAACCAATATACGCTGCATACCAAAGCTTTTGCTGATCATAACGAAAAAAAAATTTTACTTCAATGTAAAGCACTTATAGAAAGGCATAAAAATATAATA
This sequence comes from uncultured Cytophagales bacterium, assembly GCA_963922775.1. Classification (GTDB taxonomy): domain Bacteria; phylum Bacteroidota; class Bacteroidia; order Cytophagales; family Amoebophilaceae; genus JAHDDH01. The sequence continues at coordinate 20,670 of CAWUJG010000009.1, forward strand.
TATTTGTGTGCCCATAATGGCAAAGAATTTGATTTTCCTTATTTGTGTAGAAGAATGCTAGTTCATAGTATTACTTTGCCTAATATTTTGCAACTACAAAATAAGAAACCTTGGGAAGTGAATCATATAGATACTATGGATATGTGGAAGTTTGGTGATAGAAAAAATTTTACTTCTTTAGATCTTTTAGCAGCTATTTTTAATATCAGTTCAAGCAAACATACTATGGATGGTAGCCAAGTAAATGACTATTTTTATCGAAAAAATGCCTTAGAAGACATAAAAAAATATTGTTTAGACGATGTACTTGTACTAGCAAAGGTATATTTTAAAATGCAAGGTATTCCAGGTGAAGTAATTAGAATCTGATAAAATATTTAATCTGTCATTTTGACATGTACAATAAATTAATAATATACCAGATCTTTTTCAATTTATATAGAATACTCATTTCATGTAATGTATTTTGTGAGGATAAAAAATTATAAAAAGTATACAGCAATTTAATAGCTTAAAGTCAGAAAAAAAGTATTTGTGTTAGCAGTTACAACAATGATGATAGTTTATTCAATAAAGCGTATTTTACACCATATTATAAAAAAAACAAAAAATTTTCTCAAAGGTTTAACACAAAATTTTCATGCTCTAGAAAAAGCCATTTTAGCTAATGCCTTTGAGAAAAAAGTTTTCAATAATAAAAAGGTATTAATTGCTATGGATACACTTCCAGATGTTTGTAAGCTAGATGGTAGAGAAATTATTAATATAAATGACTTTTTGTCAGTATTATAAACAGAATTATACACTGCTATGATAAAATAATAGTATTGGCATAGTTTATGATTATTTTTTAACATGAAATGTATCACTCATTTTTAAGATGTAGAGATACAAATTTTTTGTAAAAATTTAATTGTTAATATCTTATGAATAATCTAAAATTACAACCCCTTGCTGATCGTGTAATTGTAGCACCAGCAGTTGTAGAAGAAAAAACTGCAGGAGGTATTATTATACCTGATACTGCCAAAGAAAAACCACAAAAAGGTACAGTAGTGGCCATAGGCAGTGGAAAAAAAGATGAACCTTTAACAGTAAAAGTAGGTGATCAAGTACTCTACGGAAAATATAGTGGTACAGAAACCACTGTAGAAGGAAAAGAATATATGATTATGAGAGAATCTGACATTTACGCTATTATTCAATAAAAAAATTATTTAATTTTAAAACCTATAAAAAAATATGTCAAAAAATATACTCTTTAACTCAGAAGCCAGAACAAAACTCAAAAAAGGAGTAGACATCATGGCAAACGCAGTAAGCGTAACCCTTGGTCCAAAAGGAAGAAATGTAGTCATTGACAAAAAATTTGGTGCACCTAGTGTTACAAAAGACGGTGTTTCAGTAGCTAAAGAAATAGATGTGAAAGATCCTGTAGAAAATTTAGGAGCACAACTTGTAAAAGAAGTAGCTTCTAAAACAGCGGATCATGCAGGTGATGGTACAACTACTGCCAGTGTTTTAGCTCAATCTATATTTGTAAATGGAATTAAAAATGTAGAAGCTGGTGCTAATCCAATGGATTTAAAACGTGGTATAGACAAAGCCATACAACATGTAATATCTAAATTAAGAGAAGACTCTAAACCTATTTCTGGATCTAACGAAATACAACAAGTAGCTACTATTTCAGCAAATAATGACAAAACTATTGGCAAAATGATAGCCAATGCTATGGAAAAAGTAGGTAAAGATGGTGTTATCACAGTAGAAGAAGCTAAAGGTACTGAAACAGAAGTAAAAGTAGTAGAAGGTATGGAGTTTGATAGAGGATATCTATCGCCTTATTTTGTGACAAATACTGAAAAAATGGAAACAGAATTAGAAAATCCATATATTCTTATTTGTGATAAAAAAGTTTCTACAATGAAAGATTTACTACCTATTTTAGAAGCAACATCACAAACAGGAAAGCCATTAATGATTATAGCTGAAGATGTAGACGGAGAAGCACTAGCAACACTTGTAGTAAACAAAATTAGAGGATCTCTAAAAGTAGCAGCAGTAAAAGCACCAGGTTTTGGTGACAGAAGAAAAGAAATGTTAGAAGATATTGCCGTGCTTACAGGAGGTACTGTAATCTCAGAAGAAAGAGGATACAAATTAGAAAATGCTACTCTAGACTATTTAGGTACAGCAGAAAAAGTAAATATAGACAAAGAAAATACAGTAATAGTAAATGGCAATGGCAAAAAAGAAAAGATTGAAGGAAGAATAAATCAAATCAGAACACAAATAGAAAATACTACTTCAGACTACGATAAAGAAAAACTTCAAGAAAGATTAGCAAAACTAGCTGGAGGAGTAGCAATTCTTTACATAGGTGCAGCAACAGAAGTAGAAATGAAAGAAAAAAAAGATAGAGTAGATGATGCATTACATGCTACAAGAGCAGCAGTACAAGAAGGAGTAGTTCCAGGAGGTGGTGTAGCTTTAATTCGTGCTTTAAGCGCACTAGACAATGTATCAGTAGATAATGATGATCAAGCTACAGGTATAGAAATTGTAAAAAAATCTTTAGAAGCACCTCTACGTAAAATAGTAGAAAATGCAGGAGGAGAAGGCTCTGTAGTAGTACAAAAAGTAAAAGAATCCCAAGGTGATTTTGGATATAATGCTAGAACAGATCAGTATGAAAATTTATTCCAATCAGGTGTTTTAGATCCTACAAAAGTAACAAGAATGGCTATAGAAAATGCAGCTTCTATTGCTTCTTTACTTTTAACTACTGAATGCGTAATTGCAGAAGAAAAAGAAGAAGAAAAAGGAGGAGGAATGCCAGGAGCAGGAGGAGGAATGCCACCTATGGGAGGCATGAATGGTATGATGTAATTCGTTGATTTTTTAAAGTATTTAATTGTAAAAAGGCCTGAAATTTCAGGCCTTTTTTATTTTTACGCTTTTTGTTTAATACAAAAAAATATTTAATTTTATATGACTTTTATTCTAATAATTTAACTTTTATCTCTTATGAAAAACTATTTAAAAAAACAGTATTATTTTTATTGCTTATTATTTATAGCAAGCATTACCAGTTGTAATAAACTACACTATAAAAAAGATGTGTTGAAAGATGGGTTGGAGGTGCAGATGAAGCCAACAAGTAGGCAAGATAGAGATCAAGATCAGGAAAGTATATCCTTCAAAAGGAGTAATAATAATTTTTCTGAGGAAAAAAAAAACAGATTTTCTGATTCTCCTAAAATACTACGACCATCTTTTTTAGATAAAACGACAAGAGATACGGGAAGTAAATATTATAATAAACAATATGAGGATCCTACAAAGGATTTAGCATTTAAATTTTTGTTAGGGGATATGAATAGAAAAGATCTTTTAATTGATTTATTGAACAGTTTGTTGAATTTAAAAGGTAAAGATGAAATAAAGGAAATTAATTTTGAAAAAGGAGAATTAGTGAAAAAGAACGTAGCATTGGGTAGTAATTATTTAGATGTTTTTTGTACAAGCAAGAAAGGGGAAAGATTTTTAGTGGAGATGCAAGCCCTTGTTAATCAAAGTTTTTTAGTACGCTCCCAAGTCTATATAAGTAGAGTAATTGCTGATCAATATAGAGGAGGAAAAGAATATGAAAAAGATATACAAAGAGTATATATAGTAGTTATTGCGAAAAGAATACAAGATAATTTGAGATTAATTTTTAATGATAGATTTAGTAATGATTTTGCAATTCGTGATAGTCAAGGTAATATGTTATATAACAATAAAATGTTTTGGTATTTTTTTGACTTAGAAAAATTTAAAAAAAAATTTGAAGAAGAATTTGAAGAAGAATTTGAAGTAAATTATAAAGACCAATGGCTTTATTTTTTTGCAACATGTGGAAAAGAGGAAAAAAAACCTCAATTTATAACACACAAACCTGTCGAAGACAGTTATATTTTTATGCATCAATTATTATGGGATGTAGATACTGCAAGAGCCTATAAAACGGCTGAAGAAAATTATGAAAGACAAAAACAAAAACATATAAATCTAGGCAGACAAAGAGGACAAGCAGAGAAAGAAATCAAAGCATACCAAAATCAATACAAGAATAATAATGCAATCTCTTACGAAGGTTTCAAAAATTCTTACAAAAATTTTTTAGGTGAGTCACCAAAGTTTTTCAAACCACGCCATGTAGAAAAGATACAAAACAAAATACAAGGAGAAAGTTCAGAATGGAATGATTGGACTCAATGGAAACCAGAAAATATTTTTGATGGTTTGAACACGAATAGTCAGCCATTTTTTAGTCAATACCCATCCCAGAGAATATACGAAGAAGATAATAATTTTCAAGCTGAAGATTTTAATAGTAGAATGGCTAACTCTATACAAAAAAAAAATAATACCAATAGTCCTTTTTTAAATAATTCTTATCAAGGTGGTATGCCTAAAATAGGAGGTGGGGATCATAATTTTAGTAAGCCAAAAAAGAATAAGAATAGAAAAAGTGAAGAAATAGAAGATTAAATATTAATATTTTGTTTGTGATGGGTATACATTAATTAAAATTGATATATACCCATTTGTATTTACATACAATGCCTATAAATCATTTAACTTTTGCCGATCCGATGTACGACTGTACATTTAAATTGTTATTTGCAAAAAAAGAAAATATAAATCTTACGAAAAGTTTAATTAAAAATTTATTGCTATTTGAAGAAGATGAAATTGAAAATTTAGATATTCTGAATCCAGAAAATAATGTATGGAGTCAATCAGAATTAAAAAGTAGTGTCGATATAATTTGTGATACTAAAAAAGGGAAAAAAATTATTATAGAGATGCAAAGATATAATACAAAATATTTTTTATCAAGATCCCAGTATTATATGGCCAATCGTATTACTGATGAAACAGCAATGGGTATGAATAGTAAATATCATCAAATAGATCAAATTTATTTATTGGTAATAGCAAATGACATACTTTTTAATGATAATAGATATTATAGAAAAATAAGGCCGGCCGATGAAGTAACAAATGAAGAAATGATAGACAATAAAATGTATTGGGTATTCTATGAAATACCTAAGTATAGGATGTATAAAGAAAAAATAGATAATAAAAATGGATTAACAAAAAAAATTGATTTAAAAAAACATAAAATTTTTAATAATAGATTTGAACAATGGCTATCCTTTCTTGCTACCTGTAATTATCAAAAAGAAGAACCTGAGAATATTGAAGATGTAATAAAAAAAAGCTATTTTTTAATGAAACTATCCAATATGGAAAATAAAGAAAGAAAAAAATATTTTGAACTAGTACAAGAAGAATTGGATGAAAAAATTACCAATGAAAATAAAATTGAACAAGCAAGAATGGAGAGTAGACAAAGAGGACAAGCAGAAATGGAAATAAGATTGTTTAGAAATCAGTATAGAAAAGATAAAAATTATAATTATGAAAAATTTCAGGAATTTTATAAAAATATTCATGAAGAATCTCCAAATTTTTTCAAACTCCGTCATGTAGAAAAAATACAAAATAAGATTCAAGAAGATTCAAGATGGAGTAATTGGACTGAATGGCAACCAAATGATATTTTTGATGCATTAGATACTAAAGAACAGCCTTTTTTTAGCCAATCATAAAAAAATAGAATAAGATAAAAGATTCAAGAACTTAGATATAGAATACAAAAGAAAATTAAATCATTGATGGATATAAATCCCATAAATTTTGATTTTATACCTCCTTTTTTATTTTATACACATACAACATGCCTCTCTACATAGTAAAAAGATGCACTTAAAATATTTCCTTTACAATAATTTTCCAATCTTCTTTTTAAGTCCTTTTTTTTATTTTTTATTCTCTAAAATGTATAACAAAATTTACTAGCTATGATAATGTTTACTCTCATGTAGTAAAGGGTGTTTTTGAGGTATAATTGGTTTTTTTGTAAACTGAGAAAAAAAAATATGTAAAAAAGTAGCAAAAAATACTAAAGCCATGCCAATAGCAAAAAGATTAATTTGTCCATTTTCTTTTAAGATGCCAGGGGATATCATCAGGTAAAAATCTAACCAATGCCCCACAAGTAAAACAAGGGATATTATTTTTAAAAATATGGTATATCGTTTTGCATTTTTTTTCATTAAAAAAAGAAAGGGAAAAAAAAAATTGATTAAAAGATTCAAATAAAATAAAGGTCTATAAGGCATATGCTGTATTCTTTCTACATAGTAAATAGTTTCTTCAGGAATGTTAGCATAATAAATGAGTAAAAATTGTGCAAGCCAAAGGTAAGCCCAAAAAATACTAAAGGCAAAAAGATATTTGCCTAAATCATGTAGATGGTTTGCATTTACTATAGGCATATATCCAGCTTCTTTTAACATAACAACTAAAAATGTAATCATAGATAGTCCGGCTACAAACCAGCTTGAGAAAACGTACCATCCAAAAAGTGTACTAAACCAATGTGTATCTATAGCAAGAATCCAATCCCATGCAGCAGTAGACGAGGTGATAGCAAAAAATATTATAAAAATTGTACTGTATTTTTTTTGTTTTTGATATGCTTTAGTACTATTGATAGTAAAATCAGATTGTAGTGATATTGATCTCATTTTATGGAATAAACCTATCCAAATAATAAAGTATATTATAGATCTTAATGAAAAAAATGGTATGTTGAGATATGATTTTTTTCCTGCTATTATAGCATCGTAACGCGTATCTTGTATATCATATAAATAAGTATGTGTCCAATGAAAAATATCATGATAACCCCAAGTAAAGGTAAGTATCAAGATAATACTCCCTATCCATAGCCAATGCCCAAAAGTTTCTGGAATTCTTAGTATACTTACTGACCATCCTGCTTGTGTAACATATTGTAGGGCAAAGAAAAATATACCTATAAGTGCTATGCCTATAAAATATACACCATTTGTCCACAAATTTGTATAGAAGTATGGTATATCAGATAAAATAAGATGGCTATTACAGCATATAAGCAATATGCCGATACTCAATAGAGTGAATTGCTTTTTTTTTGTTTGTATATCATATACAAAGTTATTTTTCATTATTTTTTATATAAAAAGATTATAATTTTTGCAGTTTTTGTACATATTGTACTATTTTCCACCTTTCCTCTATACTAATTTGTGAGGCATGTGCTCCCATTCTGCCATAACCATGTGTAATAACATGGAAAATATGTCCTGCACTTAAATTTTTTGTTCTTCCTTTATTATAAGGTGGTACTCCTTTTAATATTTTACCTACACTACCATTTCCTTTTCCACTTTCTCCATGGCAATGTGTACAAAAAGTGGTGTATAATATTCTTCCTTCTTGTAAGATAGTTTTATTTTTTGGTAAAGGGTTTTGTATGTCTTGTGCTGCTTGAATATTTTTACTTGATATGCGATAAGGTAGTTGCTGCATTTTATTTCTAGATACTGTATGTGGTGCAGGGGTACGCATATTCATATAATGCGGATTATAGGTATTAGTATTATAAAATTCTCCTTGTAAATCTGCTCTATTGCTAAGCCATTTACCAGCTTGAGGGTTTGTAATTTGAGATAAAGCCTCATATGCTACACTATGATACATTTGAGGAGCATATTCCCATCCAGGGTGATTTTTATGGGCAATAATTTTTTTTTTTATGTAAAGGGAAATTCCTAAGCTTAATACCAATAGGCCAATAAATACAATACGGATAGTATACATAGTATGGATTATTTATATAAATATAGTTTTATTAAATTATTTTTTGTGATTGATACATATCATTTATTGTCAGTATCTATGGTTTTATAGCATTGACCTAAACAAAATTATTGTAAAAATATTTTTATCTTTTTTATATATTACTTTTAATAAAATTTGTCTTTTGACTGTAAGGAAGAATGTAAAGTTAGAAAAAATGATAATATAAAATGAAACATGGTTTAATTATTTACATTAGTAGTATAAATTTTAAATTTATTATATAAAATTGAACTCTTTTTATGAAGATTGGAACCAAAAATGTTTTGGTATAAAAAGTTGTGTAAAATTAATTTTCAATGAAAAAAATCATTTTTTTAACACTATTCCTATTTATAATAGGGATAGATATATATATCTATAATAAAACAAAAATATTCTTTAATAAGAATAAAAAATATATTTATAACTATTGGTTCATTAGCAGCATATTATGGATAAACGTAATTTTGACACGTATAATAGGTCTAGAAAATATAGCAATAAATAAAATTCTCATGCCTATATTTTTTTTATTTTACATGTCAAAGCTATTGGGTAGCTTATTCCTTTTTATTGTAGATATTATATTTTTAATACAAAAAAAAAGTAAAAAAATAACACAAGTACATCAGAAAGGAAGAGAAAAATTTTTAGCACAAACAGGTATGCTTGTCACTACAATACCTATGGCTACTATGGGTATTGGTATCATTTCAGGAGCACACAATTATACTATAAGAAGAGTAGCACTGTTACTTCCGGATCTTCCTAAAGGTTTTCATGATATTACTATAGCACATATTTCGGATATACATAGTGGTAGTTTTTTTAATAAAGGAGCTGTACAAAGAGGTATATCTATGCTTTTAGAAGCAAAACCAACAATTATTTTTTTTACAGGAGATCTTGTAAACAATAGAGCTTCTGAAATGAAAGATTATATTACTTCATTTCAAAAAATAAAAGCACCTTTGGGTGTATTCTCTGTTTTAGGTAATCATGATTATGGAGATTATGTATATTGGTCATCACCTGAAGCTAAAAAAAGAAATTTTCATCAATTATGTCAAATACATAATACGCTAGGTTGGAAATTATTAAAAAATACACATCATATATTAACTATCAATAAAGAAAGTATAGCCATAATAGGTGTAGAAAATTGGGGTGATGGTAAATTTTCCAAATATGGTAATTTGCAAAAAGCATACCAAGGTACAGGCAATATATCTACAAAAATATTGCTTTCACACGATCCAAGCCATTGGGATGCAGAAGTAAACAAAAAATTTCAAGATATAGTCCTTACTCTTGCAGGTCATACACATGGTTTTCAGTTTGGTATAGAGATAGGTAATATCCGTTGGAGTCCAGCACAGTATAGATATAAACAGTGGGCAGGGTTGTACCAAAATGGTAAACAATATTTATACGTTAATCGTGGTTTTGGATATATTGGTTATCCCGGTAGAATAGGTATATGGCCTGAAATTACAATTATTAACCTAAAAAGAGGTATTTAATTATGTATTGTTATTTTTCTTTACATAAAAAAGAAAAATTATACCTGCTAAAACTAAAGGAATACTTAGCAACTGCCCCATATTTATAATAAGACTATTCTCAAATTCAACCTGATTTTCTTTGAAGAATTCATAGAAAAAACGCAGTCCAAAAACAATAATTAAGAATAAACCAATAAAGGTACCTTCTTTAAGTTTATTTCTTTTGCGCTTCCACCAAAAAAAGAAGATTAAAAAGCAAGGAAATAAGGAAGCAATTTCATAGAGCTGTGCTGGGTGTCTGGGTATAGCTTGGGTAATAATGGTAGCTGTATAGCTGTGGTATTTATTTTTTTTTAGGGTAAATGATAATGTTTCATCAGCATGTTGATAGATATGTGGCGTAATAAAATAGTCTTGTGTAAGACATTCTTTAATAGTAGTGGTAATATAATTTTCTATCAGCTCTTTTGCTATACTAGCGTCATCAAAGGTTAAGGTAAGCTTTACTGGAGGATATGTATTTTGTGTGGAATTTTTACATTTTGTTATTGATACATCTCTAATGGCTGAAGATAATCCTAAGAATCTTTCTTTGACATCATGAAAGAATACAACTCCATAATTATTTTTAGTAGGCTTGCCAATAATTTCAGAATTCATAAAATTACCTAAACGGATAAAGCTTCCAGCTAAAAATATAACAATAACTACACGGTCTACCACCCAAAAAAATTGTCTTATTGTGCCTTGATTTTTTTTTATCTTAATTTTAATAGGAAATTGATAATATATGCGATAATACACAAATAAAAATAGGGCAAATAAAATGCCAAATGCAGCTCCATGGCTGGCTAAGCCTTGGTATCCTATAAAACGAAAGGAAGGATTAAAGCTAATAGGTAAAAAAATTTCTATGGGATTTTGTAGATAATAGTCTAAATCATAAAATAAGATATGTCCTAATCTAGCACCTACTATTGTAGATACAACCATATAGAGTGTTAGACGGTCAAAATCTTGACGTAGCAAACCATCTTTTCTGAAAATATAGCTGCCTATTTGTTGACTGATAAAAAATCCTAGGGCAAATAAAATACTATACCAACGCAAATCTAAGTTGCCAAAATAATGAAAAATTTTAGGGCTGATATTCCAAATAATGTATTGTAGTACCATAAAATAAAAAAATATTAAAAAGACATATTACTTGCTACAATGAGTAAATATTTTTTGTTGATTAGTAAATTAAAAGTTAATATACTGCTATTTATACAAAAATGCTATATATTATGGTAAAGAAAACTATTTATTCAGTAAATAAATTTCAGACATAAGTTGCTTTATAGCCTTTTTTCTATATGGATAGGTATAGTATCCCCGTATTTGTTTTTTTTCATCTACATAAGTAAGGGTATATCTTTTTGTAGTATGTAATAGTACAGCCTCTCTTAAATTTTGGAAGGAAGATAGAGGTAAAGCAAGTATTTGGTAGGGTAACATATTTTGTGAATTACATTTTTGTAATATATAAGTTATAAGTTTTTTTTGTTTTTTAGGTGTAATAAAAATAATTTGTAAACCATATTTGCTATGTAATAAAAATAGTTTTGGAGAAATTATTATTTTTTTAATAATAGTGGTCAAAATATTTTGGTTATCTATAAAACTTACTAATGTATTTTTATGGTTTTTTAAATAGGGATGCAGAGTAGGAGGTACGGTATATGGATTATGGTCAGTATAGTCTGCAGGATGATATATGGGTATCTTATATGTATTTTTTCCAAGCAGTACTAAAGATAAATAAAAACCTACCGGTATAATAAATAGGCAAAAAGGAATGATAACTCTACGCATAAATTTAGCCTATACTATTTTTTGTTTTGCTTCTAACCACAAAGTCAAGAGTAATCCTATAAGAAATAAACAAGGAAGTAGTGTAGCATACACTAATGCTTTTTTTTCTGTGCGTAGATGCATAAATTCACCTATAATATAGTATGCTTTGGCTAGCGTAAGCAAAATAAAAATAGTATATAGGGTATATCCTCTAGGTAAAAAGAAGGCAAAACTAAATTCTATTAAGGTTAAACTAAAGATAATAAAAGCTATCCACCATATTTTTTTTATTTTTTTATGATTGGGAGGAATAATTTTGGTATGTGCTGATTGCATTATTTGAATGTATATAGTTATTATCAGTGAATATTTGGTAAACTTATTATAATGGCAATTTAGTTTTTTTTGTAGTAAAAAAATTAGGAAAATTAGCATTAAAGTTACAATTTTTTTGAAAAAAAGTGCAAGCTTTATCACTATGATTTATTACTATGCCTTTGGCATATTTGCTGATAAGGACAATAGCTACATATGTTGATGTTTTCTGTTTGGTTGAAAGGAATGTTAGGATCAAAAATTGCTTTTAAGGTTCTATACAAATATTTTTCCCAGATGGGTATTATGTTTGTAATTTGTGTTATTTTTTCTTTATATTTTTTATCCACCTGTTTTAAGATCAGATGATTTTGATCTGTGGTAAAAAAAATTTTACGTGTATTAATAATATATGGCATCACTATTTTGCCTTGTATGTTAGTATTTTTTTGGTATAGCCAAGCATAAAATAGTAATTGTAATGCAGTAGAGTTTCTTTTAGAGTGTGTAGATTCGAATAGGCTTGATATACTTTCTACTTGTAAATTGATATCTCCTGTTTTATAATCTATAATACGGATTATATCATCTTTTTCATCTACTCGATCTATAATGCCACTTAATATAATTTTTTGTGTAGCATGAGGTATAGACCAAGAAAATTTTATATTTTTTTCCACATAATGTACTATAAATGGTGTTTTCTTACTGTCTTGTGTTAATATTTTTTCCACCATTTTTTTTACTAAAGCTTGGATAAAAATTTTGTTTTTAGTATCCATTTTTTGGAATAGCTGTTTACTTACTTGTATTATGGTTTGATCTAAATTTTTTTGTATCTGTTGTATAGTTTCTTGTGTTACTGTAAGTGGTAAGCTGTTTTTAGGATATATTTTGGCTAAAACTAGGTGTAAAAATTGGCCTAATATAACTTGTTCATTTTGTTTACCTATGGTTATATTATTATTAATTTGTAAGATATATTTGAAATAAAACTTCAACTTACAGTCTAGGTAAGTGTTTATGGCTGTAGGAGTAATATATTGTATTTTATTTATATCTTTTTTATCCTGTATACTTATTTTTTTTGCTGTAGAATTAATTTTGGGGCTTGTTATGGTATATTTTTTTTTTATCCAAGATGTTTCGTAGTTAATTTGTTTTATATATCTTGTTAGTGATCCTTTTTGTGCAATTTGTGTGTTATATGTTATCCATACTTTTTTTGTTCGCTGTAATAATCTATAAAAATAGTAAGCATATATGGCATTACGCTGTGTAGTATGGTGAAGTAATTTATGCTGATTTTTTATACTGTTGGGAATAAAAGATGTAAGTTTATTTGGTGGAGGATAATTGTTTTCATTCATACCTAAAAAGAATATATAATCAAAATCTAGATTTCTTGTTTCCAATATTCCCATAATTTGAATGGATTTTTGGTTAATATTTTTTTGAGGAATATGTATGCTTTTGGCTACATGTTGTAATACAGTGTAGTATGCTTTGGCAGATAGCTTAAATATTTTAATATGGCTATACAGTTGTTCAATATGTTTGATGCATAGAGGTAAAATTTTTTTTTCTTTTTCTAAAATTATATGTGTTATTTTTTTGTTATTATTTTTAATATGATGTAAAAGCATCAAGATATATGCTTGGCTATCTTTATACATAGTTACCATATTTTGTAAAAGAGTGTGGTTTTTAAACCACATTTTTTGTGTATTTTTTTTTGAAAAATTAGATAGTATGTTATTAACATATTCTTCACTACATATAGTATATATATAAGGGTTTTTAAATATAGATTTTACATTTTCCCATGGAATGATATCTTGTTCTTGTTTACAGATATGTAATTGTATTATTTGTAATAAAAAAGAATATAAAACTGTTTTGATAAATGGAAATCCCATAGTAAAATTATATACTATATTTTTATGTTGTGGTAAGGCATATAATAAAGGTAAGTATAGGCTTTTATCTAATAAAACAATAGCTATTGAACGTGCTATATTTTCTTTATAAAACATTTGTAATGCAGAACACATCCATTGTATTTGTTCAACATCAGATGATGTACCATAGAGTGCTATATTAGGATTTGTATGCAATAAGTTGTGCTGTTGTATATGCTGAAAAGATGCTGAAAAATATTTTTTTTGTTGATATTTTCTTAAAAAAAGTCCTGCTTCTTGTATTGTATTATGCATATAGTAAATATCAGTATCCCAAAAAAATATCGAATTAGTATTATTTTTGTACCATAAAAATATTTGTTCTTCAACAGGGGTCAAAGCATTAAATCCTACAAAAGCAGTGTGTTGGTTTATATTTTTAGGTTTATTATTTTTATTGAGGATAGCACAAATTTTTTGGTAACATAGACCTAGATATCCTTTTTTTTTTTGATATAATATGTGCTGAAATTTTTGATATACATGTGGCAAAATTTTCCATAGAGATGGAGCATATTTATTTTTTTGGGATGTAAAGTTAAGGTGTACTAAAGCTTTTTTCTCTTCTTCAGAAAGCATGTATAAGGGCTGTTTATGCATATTGTCAAGATATTTGGATAGCCAGTTAGAGTCTAAAAAATATTGTGCTAACATATTAAAATCATTGAGCAAAATATTTCCCCAAGGTATAAACTGGTCAAAAGACATAAATTGATTTTTTTGTTGTTTAAAACAAAAAAATAAAATTTTTAATAGCCATATGTTATTAGCAAGTGTTATGTTACTTATATGTACAACAAACTGTTCTATAGAAAATAACTGTAGAGTGTTTTGTGGTATATGGATATATTTTTTTATATGGTGTTGAAAATAAACTATAGATCTTTTGTTGGGAAATACAATGGTAAATGCTTTTTGATGATTGCTTTTTGATGCAATATTTTTTGCTACCATTTCTAAAAAAGGAGTACTTGTAGGCATAGCTATAACATAGATAAAAAAATAACAATAAAACGGATTTATCAAGTATAAATTAAAATTTTAAAAATCATATCGCTCCTATTATGTTAATTAGGTCTGTATTAAAAAAAGAGAAAAGGGGAGGTATATAACAAAAAATAATATTTGATCTATTATATGCGTATAATTATATTTATCTAATTATTACTACAGATTTTTTTATGAAATAAAATTAAAATAGTGTTCTAAGATAGCCCAAAAATATTTCAAAATATATAAAACAGCTTATGTTAACACCAGAAAATTTAACGCACAAAACAGATTATCCCTTAGAATTTTCCAACTCCACCTACGATATATCGTTCAAACAACTATTTGGGAATATAAAAAATGAAAAGATAATAATAGACTTTATCAACACCCTATTTGACTTTGCAGGAGAAAATACAATTATCGGGTTAGCAATGTTTAGCACAGAAAATATCACTCCTCTATACTAGGGATGAAAAAAAAGTAGTGTATATGTAAAATATCTCCACCCTATGCCATTCCCTATATATACCTTAGTAATTTATACCACTCATGAAGAAGAAAAAAAAGAAACTACCTCATAAAAAATAACCTGATAGAAAATAGTATAGCCTATACAACCTTAGATGATCAAAAAATGATCAACAGCAATAAAACATATTTTAAAGTATTGGAACTAAACAAATTTAGATCTTTAATATCAAATATAAGACAAAGCCAAAAATAAGACTTAAAAGAGTTATGCTATAAAGATTATAAAATTTTCTTTACCCAAGAACTATGTTATCCCAACAAATACAGTTTAGAAAAGAAAGAATCCATTATATCTAATAACTTTTGTAAAAAGATACAATGGTTAAATTTTTTATCTTTTTGTCATAAAAAACCCACTTTACCCTGTAATGTATCAGAATCAATCACAGCAAAGTTATCAATTAATGCAAATTGAGTTTATGGAAATCTTCAGATAGAATGTTTTTTTATTTTCCTATACAAAATTTTGAAAAAATATGTCCTAATAAATCATCTGTAGTAACTTCACCAATAATTTCTCCTAAATATTCTAAAACAGTACGAATATCAAGTACCAATAAATCATTAGATAGCTCATTTTGTATGCCTTGTAAAATGCCTTCCATGGCTGTTTTACTTTTCAATAAACTTTCATAATGCCTTTCATTGGTAATGAAATTATCCATTTTTTGTACTTTTTCTGTTTTAATAGCTTTTATAATTGCTTTTTTAAGCTCATCTATATTTTGCAATTTACTTGCTGATATCAATATATTATTGCATTTTTTCTGCCATATTTTTATTTTTTCTGGTATTATCTTATCAATTTTATTGCCTATACATAAAATTGGTATATTATAAGTCTGTATAGGCTTTAATGTATTTTCTAATGCTTTAAAAGAAGTTGTAGAGGTATCAAAAATATACAAAATAAGGGCTGCTTGTTTTATTTTGCTATATGTTTTTTTTATACCCATGTTTTCTATTACATCTTGTGTATTATGTATTCCAGCAGTATCTATCAGTTTAATGTGTATACCTTCTATTATTAAGTCTTCTTCTATAGCATCTCTTGTAGTGCCTGGTATTTCAGAAACTATGGCTCGCTCTTCTTGAAGTAGAGCATTAAGTAGGGTAGATTTTCCTGCATTTGGTTTACCAGCAAGTACTATAGGTATACCATGTTTTATGGCATTAGCATAAGTAAAACTTTCAAGCATTGGCTGTATAGTGGCCAAAATATTTTCTACTAGCTTTTTTAATTCATTTTTTTTTACAAATTGGACATTTTCTTCGGCAAAGTCTAGCTCTAGCTCTAACATAGCAGCAAAATGAATAATTTTTTTTTTAAGTTCTTGAATTTTTTTTGATAGCTGTCCTTGCAGCTGATGCATAGCTGCTTTATGTGCAGTAGCAGAACGTGCTGCAATAAGATCCCCCACAGCCTCTGCTTGTGTCAAGTCAAGTTGTCCATTTAAAAAAGCCCTTTGAGTAAATTCTCCTGGTTTTGCCATACGTGCACCTTTTCTAATCATTACTTGTATTATACGGCGAATAATAAAGTAAGATCCATGACAGCTTATTTCTACAATATCTTCTTTAGTGAATGACCTAGGTGCTTTAAATAGTGTAATAATGACTTCATCAATTATTTCTTTATTTTCGTCTATTAGTGTGCCAAAATGTGCTGTATGTGAGTTGCATAGGGTGAGATTTTTTGTCCTAAAAAAATAGTTGACAATAGCAATAGCTTCTTTTCCTGAAAGTCTTATTAAAGCAATAGCACCTTGTCCGGAAGCAGTAGAAAGTGCAATAATGGTATCTTCCTGTTGTATTATACAATTCATGGTTATTTTTTTTGTATTTTAGGCTCACTAATCAAAAATTTTTTTCCTTTTATAGGTTTTACACTGCTTATTTGTATATGGTATTTATGTATTGTAGGATACAAAGCAAAAGAAAATTCAAAAGTCCTAAATTTTAATTTATTGTTGTATATCCTGAGGCCAAATTCAAAAGAAGGATAATAGTTTTCTTTTATGATTAAATATTGTTTATTTTTATGATTAATAAAAATATTTTTTATCCTCCCAAAAGGTTCAATTTTAAATCCTACAAAGTTATAATACATAAATAATATAGCTTCTATACCTACATTAAAATATTTTGTACCTTTAACATCAATGAAACCGTATTTTTTATAAAATTTATCTTTGGAAATTAGAAATAAAAGATTATTGGTATTCTTGAGCCCTAGCTTATACTCAAATAAGCTCAAAAAGCGAAGTTTTTGATGTTGAATTTTTATATGAGAAGAAAAATATTTATGTAAGATATGTATAAAGCTATTTTTCATTGTATTTTTTTGTAAAAAGCTGCCTAAGTATATTTTATATAAAACATAGCCTATATTTTTTATATACACACTTTGCATTATATTTCCTCCAAAATAAATACTATTTTGTTTGTCATATATTTTATATCCACACAAAAATTTTACCTGATGTCCTAAAGTTTGTAGTTCTTTTTTTCCAAAGTATTTTATCAAGTCTTTTTTTTGTTTTTTCCAAAATCCTATACTATTTAATAGAAAAAGATAAGATTTTGGATT
Organism: uncultured Cytophagales bacterium; assembly: GCA_963922775.1. GTDB lineage: Bacteria > Bacteroidota > Bacteroidia > Cytophagales > Amoebophilaceae > JAHDDH01. The sequence goes on from CAWUJG010000009.1 coordinate 38,192, forward strand.
CTGATACCATAAATAAGGTGAATAATAACTAATTTTTGTACTAAAAGATAAAATGTTTTTTTTGAAAGGTTGTGGAAAAAAATTTTTTCCTATCCAAATATTTTTTTCTAGTGCTTGAGTAAAAATATTATTATCAAAATTAATTTTTATACCACCAATATAATGGCAATAAGGGTATTGACGCAATAGTTTTAGTTTTTTTTTTTTTCTTTTTTGAGTGTTATTATATTTATACCGTATATCTACGGCTGTATTAAATATATTAGGTATATCATAGCTTAAAATATAGTTATTACCAGTTTGTTTTTCATGTAAAAAGTAGTTTTTCCATTGATGTCCTAATCCCAAAACATTATTATAGTTCATTTCCATACCCCATTTAGACTGGGATATATCAATTTTACTTATTTTGATGGGTAGTTTATCTACTGTATTTACATACAAATCAACATTTTTTTTATCTACAGTTTTAATATTAACTGTAGCCTTTTTTATGTAAGGTAGTTGGTATATCTTATCAAGTGATATGATTAGTTCTTTTGTAGTAACAGTTTTTTGTTGAAAATATTTTTTGATAGTACTCTTTTTAGAGGTAAAGATCAAGTTACCTATACGAGGAAGAATAGATAAAAAATTATTTTTTTTTTGTACAAAAAATGGATTTATTTGAAATATATAGGTATTAATATTTTTATCTTGATGTTGCCAAAAGCTATCAGTATCTTTTAAAAGAAATGGTATTTTATTTTTAGGTGGATTTTTTTGGAAAATAAGACCAGATAATTTTTTGGTCAAAGCTGTTTTTTCCATTTTTTGAGCTAAATATTCCAAAATATCTATTTTAGGACCTATATAGATATTTTTGTTTATTTTTTTTGGAGGTAAATTAGTATACTGAGGATATGCAAAAGTGTAGAGAGGAAAAAAAAAGATGATAAAGATAATTTTTTTTTTTCCTATAGCTATAGGATACAGCATATCAATCTTTTAAGGAAAAATTTTAGAAAATGGTCTATATTTTATTTATGTGATTAAATAAATTTTTTTTGATAAAAAAAGATAACTAGTATTTTTTTGTAATTTATTCTTTAATATACCCAACAGCTTTCTTCTTTAGCAATAATTTTTTCTTCTACTTCTAAAGAAGCTTCTAAAGGATTGTCTGGAAAAAGATCTTCAATAGTATCGTCATTATAGTTTTCTTCTTTAATAATGCGTGATGCATAAGCATTAATTTTAAATGCTTCTCGTATAGTAAGATGTTTAGCTGGGTTTTGATTATTAAAATAAATCATGTCTTTAGGATATTTATCAGCATATTTAAAAAATTCTTCACATTTTACAATACATAAATTTCTTGATATACCTGTTTCAAATTTAGATGCTGGTATAATGAATTGAATTGAATATGGTATGGTTTTCATTTTTGATTCTTTAATGTCAAAGAGTACAAATGCTGTTATTTCCATTGTTGTAATTTCGTTGGGTAAAAAATATTTACTACTTTCTTCTACACTGCTATTTTTATTTGTACTATCCCAATTGCTATTACCTAAAGAGTTGAGGTCTTCAGTATTATTATCTTCTGGAAGCTTTAAATTACTGTCAAATTCTTGCATAGACATTTTTTTTTTACATAAGTTATCCTGGTATGGTTGTAATTCACCACTTTTAATACCTTGAATAATCCATTTTGTAATTTCTTTATTTTTAGCAAAAAAAGGTTTATTAGGTTTTTCATTGAGATCTACTCTTCTTACAATTTGTTTTTTCCATGATATATGGTAGTCAGAGATACCTGTAAATGGATCTATAGTGGAAAAAATACCATTATGCTCTTTTCCTTTTTGTTTAGCTATGAGTGTTGCTGTATGAATAAATAGTAAAAAAGTAGTGGTAATAAGTTTACGCATTATATTTTATTAAGTTAAGGTTATATTGTAAATGGCTGTACCAAATTTTACATTTTCAATTTCATTTTTAAAATTTTTTCTTTCTACTTTTTGCACTTCAACAACAATTCTATCTCCTGGCTTAGCTAAAGCAGCAAAAGAACGTAGATTAGCTACTGGTCCGTTGATTTTTTTTTTATCAATTGCTCTACTTCCTCGGGCTAAAATTACTTCCCATTTTGATACACGATATCTTGCATCTTTAGGCAGAAAATTTTTAAAGCTTTCATCTGGAATAGCAGAAAGTTCTAAGGAACGTGGCCCTGGAAAAGGAAATCCTTCTTTTGCATTGATGGCTTTTCTATTGCTTGTAAGTTTAATTTCCGGTTTAGGAATGGATCTTACATTAAATATTTGTGTACCTAACATACTTGTATTATTATATACATGTATTTTTACTTGTGTAGATTTTGGAATTATAGTCACTAATCCTTTTCCTTTGCCTAAAACCATTGTACCTCCTGCTACTTTAAATTTCGGGTTATATTCTTTACCTAAAGCAGGAACCTGGATATTGATATCATTTCCACAGTTAAGATACAAAGCTTGTACAGCTGCTGATTGTACTTGTATTACTGGTTTTGCAACAAAATAGGTTATTTCTTGTTTAAATACAGTGTCTTTTCCACCTGGTGCTTTTACAATAATGTTGGCTTGAAAAGATTTTTTTGCTAAACCTTCTTTATCATATTTATTACTGGATGCTAAAAAAGAAATTTTACCTAAACCATCTTTTACATTAATTTTTTTTCCATCTATCATCATAATAGGAGATACTCCAGAGGAAGAAGCAGTTAAAAATAAGTCTGCTTCATATCGTGCTCCTGCAGCTACAATGTTAGATTTTGGTTTTACCATAGGTACTAGTGTATCAAATTTAAAGTCTTGTGCCCCTACTTTTCTACCTAGTTTTTCTAAAGCATGGGCTTCCATGCGTAATATTTTTGTATTATATTGGCTTAATGTGGCTAAAGCAGCACTTAAAGGAGTTTTTTCGAAATTTAATACTACAAAATCTTTTCCTTTTTGGTTAGGATCTTTAGAAAAAAATGGGTCTTCATCTGCATCTAGTGCAAGTTTAGGAATTTTTTTTTCTTCTATCTTAGATAAAAATTCACTATACTCATTCATTTTTTTTTTCAGTTCATAGCCTTTTTTATGATTGATCATAAGATTAGAAACTACCCCATCATTTTTGATATCTTTGATTCTATTTTTTTTATCTCTACCTCCATTTTTATGGATTATTTCTTCTTTTAGCTGATCTATATATTGAATAATGTGTTGCGTTTTTTTTCGCAGGTTTTCAATTATTGCAACAACTTCAATATCATTTTTTCTATTACCTGATTCCTCAACTGTTTTTTTTATCCTTTTTAATGTTTGTGTATTTTGTTCTTGTTGTAGTGTTATGCTTTCTTCAAAACTTTTGTTGATAATTATAAATTTTTCTAATACTGTATTGCTTACCTGTAATACTAAAAGTGCTGTCAGTACGAGATACATCATACCGATCATTTTTTGCCTTGGTGTTTCATTTTTTCCTGCCATGATTTTAATTGATTTTAACTTTTTTACTAAAAATTAATAATGTCATACACAAATAATCTATACTATAATAGTATATTATTTGCGCATTGCGGTAAGCATTTTACTGTAGATATCATTTATGGATGAAACTTTGTTGTTAAGCTGGTTTAATTCGTTTTCAAAACGAGAGGATTCTTCTGTAGTTTTTTCCATTTTTTGTACAAATTTTTCAAAAATAGTCTTATACTTTTGAGTATTTTCTACATTTTCTTTACTACCTTCTAATACTTTTTTGTAAAAATTACGCATTTCTTGTGCATTCTCTGAAGAAAATTGCATATGTTTTGTATAATTTTGTAAATTTTTTTCAAAATTGCCTAAAAGCTGCATAGCATTTGAGGTTTGAGTGAAAACTTTTTCCATTTCATTCATAGCATGACTAGCTTTTTCTACATTTTTTACATATTGCTGTAACACATTGGCTTTTTCAGATAAGTTTGACATTTTTTCTACAGTATGAGATAATTTTTCCATACCTGCGCCTAAATTTTTAACAAGATTTACATCTAATTTGGCATTTTGAAATATTTCATCCAATTTTTCACTTACAGAATTTTTATTTTTTTCTTTTTTTACTTTCTGATTTACTTGAGGTATATCTTCATAATTTTCTGATAATTCAGGATATACTTTTTCCCATTGTAATCCTTTTTCTTTTGGCTCAAAAGCACTTAAAGTAAATATAATAGCTTCTGTACTTAATCCTAAACCTAACATTAGTGCCCCTCCTGGCCAGTTTAGTAGTTTAAACATAGCACCTGCTACTACTACAGCTGCACCAATGCCATATATTTTAGGCATAAAATCTTGATAAAATTTCTCTTTAAAGGTTTTTTGTTGAGATAGTGTATTCATATTGAAGTATTTTTAAACTGTTTTATTGAGTAATATTAGATTTTGGTGGAAATGGCATAAAATGTTATTGTAAAGGTATCAATAATCACCATAATAGCGCATAATAGGTCTAAAGCCTATTGTTGATGATTGAAAATTTTCATGTGCACAGCCATTATAGCTAATTTCTTGAAAAACATAGGGATCATTCCAAGAACCCCCTTTAATAACTTTATTAGGGTTACTTTTATCTATATAGACAGGGTCTAAACCTGATACTGTGGCATTCATAGCAGGACAAAAAGAATCTTTAGTCCATTCATTAACATTCCCTTGCATATCATAGAGCCCATTACTATTTCTATATGCAGAAGACCTGTATACAGGTTGTAGATCATTATTATGGTTAAGGTATTTGAAGTTAGCATATTTTTCTTCTTTTTTCCCTTTAGGATTTTTCCCCCAAGAGAATCGCTGTGGTGTTACTTCCTCATAATCTGTGGCAGCATGTTCCCACTGGGCTACACTAGGTAGTTCAAATGCTGGATAGGGTATTTTTTTATGTTTTTTTCGGTATGAATTTGTTGTAAAAGTTAGGTATTTTAAAAACCATTCTGCTTGGTGATAGTTGACAAAAATAGCAGGATATTCATCAAAAATAGTATTATTATTGTAGTGATTTATTTTATCTTCAAATTGATATTTAAGTCCCTTTACAAAGGCATCTTGATGGGGTAATATTTTTTTTTTGCATGCTTCTATAAAATCTTTTTCTTTAATTTTATTTTTATACTGTGGTCTACCTTCTAATATGTTGTAAAATTCTTTTCTAGATATAGTAATAGATATTTTTTTTTGATTAGGTACACTACTTGATTTTGACTGGTCGCTTTTGGGCTGATTTTTCGGTTGTGATGTTTTTTGAGATACTCCTGGAGTATTAGATAATTTGTTTTGCCCCTGAGGGTCTTTTACGTTATTGTATAGGCTGGTGAGGTATGTTTCAAAACTTTTTAAATAAATTTTATAGTCTATAATTTTTATAGGGGTTTCAAAAATAAAAAAAGGTGTAAGTGTAACGGATTTGTTAGATAAAGTACGAGAATTGTCGAATTGCTCATCAGTAGGTCCAATAATACGAGATTTTCCAGGAATATAACACATGCCAGGAGGAATATCCATAGTTTTTTTGTCATGCAGTTTTTTAGATGTTTGAATAGGCAGTTTATTTTCAGCCGGTTTTCTGATAATAACACATCTAAAGCAAAAAATGGATATGAATAGGAGAAATATTTTCATATGTAAAGAAAAATTGTAATGCATAAAAATATTATTTGTAACTTTATAAAATTATAAGAAAATTCAGTCCTTTTTTAAAAAACCTGAGTGGCGAAATTGGTAAACGCGTTGGTCTCAAAAACCAATGATAGCAATATCTTGTCGGTTCGATTCCGACCTCAGGTACATGATTTATAATTTCAATCATCAAAAAAATTGACTGGCTGAATGATCTGTACTATGTATATTAGGTCTAAATTTAGCTCCTCCTGTTGGACTCGAACCAACGACCCTCTGATTAACAGTCAGATGCTCTAACCAACTGAGCTAAGGAGGAATAACACAAATTTATGGAAATATTTTTTTAAAAAAAAATATTTTTATCTTTGGTATTGGTATTTGATTAACTTTATAGTTGGATCTATCATTTGCTATTAAAAATAGCCTTCAAATTTGCTTTTGTATGCTGATAAAATACTAATTTTTATGATACGATATACAAAATATAACCCACAGTACGCTCTATTTAGGCGCTTTAGCTATCGAAATGTAGATAGATTTTTAGTATTATTTATCTATTCATTATTTTTCGGATCTTCATACTCTTGTGTTTTACCAAAAAAATCAAATTTGGTAAAAAATAAGATGGAAAAATACCATGAGGCTACACAAAAGTTTCAGCAAAAAAAGTATTGGAAATCACTTGTTGCTTTAGAAGAACTTCTTCCTGATTATGCTCAGCATCCTTTTATGCAGTCTTTTGAATACTATTTTGGCTTAAATTTATTTTTTTGCAAAAAATATCGTGATGCAATATTTTTTTTGGATAAATTTGTAAAGAATTATCCTAAAGACAAAAAAATAGCCGAAATATTGTATTATCAAGGCTTAGCATACTATCATCTATCGCTTAAACATGAACTAGATCAGTCAGATACACATAAAGCATTATATTTTTTTAAGCACTACTGTAAAAAATACCCAAAAAGCAATCATATTTCTACAGTAGAAAAAAAAATTAATGAGTTAGAACAAAAGATGACTCAAAAAATGCTAAAAAAGATTGAATTTTATTATAAACAAGATCACTATCATGTAGCCAAAGCACTGCATAAAAATTTTTTAAAAAAATATTCGAATAGTAATTTTCAAGAAAAATTATTATTTTTTCTGATAGAAAATTCGTACAAAAAAGAAAAAAAAATGCATGAATGTGTCAATTTTAACTATCTTCAGCATTACTATTATATATATCAGGAATTATTTTCTAGGCATCAACATCAGTATAAGGTAATTTATTATATGTTTGATGCCTTTTACAGACATAAACGTAAATTAGATAGTTACTCTAGCAAAACATGTAGATGTAAATCTTTAATAAATAATTTTGAATTCTTGTTGTTAAAAAATAATTTTACAGCAAAAAAAAATTCTATAAAACCAGAAGAAAAAAACAAAAAAAATATTAAAAAGATTCAAAAAATCATTGAAAAACTAAATGCGTATGAAAAAAAAAGTCAGTAACGAAATAAAACCACAAAATATTGAATTAATTACCGATAAAACAAAAAATATTTATAAAAGTATTTTTATTATTAGCCAAAGGGCTAAACAAATTAATACAGCTATAAAACATAAAATTGATGATGAGCTTAAAGATTTTGTTGCAAGAACGGATAAAAATGATTTAAATGAAATTTGTGAAGATTCTAATCAAATTGAATTTTCTGTGTATAATGAAAAAAAACCTAAACCTTATATGAGGGCTTTAGAAGAATTTCAAAAAAATCAAATTTTGTTTCATGAAAAAATTGTTGAATAGCTGGCATTATTATCTATTGTATATATAATTTTTTTGTAGTAAAGTAAATAGTTAATTTTATTTTTGTACTCTTTAAAAAATGTAGAGTATTAATGTTTTTTTCATGATGTATTAATTATCTCTGAATATTGAGAAATAAATAATTTTTTTTTATTTTCAGTGTACTACATTACTGTAGTATTTTAACTATTTTATTCGGTTATTTCTTTCACAGATATGCTAGATAACTTACCCTCAAAAACAGTCTATCCCTTAGAATTTGCTAACCCTACTTATGATATATCCTTTAAACAACTATTTGGGAATATAGAAAATGAAAGGATAATAATAGATTTTATCAACACTCTATTTGACTTTGAAGGAGAAAATACCATAACAGGACTCGAAGTCTTTAGCACAGAAAACACCCCGTTGCTAGGGATGAAAAAAAAAAGCAGTGTAGATGTAAAATACCTTTATAAAGGCATAACACAAAAAGGTCAAGTAATAATAGAAATGCAACGGGCAAATCCTACCTACTTCATGGATCGTCTTCAATATTATACTTCTTACTCCTTATGCAATACAGTAAATTCCTTTGCCTTTAGCAAACAAGAAGAGAAAAAATTACGTTCACCTTATGCTATCTCTCCCATATATACCT
>CAWUJG010000010.1:0-44449 GCA_963922775.1 uncultured Cytophagales bacterium
AATATTATTAAATTTTTTAAAGACTATTATTAATTAAAAGAATTAGATTTAAAAATGTGGAAGATAAAATATCTTTGGGAACAACAACAAGAAAAAGGAGTAGATTATCTTAGTACATATGCTTATACTACCCAAAAACAATCTTTTACTCTTGAAAATAAAGTTTATACAATACCTAAAAATCAATTATATCATATTTCTACATCTAGAAAGTTTAAAAAATCTTGTGTACAATCTTTTGCTCATAAATATAATTTACATATTGTAGATGTATTAACTACTAAAGCAAACAGAATGCATTTATTCATTTTGCAAAAACAATAGAAAAAATATCATTTTTAGGGTTTTTTATCTAAAATTGATCTTTCAAATGTAGCATAGAAAATAACAATTTCTCTTGATATAATATTATTATCAAAAAATACTTATATTGAGTATTGAGTAATCATATAAATAATCATAACTTATTTTATTCTAATCAAAAACATTCTAATCTATTAAAATATCTATGCTATGAAAAAACATTTTTTCTTTTTTCCTATCCTTATCGTATTACTATCTTCATGTTCGAACTATAAAACCAAGGAACATATCATAAAGCCTACAGCAGATCATTTAGAAATTACAGGCAAAGGAGATCCAATCATCAATCTTTTATCAAATTTTTTTACAATTCCATTAGAAGAACAAAACTTGATCGATGCCATTTGTGAAGATTATCCTGCAGCTACAGATCAATACTTTCCAATTTTAATTACTAATGCCTTTTCATTTATTATGATACCAAATGATGAAGATAGAATAATTGCTGGGTTGAATCTTTTAGTGGAAAATGGATTGAATATTCATCAAAAAGGAGTAAAAACAGGCAATACCTTTATGCATTGGGCTACTATAATGAATTGTCCTAAATTAGTACAAATGTTAATCAACCAAGGCGTTGGAGTACCAATAGAAAATTTTTATGGTAAAAAAGCATTGGATATAGCCATGGAAAATGGGTATTTAAAAATAGAGGAAATATTAACATCTATAACAATAGACTCCCATACAATTATTGAAAAAAGACCATCACTTAAAAACACAGAAACCTTAAATAGTATGCCCTGGAAAATATACTTTACGCCCAAAGATTATAGTTGTATCAATACAATAGTCTATCAAAGACACTGGGAAACAAATTTATCTACCAGTGGACCATTCATAATACCAGGCAGTGATATGATTACACAAGAAGAAATAAAAGGCTTTTTTCTAGAACCCAAAGGCCCTTATACTACTGTTGCTAATCAAAGACAAAGAATACCCCCAGGAAGATATCAACTTTCTGTTAATACAGAAGGACAAAAAGGAGGATTACGTGTTTTTAATGAACAAGTGTCTAAATATGGAAGAAATATTTTAATTCATTCTGGTAATTATCCTGTTCAAACAGACGGCTGCCTATTACCAGGAAATAAAAGAGGACCAAATAAAGAATATGGAGAAATGGTTTCAAAAAGTAGAGATCTTTTGGAAGAAATAGTAGAATGGTATAAAAAAAAGAGCAATGAGGCTTCTTTACTCATTTACGAACCAAATAAATAACCCTATCATGAAAAAAATTAAAATCATAATAGCAGGTTTTGCATTTGCAATACTTGCAACTAATCAAACATATGCTACTACAAAAGAAAATATCGAAGAAATCAAAAAAAAATTAGAACATTTAGAAAAAAGAGCAAAACAATTAGAAAAATCTTATAAAAAAATTAGTTGTGTTCAAGGAAAGAAATCAAAAAAATTACAAGAAATGTATTTTCAAGCATTTCCTAAAAATTTTTTTGAACTAAATGGATTATTTGGTTATAAAAGTTTGGGCTTAGATGAAGAAGAAAAAAAATATCCAAAATCACTTAAACAAAAAATGTATTTCTATAATTGTAGTTATGGAGAAAAATATTTAGATACTTTTTTTAATCTAGATGCAATAAAACAAGACAAGTTTTTTAATCGATTAATAGATATTGGTAGTGAAGGAAGCTATCAAGCTGATTTGATCACTATTTATGCTCATGGCCAAAATAAAAAAATAAAAAAAAATTTAAAAAATTTTTGTAAAGTTTTATCCAAAAGGAGTGATAAAGTTATTGAAGGATTTTGGTTTTTTTATTTTGATGGTTATCATCCTCCTAAAAAAATACCAGAAGATTTACAAAAAGTAAAAAATATAAATCCACGTATTTATCAATTAATGGAAAAGGCACTTAAAGAAACACATAAAGGAGCTTGTTGTGGGGGGTAAATTTAATTAGCATTAAAAATATATTGAATAGCCAAATTTATATGAATATTGAAAAACTATATTGACTCCAAAAATTGGAAATATAATTAGATATATATTTTTTGTAAAATACTATATATTTATTTGTGGAACAGGAAAAAATATTACAACTATTTTATAAATTTGTTGATAAAAAAAAATGAAAATAAATGAAATTTTAATTACTAGTTATCCTACATATTATGCATTTTACAAAAATATTAGACCCAAAAAATGATGTAGCGTTTCGCAAAATATTTGGCACAGAAAAAAATAAATCCATACTAATAGGCTTTATTAATGATATCCAAGATTTTCAAGGACAATCAAAAATAGTAGATGTAACGATTCAGAATCCTATACTAGAAGGCAGTATACATCATCAGAAAGAAAGTATAGTAGATGTATTATGTAAAACAAAAACCGGAGAAGAAATTATAGTAGAAATGCAGTTATCTCCGCAGAAAGGTTTTGAAAAAAGAGCTTTATACTATGCTTCAAAAGCCTATTCCAGACAACTGAAAAAAGGGACTGCCCAAGGAGGAAAATATACAGATCTAAAATCCGTTATCTTTATAGCAATACTTAATAATACAATATATAAAAACAAAAAAGATTATATCTCTCGTCATAAGATAATGGATGAAAAAACCTATGAAAATGACCTAAAAGATTTTTCTTTCACATTTATAGAATTAGAAAAATTTCCCAAAAAAAGCATATCTTCCCTTAAAACCAACATAGAAAAATGGTGTTATTTCTTTAAAGAAGTACCAGAAAGTAGCTACGAAGATATTCGTGAGTTTATCACAAAAGCAGAAAGTCTCAAGCAAGCATTTTATGCCTTAGAAGAACATAATTGGAGTAAATCTGAGTTGTTGGCCTATGAAAAGATAGAAAAAGAGATAAGAGATAATTATGCAATAGAAGAGTATAAAAAAGATAAATATATTGAAATAGGAATGGAAAAAGGCATAGCATCTACCCAAAAAAGCATTGCAAAAAATCTTTTAGAAAAAGGAATGTCATCAGATCAAGTAGCAGAGATTACGGGCTTATCTTTACATGATATAGAAGAAATATTTTCGAAAAATTAAATAGAATAAGTTTATATATTCCACATTTATTTGTACATTTTTTTTCATATCTTATATCAAAATTTGTAGGTCTACAGAACGCTGTTCTAGATCATATGACTTTATTTTGACATCTATCATTTGACCTAGCTGATACTTTTTTTTTGTTTTTTTTCCTTTTATAGCAAAATTTTTATGATCTATGCTATAATGGTCATCTGACATCTCTGCAAAACGAACTAGCCCTTCACAACCTATACCTTCTATTGCTATGTATATTCCCCATGATACAATGCTAACAATTGTGCCCCTAAATTTTTTTTCTTCTTGCTTTATCATCCATATAATTTGTTTATGTTTTATTGATTCTCGTTCTGCTGTTAAAGCTATGCGTTCCATATGTGAAATATGCTGACATTTTTTTTCTAATGCTGTAGTTTGCCAAGGATATTTTTTATCTAAAAGTATATGTTCTACTATTCTATGCACAATAATGTCTGCATACCTACGGATTGGTGAAGTAAAATGGGTATAGAGATGAAATCCTAAACCAAAATGACCGCTACATGTAGCTGTATATTTTGCTTTTGACATGGTGCGTATAGATAACTGGTGGATAAGGTTTTCTTGTGGAATATTTTTTGCTTGTTGGTGTATCCATTTTATATGCTGAGGTGTTGGTTTTAATTTTTTGATAGAAGAATATGTATCTAATGTAGATAAAAATTGGGTAAGTTGTTTAAATTTTTCTTGATCTGGTGTATCGTGGGTACGATAAGGAAAAGCGAATTTTTTTTTATGGATAAAATGGGCAATAGTTTTGTTAGCCAAAAGCATCCATTCTTCTACCATATGATGAGTTGAATAAACAGATTTAGCAAAGTAATTTATAATATTATAGTCTTTATCAAATTGAAATTGCATTTCTTGTGTATGAAAATGGATAGATCCGTTATCAAAACGTTTTTGGCGTAATTTTATTGCTATATTATTTAATATAGATAATGGTGTATAATATTTTTCTTTTTTTTCATCTAAAATTTTTTGGGCTTCATAATATGTAAATCTTTTTTTAGAGTGTATAATGGTTTTTCCTATCCAGTAGTTTTTAATATTTCCTAATAAATCTATTTCAAAAACAATAGAAAATGCTAATCTATCTTGTTGGGGTACAAGAGAACAAACATTATGGGAAAGATAGGGAGGTAGCATAGGAACAGTATGATTTACCATATATACTGTATTTCCTCTTTGAAAAGCCTCTTGATCTAGGTCTGTTTCTGGTCTTATATAATGGCTTACATCAGCAATATGTACTCCTATAGAAAATTTTCCATCAGATAGTTCTTCTACAGAAAAGGCATCATCAAAATCTTGTGCATCTTCAGGATCTATAGTAAAAGTAGTTATGTTACGATAATCTTTCCTGTTGTTTTCTGTAATTTTTATCCGATTTTGTATAGATTTTATTTCTTCATCTATTTTTTTATCAAAAGTAGATTTTAATCCTAAGCTAATCATTAGCGTTTGCATTTCAGTATTATAATTCCCTCTACACCCTAAATTTTTTACTACAGTGCCTAGAGCATAATTTTGTTTAGATGTAGGCCATTGTGTTATGTGAATTATTACTTTATCATTTTCTGCTATAGCGCTATCTTTATTTTTTTTGATAAATATTTTATGGTAAATATGTCTAGAAGCAATACCTATCCATTTTTTTTTTTCTTGTTGTATGGTAACTACTATTTTTTTATGATGTCTTTGTATGATGTTAACAACTTTTATTTTTTTTTTCCCTTTTTTATCTTTTGATAAAGTTATTTTTACTGTGTCTTTATGCCAAGCATACAGTAAATTTTGGGTAGTTATGCGTAAATCTTTAGATAAATTTGGAGAAATAAAATAAGCATGGTTAGGATGTACATGATCTATAGTACCAATATAGATAGTTTTCTTTTTTATTTTTTTATAATTTTTATTTAATTTTTTTTTCATTATAGTTTTATTATTTCGCTTTACAGCATGGTTCCATTATATAGGAATACCTAATTTTGGTTGGTTTTTAAACAATTATTGGTTTTTTAAAAAAAAAATTATTATACATATACATGCTTTTCTGCACGATAAGAAGATCGTACCAAGGGGCCAGATTCTACATATTTCAATCCTCTTTTTAATCCTTCTATTTTAAAATGGGCAAATTTATCTGGATGTACATATTCAGCTACTTCTATATGCATTTTTGTAGGCTGTAGATATTGCCCTAGCGTCAAAATATCTAAACCATGCTGTACTAAATCATCCATGGCTTGATATACTTCTTCATCTTTTTCTCCTAATCCTAACATAATACCAGATTTGGTTTTTTTACCATACTGTTTTATGCGTTTTATTTGTTCTAAGCTGCGTGTATATTTTGCCTGTGGTCTTACATTTCGGTATAATCGAGATACTGTTTCCATATTATGAGAAACCACTTCTTGTCCAGCACTAATCATTTTTTCTAGCGCTTCCCAAGTACCTTTCACATCAGGAATTAGTGTTTCTATAGTAGTATTTGGGCATATGGTTTTTACCATGCGTACAGTTTCATACCAAATTGTTGCTCCACGGTCTTTGAGTTCATCTCTATTTACTGAAGTAATTACAGCATGTTTTACACCCATTTTTTGGATTGCTTGTGCTACGCGTTCTGGTTCTTTTGTGTCATATACTGGAGGCCTGCCAGTAGCTACAGCACAAAATGTACAGCTGCGTGTACATACATTACCTAAAATCATAAAAGTGGCTGTACCTGCTCCCCAACATTCTCCCATATTAGGGCAGTTTCCGCTCTCACATATGGTGTGTAATTTGGTTTCATCTACTATTTTTCTTACTTTTTTATAGTTATTTCCTGTTGGGAGTTTTACCCTTAACCAAGTTGGTTTTTGAGTTTTTTTGCAAGATGTCATTTTTCCTTTATGTATTGTAATTTTTTTTGACATGGTAATTATAGTATTTTCTTCTCAGTATTTTTTATTTTTAGTTGTTTAAAAAATAATGGAAAAATTTATCTTTGTATGATCTAAATGCTATCAATATGTCTATATACCATAAAATACAAGATATTAGAGAAGAAATAACTAAATATAACATAAAAAATGATGTTGATAGAGAACAATTTCGTCTCCAATATATCAGTAAAAAGGGTAAAATTGGAGCATTATTTTCTTGTATAAAAACATTGGAATTAGAAGAGAGAAAAAAATTAGGTATTTTACTTAATACGTTAAAAAAATTAGCACAAGAAAAATTTACACTAGCTTCATCTGCTCTAAGTAAAAAGGATAATATAGAAAAAATTCTAGAAGATTATACCTTACCCGTAGAAGATACTTTAGGATCTTGTCATCCTTTGTCTATCATCATAAAAAAGTCTATTGATATCTTCAGTTATATAGGGTTTAGCTTAGAAGAAGGTCCAGAAATTGATACAGATTGGTATAATTTTTCAGCGTTAAATTTTCCACCTTTGCATCCTGCAAGAGCTATGCAAGATACTTTTTTTCTTGAAGGAGATTTTTTATTGCGTACTCATACTTCTTCTGCGCAGATACGCATAATGGAAAAACATAATTTACCTTTGCGTATCATTACACCTGGTCGTGTATTTCGTAAAGAAGCAATTTCTGCACGTACACATTGTATGTTTCATCAGATAGAAGGTCTTTATGTGGATAAAGATGTTAATATTTTACATCTTAAAGAAACATTACTTTTTTTTGTAAAGCATATGTTTGGCAAAAAAACAAAAATACGCCTTCGACCTTCTTATTTTCCTTTTACAGAACCTAGTGTAGAGTTGGATATTGCTTGCTTAGTTTGTAATGGAATTGGCTGTACTATATGCAAAAATACTGGATGGGTAGAGATAGGGGGGGCTGGTATGGTAGATCCTCAAGTGTTAATTAACTGTAAAATAGATAGTGAGTACCGTGGTTTTGCTTTTGGTATGGGTATAGAACGGATAGCTATGTTGTTATATAAAATAGATGATATTCGTTTATTTACAGAAAATGATCTGCAGTTTTTACAACAATTTAGTCAAATATAAAAATAGAAACAGGTTTGCAAAAAATCAACATTATTTTAAGTGGAGGTGGCACAGGAGGGCATATTTTTCCAGCTATTGCTTTAGCTGAAATGTTTTTATCTTATGAGCAAAAAAAAAGTATATCTATAGCAATACTATTTGTAGGTGCTTGTGGAAAAATGGAAATGCAGTTGGTACCCCAACATGGGTTTAATATTTTTGGTCTTCCTATACGTGGTTTGGATAGAAGACAATGGTGGAAGAATTTTTTATTACCCGATAAAGTGATACGTAGTTTATGGCAAGCAAATAATATTATAAAAAAATTTCAACCTCATATTGTTATTGGTACAGGAGGATATGCTAGTGTGCCAATATTATATTTGGCAGCAAAGAAAAAAATTCCTACGCTTATACAAGAGCAAAATGTATTTCCTGGCTTAGCCAACAAATGGTTGTCTTATTATGTAGATAAGGTATGTTTGGGATTTCATGAAGCAGAAAAATTTTTTCCATTAAAAAAATCAATATTCACAGGTAATCCTTTGCGTAAGTTGATTACTCAAGTTGATTTTGCTATTAAAAAAGAAGCTTACCAAAATTTTGGTATAGATAATCAAAAAAAATGTGTTTTAGTACTGGGGGGGAGCTTAGGAGCTAAAGCTATTAATGTGGTAATTTTTAAAAATATAGAATTATTCTTTACAGAAAATATTCAGATTATTTGGCAGGTTGGTAAACATTTTTATGCTGAAGTAGATGATAGAGTGAAAAAGTACAGTAAAATAGTAAAAATATATCCTTTTATAACAAATATGGCCCAGGCCTATCTTATGGCTGATATTGTGGTGGCAAGGGGAGGGGCACTTACTATTGCAGAGGTCTGTTTTTTTCAGAAGCCTACGTTATTTATTCCTTCTCCGCATGTAGCAGCAGATCATCAAATTAAAAATGTACAGGTTCTGGTGAAGCATAAAGCAGCTATAGCTATAAAAGATGCTGTAATAGAAGAGCAGCTTATACCTAAAATTTTTTGTTTGCTTCATAATGATAATCAACAAAAAATGATGAAAAGGAATTTAATGCATTTGTCTAAACCTATGGCATGTGAGGATATTGTAGAAGAAGCTTTTTCTCTACTTGAAAAATGACTAAAGTAAGTTTTAAAAATATTTTTAGAAAAATTAATAAACTATAGTTATATTATAGAATTTTATTGGTGTAAAAATATATTTTCATATCAAATTTTGTCTAATATATATGTTTTTGATTTTTCATATCAAATTTTAAAAAAATAAATATCATCAAAGAAAATGTAGATAAAGCAGATCCTCCATAGCTCATAAATGGTAAAGGAATACCTATTATAGGCATCAAACCAATTGTCATACCTATATTAATACTGACATGAAAAAATATAATGGCAGCTAAGCAATAGCCATATACTTTGGAAAAATTACAACGCTGTTTTTCTGTAACATATAGTATGCGTAAAAGTAGTATCAAGTAAAGTAATATTACTGTTGTTGTACCTAACCATCCATATTCTTCGCCAATAGTACAAAAAATGAAGTCAGTACGCTGTTCTGGAACAAAATTGAACTTGGTTTGTGTTCCTTGCAAAAAGCCTTTGCCATATAAGCCTCCTGAACCTATAGCAATTTTAGCTTGGGTAATGTTCCATCCTATACCTAAAGGTTCTAGATTGGGATTAATTAATGCTCTTAGCCTATTCTTATGGTATGGTTTGAGCATATAGCTCAACATCCATTCTGTACTAATTATCCATAAATTGATTCCTATACTTATTACTAAGGTTCTTATATTATAGTACTTTTTTTTATTTATGAGTATTATTCCTATTAGACATACTATAACACTCAAGATTAATATCCATTTTTTTATCCATAAAGTAAGTAATAATAGTATACAACAACTGCACAAAAAAAAAATAGTGACTTGTGGAAAGTTATATTGATACAAGACAATAAAAAAAGTACTAAAAACAAGTGCAGAACCTATATCCCCTTGTAGTAAGATAAGTACAGTAGGCAGTGCAATAAGTAATATGCTGTAAAGCTGACATTTCCAATATGTTAAGCAAGTATTTTTTTTACTTAGATATTTTGATATTACTAAAGCACATGTAAGCTTAGAAAATTCTGTAGGTTGTATTTTTATATCACCTATCTTATACCATGATGTATGGCCTCCCACAGAAGGACTAAAAAAAAGTGTACCTATAAGTAATAATAAGCTAATAAAGTATAGAATATAAGCAAAATATTCAAAGAAATATTTGTCTACAAAAAAAATAATAAAAAATAGAGTTAAAGAAAAAAAAAACCATAAACACTGCTTAAAAGCATATGTAGATGTTAAAGATTTGTCTTGTATATATTGTTGGTAGTCTACAGCATATATATTGGTAATACCTATTATTACTAAAATACAGTATATAGACATAATTATGCTATCTATATGATAATATTTTTTATTATCCATTTTGTTCATTACTCGAAATTATATATTAAAGTAATTTTTAATAATAGTATTAAATTTTTTGTTAGGTTTAATATCTATAAACTAATTAAAAAAATTTCCATCTAGAACATATTTTTCTATCCATGTGCGTGATATTTTGTTATGCATATATTTTTCTATTATTAAACTCCCTATAGCGGCAGCAGACCTTGCTCCCCATCCAGCATTTTCTATATAAACAGCTACTGCTATTTGAGGAGAATTTTTAGGTGCAAAAGCCATAAATACAGCATGATCTTTGCCATGTGTATTTTCTACTGTACCAGTTTTACAACATATGGCTATATTTTTTACTTGTGCTCTCCAAATATTTTTTGTAGTATTATGCATGGCTTCTACAACAACTTCAAAATTTTTCTTGGAAATATCTGTAGTAAATGATTTACTATAAATATATTTTTCACCTATTTTTTTTACAATATATGGTGTATAATAGAATCCTCTATTAGCTATTATGGCAGCTATATTTGCTATCTGAAGGGGAGTAACTAATATTTCTCCTTGTCCTATATCTAAAGATCTTATTTGTGTATGCTTCCACTTATCTTTGCCATATAAAGTATCATAAAACATGGCTGTAGGTATATTACCTCCTTTTTCTCCTGGAAGATCAATACCTAGTGGTTTTCCTAAACCAAACTGTAGTACATATTTTCTCCAATGTTGAAATGTTATTTTTTCTTTTAAATTTTTTCCATCATATGTCTGTTTACAAATTATTTTTTTGAAAAGATTATAAAAATAAGGATTGCATGAATATTGAATAGCTTGTTGTAAATTAATAGGAGAGGGATGAGGATGACATTTTATTTTTTTTGTATTGCAAAATATTTTTTGTTTGGCATCAATAATATTTTCATTAAGCCCAATAAGAGCTTGTATAGGTTTAAAAATAGACCCTGGAGGATACATGGCCATAATAGGCCTGTGAAATAGAGGATATGCTTTATCTTTTAAAAGCTGATGAAAATTTTTGTGTAAATATTTTTCAGAAAATAGTTTGGGATTGTATGAAGGACTAGATACAATAGCTAATACTTCACCAGAAGAAGGAACAAGAGCTACAATACTTCCTTTTTTGCCTTGTAGTAATTTTTTTCCATAAAGTTGTAAAGGAGTATTGATAGTGGTAATAATATTTTGTCCTGGTGTAGGTAATATGTCTAAATTTCCTCCTTTATATTTACCTTGTATAATACCTTGGGCATTTATGAGTTGCAGATATAATCCATTTTTTCCTCGTAATAGGCTATCATATTTTTTTTCAATACCTGTTTTTCCTATCCAATCTTCATTACAATATTTTTTTTTTTTTTTTTATTTTTTTTAATTTTTTCAAATGATTCAAATATTTTTGGCTTTTATAGGATATTTTTTTTTTCGTTTATTGCGTAATTTAGATATAAAACCAGGAAATTCAATTAATTTTTCTTGTATTAAGGCAAAATGCTTTTTAGGAATACCTTGTATAATTACATAAGGTTTTACTTTAGAATATTTTTTGGCTTGTGTTATGCGTTTTATTAATATTTTTTTTTTGATTTTAAAACAAATACAAAATTTTTCTAAATCGAAATTTTGTATCATGTTGGGAATGCATAAAATATCAAATACAGGATCATTATATACCAATTCCTTACCATTGGTATCGTATATTAAACCTCTATATGGTTTTTCAATATGTTTTTGAATGATATTTTTTTCTGCTGCTGCTTGATATCCTATATCAATAACTTGTAAAAAAAAGAGCTTTATAATATAAAGTATATTTACAACTATAAAACTTAAGGCAATAACATACTGTTTTTTGTAATTTTTCAACTTTGATGGCGTAATTTATAATGAAATAAGTATTGACTAGCCAAAATAAATATTATTGTAAATATAATATCTAAAGATATTTGGGTTTTTTTTTGGAAAAAAATAAAAAAATTTTTTGCTTCTAAGCAGTATAAAACAAAAATATGGAATATGGTAAGAGCAGTTATAAAGAAAAAATATAAAATAAAGTTGACATTTTTTATGGTGAGATAATTTATATCTGGATTGCGTATCAGATAAGCTTTGAAGCAATATTTTATCAAGTAATATTTTATATATACTGTCAGCACATTGGTAGCAGTATATACTCCCCAAGCACTGTATAATATGTCAAATACAAACCCTAATCCAAAACAGATATATAATGTAATGTTCAGATATTTTTTATGTAGTGGCATTAAAATAATAAATGCAAGGTATATATAACAAGTAAAATCTACTACATACACAATAAAAAATTGAATTGGGATATAGATAAAAAAGTTTATGATTTGTTTTTGGAACAAAATATCTGTTTTCATTTTATGAATTTTAGGCTCATGTCCATATTTTTGACTGTATGTGTTAAAGCACCAATAGAAATATAATCTATGCCTTTACATGAAGCAATTTTTTTTATATTATTTTTATTAATGCCACCAGAAATTTCTATTTTGTATTTTTTATTGATAATGTTAATAGCCTTTTTTATGGTTTGCATGTCCATATTATCGAGCATAATGGTTGTTATTCCTTGCTGTTGTATAATGTTTTTTACCTCAGTTAAATTTCGGGCTTCTATAGCTACAGGCAAGTTAAGATGATGTTTTTTAAGGTATGTTAATGCATTTTTTACAGCTTTATCAATGCTTCCTGCTATATCAATATGATTATCTTTAATTAAAATTTTGTCGTAGAGGCCATACCGATGATTTTTTCCTCCTCCTATATATACTGCCCATTTTTCTATTATTCTGGCATTAGGGGTAGTTTTTCTAGTGTCTAGTATTTTTATACCTGTATCTTTAATAAGATTTTTTAGATATGCTGTGTGTGTTGCAATACCACTCATTTTTTGTATACAATTAAGCACTAAACGTTCTGTAGCTAAAATATGATGTGCATTTCCATATACTATAAAAGCATTTTCTCCTGCAGTAATATTGTCACCATCTTTTTTATATGCATGCATTTTTATTTCTGGACTAATACAGGAATATATTTTTTGTGCTAGTAGAATTCCAGCTAATATACCACTATCTTTAACCATTAGTTTTGCTTTTATATACGTACGTTGAGGAATAGTAGATAGGCTTGTGTAGTCTCCTAGTCCAATATCTTCTTGCAGGGCATTTGTAATAAAAAAATTTATTTTTTTATCAGTAAGGTATGCGGGAAGAGCCATCATATAATTTTTATTAATTTAAAGTGTGTTTAAGTATGTATAAATTATCTAGATTAAGGATGATAGTATTGAATGTTTTATGTAAATTGTTCGTTATTAGGTACAAATATGGGGAACTTGGTAATTCGACTAAATAAATTTGGATATTATTTGATATAATTTTATGTTTGCTTCTAATTTATTTCAAGTACACAAAATACAAAAAAAATATGCATAAAAATTTTAAAAGCTAAAAATTTGACAGTAAGTTAATTTTAAAAAGATCTAAACTTGAATATGCTAAATATGCAAATTCATAATATTTAAATTTATCATGTTTCTTTGCAGAAATATTTTATATACAATGATAAAGTTTATCAAATCAAGAATTTCTCGCTATATATTACATCTTTTGGGTTGGAAGATAACTATTCCTTTTCCTAAAAATATTACTAAAGGAATATTAATTACATATCCACATACTAGCTATTGGGATTTTTTTTATGGCATGCTATCTATAGCTGCTTATAATATACCTGCAAAGTATGCACTTAAAAAAGAAATTATGTTTTTTCCATTCAACATTTTTTTTAGGACTCTTGGTGCTGTACCTATACAAAGAAAAAGTATGCAAGCTAAAATTAAAATTAGCACCTACCTTATTCGTTATCTACAGTCTGCTTCTCATGCTTTTCTAGTGATTATGCCAGAAGGTACACGATCTAAAGTGTCTTCTTGGAAATTGGGTTTTTATAAAATGGCTTTACATGCTAAAGTTCCTATTGTATTAACAACTATAGATTATAGTAAAAAAGAAATAGGTATACTATCGACTTTAGTACCTACTGGTAATTTAGAAGAAGATATGCAAAAAATTCAACAATATTATAAGGGTAGAAAAGGAAAACATCCTGAAAAAAGTATACAATACTAACAGAAATAGTTATGTAAATTAATTTTTTTTTTAAATTAAAATATTTTACTATTGTAAATTGATTTTTAGATTATATAGACTATAGTCTAAATATTATTATTTTTTGTTTTTTAGTTAAAAGAATTAAAATGGATAATACAAAATTTGCATTTTTTACAAAAAAAAATTACAAAATTCATGTGATTGCTAAAAAAGTTCATTTTTTATGCTTTGTGCTATTTTTTAATGTAGTTTTAGCTAAAGAGCAAGGCCATGATGTATCATCTCCTTTAGCTATTGTAGCTACTACTGGCATGATAGGGGATGCAGTAAAAAATATTGTAAAAGATAAGGCAGAGGTAACAACACTTATGGGACCTGGAGTAGATCCACATCTATATAAGGCTACACAAAAAGATCTTAAAAAGATTATGAAAGCAGACCTTGTATTTTATAATGGACTTTACTTAGAAGGTAAGATGGCAGAAATATTTAAAAAATTACAAAAGATAAAGCCTCTATACGCTGTAAGTGATGTATTAGATAAAAAATTACTTTTACATGATCCTGATTATCATAATAATATGGATCCTCATATTTGGTTTGACATCACCCTGTGGATAGCTGTAGTAAAATACATTAATTATGTGATAGGAAAAAAAGATCCTACTAATACGACATTTTATCAGAAAAATACTACGAATTACATAAATCAGCTAAAAGAACTGCATGATAAGATAAAAAAAAAAATAAAAAAAATACCTTCTGAACAACGTATTCTAATAACTGCTCACGATGCTTTTAGTTATTTTGGTCGTGCTTATGGTCTAGAAGTAAAAAGCTTGCAAGGTATTTCAACACTCTCAGAATTTGGTGTAAGAGATATTACTAATTTGGTTAACTTTATTGTTACAAAAAAAATAAAAGCTTTATTTTTAGAAACTGCTACACCAGATAAACCCATGAAAGCTGTTTTAGAAGGATGTTTAAAAAAAAGACATACCCTTACAATAGGTGGTGCATTATATGCCGATGCTATGGGTAAAGAAGGTACATTAGAAGGAACATATATTGGCATGTTTACTAAAAATGTTTCTACTATTGTTCAGGCATTACAATAACATATATAACTAGAACTATGGTAATTGCAGCTGACAATATTATTATTGAAATACATGATCTTACGGTAGCGTATCAAACGAAACCTGTACTTTGGGGTATAGATTTTACTCTACCTCAAGGAGCTTTAATAGGCATTGTAGGTCCTAATGGGGCAGGAAAATCTACACTTCTTAAAACAATTATGGGTTTAAAACCTGTGAATAGTGGTTATATCAAAATTTTTGGTCAGCCTATAAATAAGGTACGAAAACGTATAGGTTATGTACCTCAGAGAGAATCTGTAGATTGGGATTTTCCTACTACTGTTTTTGATGTAGTAATGATGGGAAGATATATGCATCTCAAATTTTTAAAAAATAAGGCTAAAGATAAAGCTATTGTAATGCATTGTTTGGAAAAAGTAGGTATGGCTGCATTAGCCTCTAGGCAAATAGGTCAGCTATCTGGTGGTCAACAACAGCGTGTATTTTTAGCTAGAGCTTTGGCACAAGAAGCCCAATTGTATTTTATGGATGAACCTTTTGCAGGTGTAGATGCTACTACAGAGGCTGTAATTTTTGAGTTATTACAACAAATGACAAAAAAAGAAGGTAAAACTATTGTAGTGGTTCATCATGATTTACAATCGGTAAGACATTATTTTGACTGGCTTGTGATGTTAAACATGCGTTTAGTGGCTTCAGGTCCTACTAATTCAGTATTTCAGGCTGAATTATTGCAAAAAACTTATGGTGGAAAGCTTACATTATTGCATGAAATTAGTACTTTATTACAAAAAAAAGATGTTCAACCCAGAAAAAATAGTTAAAAATTGATCTCTTTGTATGAAAAAATTTATAATAAAATAAATATATAACATGTTTTATTGTTACATATAAATAATTTAAGAATACTCTTCAATATATGCTTGTTATAAAAAGTTTTTTGTCTTTACTATCTATTGAAAATCCAAATATTTGGTATGTTACCATAGGTATTATTTTACTTACAAGTAGTGCTGCGTTGGTAGGTAGTTTTACTTTTCTTCAAAAAAAATCTTTAATAGGAGATGCAATAGCCCATGCTGTTCTTCCTGGTATATGCTTAGCATTTATGTTTTCTGGTACTAAACATACAGGTTTACTTTTGTTAGGTGCATCTTTTACAGGTTTTTTATCTTTAATATGTATTGATTCCATTATTACATATTCTAAAATAAAAGAAGACACAGCTATTGCCATTATTTTATCTGTATTCTTTGGTGTAGGTACGTTATTACTGACACATATTCAGCATAACGGTAATCCTGAACAGACTGGTTTAAATAATTTTTTATTAGGTAAAGCAGCAGCTTTATTGCAAAATGATATATATATATTTGCTGTAATTAGTGTATTAATTTTTAGTGTAATTGTTTACCATTTTCGATCTTTTGTACTTATAGCTTTTGATCGTAATTTTGCCCAGAGCATTGGTATGCCTATACAATATTTTGATTTTATACTTATATTTTTGCTTGTATTGGCTATTACTATTGGTATACAAGCTGTTGGTGTAGTGCTTATGGCTGCCATGCTTATTACTCCTGCAGCAGCTGCAAGATTTTGGACATATAAGATAAAAAAGATGATTTTTTTAGCAGTTATTTTTAGCATATTTGCAGGAATTTGTGGAACAGTAATTTCTTATGCTTATCCGGCTATGCCTACAGGTCCTTGGATTGTTTTGGCTATATCTTTTTTTGCTTTATTTTCTTTTTTATTTGCCCCTTCGAAGGGTATTTTTGCCAAAAACATGAAAAAATATCGCTTTAAAAAAAAAAATATTTTAGAAAATACATTAAAAATATTCTATCATTTAGGAGAAAAAGACAAAAATTTCTTTGCTAAAAGAAGTTTTGATATGTTAAAAAAAAAAACTACTACTCAGCAGCTTCATTGTGGACTTAAACAACTCAAAAAAAAAAAATGGGTGAAAAATACCGTAGAAAATGGTAGCCATTTTTGGCTACTCACAGCACAAGGAAAGGCTATGGGTAAAAAAATAGTGCGTAGACATCGTTTATGGGAATTATATTTAACAACTTATCTAAACATTAAACCCGATCATATACATGATGATGCAGAATCTATAGAACATATTATTAATGATGATATGGAAAAAAAATTACTACAATTGCTTAAAAATCCAGAAAAAGATCCACACCAATCCTCTATTCCTTAAAAAATTTAATTTTTTTTATTTGTTATGCGCGTAGCCGTTATTGATTTAGGAACTAATAAAGTATATCTACTAATAGCTGATGTTATTGAAAATCATTACCATATTATAAAAAAAAAAAAAATTTTTTTTGATCATAAAAATAGTTTTAGTGATTTAAATAAGTCAGAAATATCTGAAGATATGCTAAAAAAAATTGTTAAAAGTTTTAAAATTTTAAAAGAAATTATTCATGACTATCATGTAGATAAAATACAAGCTAAAGCTACTAGTATGTTGCGTACAGCCTCTAATAGGAAAGCCATAGTAGCTACTATACAGCAGATTACTAATATAAAAATAGATATTATTTCAGGAGAAGAAGAAGCACAATATATCTATCAAGGAGTATGTTTCAATAAAAATATTGTATTGCCTCAAAACAATAATAAAGTGCTTATTGTAGATATTGGAGGAGGAAGTGTTGAGCTTATTATTTGTAATAAAGATAAAATTTTTTGGCAAAAGAGCTATGAAATAGGATTAAAAAGGCTTAAATATACTTTTCATCACCATGAACCTATAGCTATTACTTCTATTCAGACTATGAACCAATTTTTAACTCAGAAATTACATACATTTCTTCAAGCCATAGCAATGTATGCACCTACAAGGTTAATAGGAACTTCAGGAACTTTTGCTCATATTTTAAAAATATATCAAAGTAATTTTTTTATTAAAAATAATAATTCTTTCACATCAATACCAATACAACATTTTAAAGATTTATACTCTATGATTGTACCTAAGAATAGAAAAGAAAGGACAAAAATTTTAGGTATATGCGATAACAGAGTAGATATTATTGTAGTAGCTTGTATTTTAATCAATTTTTTTCTCCAAAAATCAAACATAAATTGTATAGAAAATGCTAGTGGTGCTTTTAGGTTGGGTATTCTATCTCAAATAATTAGATAAAAAATATTTCAAAGATACTACTGTTATCTCAATAGAATCCTATATAAGAAGATACTTTTTTAAAATTTAGTTATTTTTTGAAAATAATCAGTAGGGAATTTTTTACTATTATAATGTTTTAATGTATATAATTAAATTTATATTATAATATAATTAATATAATTTTATATTTTTTTATGTATATTAAAGATCGCTAATGAAATATATTTTGACTGATGGTAAGATTTGTTATGTAAACAAAATTGAAATTATAAAATACATAGCACAAATTATTTGTAAAATAACACTTTGATGGTGTTTCTTTACAAGAAGAAGAAATAATATAATTTTTTATTTTATTATTGTATGGTTATTACTGTATTAGGCAGTGGAGCATCATTAGGAGTTCCTATCCCTACATGTATTTGTGTTACTTGTACATCTAAAGATGAAAAAGATAAAAGGCAAAGAAGTTCCCTTTTAATTTCTGTACAAGATAGAAATATTTTAATAGATATAGGTCCTGATTTTAGAGTACAATCTATTCAAAATAATATTCAACATATAGATGCTATATTGCTTACCCATGAACATCGTGACCATATAGCTGGGCTTGATGATATTAGACCTTTTTATGCCCAAAATCCTATTCCTTTATATGGCCATATACGTACTTTACAAGCTATAAAAAAACATTTTTACTATTTTTTTACAAGTAAAAAGATAAGTCAAATACTTAAATTAAGTGCTATATCTGCTCAAGAATCTTTCTTATTATTTTCAGATGCTATGATAACTTGTACACCAATACAAGCTTATCATTATATGTTACCAATATTAGGTTTTCGCATTCAAGATTTTACTTATATTACAGATGCAAGCATGATTAATGCTCAAGAAATAGAAAAAATAAAAGGTTCAAAAATTTTTATGGTTAATGCTTTAGGAAAAAACAAACATCATGCACATTTTTCTTTGCAAGAGGCTATAGCATTAGCAAAATATATTAATGCTCCTCAAACTTACTTTACGCATATAAGCCATAATATGGGAAATCATCACCTTGTAAATAGCACTCTACCATCTAATATTTTTTTAGCATATGATGGATTAACGTTATCTTTATATTAACTTTGTATTATGTTTAATCAAAATCAACATCTAAAGTCATGGCAGTGGCAAGATATTAAAAAATTTCAACATATTCTTTTTGAAGAGTATAAGGGTATAGCCCGTATTAGTATCAATAGGCCTGATGTACACAATGCTTTTACACCTCTTACAGTACAAGAAATGTTAGCAGCTATAGCATATTGTAAGGAAAATGCTAATATAAAAGTAGTTGTGCTTACTGGTGTTGGAGGAAGAGCCTTTTGTAGTGGGGGAGATCAGCGCTTTAGAGCTAAGGGCGGTTATGCTGATACTCCAGATCAGGAACCTAATTTAAATGTTTTGGATTTGCAAAAGCAGATCCGTAGTCTTCCTAAGCCAGTAATAGCTGCAGTAGCAGGTTGGGCTATAGGAGGAGGTCATGTATTGCATGTGGTTTGTGATTTGACTATAGCAGCAGAAAATGCACGTTTTGGCCAAACAGGTCCTAAGGTAGGTAGTTTTGATGGAGGCTTTGGTGCTTCATATTTAGCCCGTATAGTGGGTCAGAAAAAAGCAAGGGAAATTTGGTTTTTATGTGAACAGTATAATGCTCAAGAAGCATTAAGCATGGGTCTAGTAAATACTGTAGTACCTTTAAACGATTTAGAAAAAACATATATTGCTTGGGCAGAAAAGATTATGGAGAAAAGTCCTTTAGCCATCCGATTGCTCAAATCCGCATTTAATGCAGAGCTCGATGGTCAAGCAGGTATTCAGGAGTTAGCAGGAAATGCTACACATTTGTATTATTTATCTGACGAAGCCCAGGAAGGAAAAAAGGCATTCTTAGAAAAAAGAAAGCCAATTTTTGATTGATTTAAAAAACTATTTTTTATTTTTTTTATTTGGACATATAAAAGAATAAGTTTTTCTGTAGATCTATCAGGCATATTTTAACTGTCAAATTTTTTGAGTTGACATTCATTCATCTAAGTCAGAAAAAAGGATTCTTTTGACAAAAAATAAAATTAAAGTTATTAGTTATAGGCTTGTAACTTATACTACTACTATTATGTTGATTATTTGAATGTACATTTACATCATTACCCATTCAAGTTATTATTACCATGACCATTTGCATGTATACTTAGTTTAAGTGAATATAGACTATTATTTTTTTTATAATGTGTTTGTTTCGATCATGCTTTATTGAAGTAGCTGCTATAGCAGATAATACGAAAATTTTTAATTTATTCCTAATTGGTTAAATTTATGGTTAAAAGAAATAAAAGGAATTTTACTATGCATAAATACAGTGAAAAATATTATGTATAAGAATTTTATAGGTTTCAATTTTTTAATTGAATTTTTCAGCAATTATTTCTTCTATATCATGTAAAGATAAGCCCGTAATTTCTGCTACTTGATCTGATGACATTCCTTTTTCTAAAAGATTTTTTGCAATGCTTTTTTGGGTAGATGCTATGCCTTTTTCCATTCCTATTTCAATATATTTATCTTTTTTATACTCTTCTATTGCATAATTATCTCTTATCTCTTTTTCTATCTTTTCATAGGCCAACAACTCAGATTTACTCCAATTATGTTCTTCTAAGGCATAAAATGCTTGCTTACAATTTATCTATTAAATAAATAATTTGCACAAGAGGTAAATATAAAAAAGAGCTAAACATAATTGTAAGAGCTATATTCCGTTGATCATGTTTTACAAAAACAATAATAGGCCATAAAAACAGTAAATTAAAAATTGAAACTAATATTGCTGATACATATCCTGTAACACCCAATTGTGCTGGTAATAATCCACAAGGTATTAATAATAGCGTATATCCTACCATTTGTAATGCTACCATTTTATGATTTCCTTGCATAGGTAGAAGTTTAAAACCTGCTTTTTTATAGTCTGCTTTTCCTAGCCAGGCTATAGACCAAAAATGAGGAAATTGCCATATAAATTGTAGTAAAAAAAGTGTGAACCCTAAAGAGGAAAATTCATTATGTACAGCCACACAACCTATAAGAGGGGGAAGGGCACCAGGAATAGCTCCTATGCATACAGCTATGGGAGTAATTTTTTTGCAGGGAGTATAGATTAATATATAGATTATAAATGATATTAAACTGAGTAAAATAACTAAAATATTAGTAGAAATATATAGGCTATATAATCCTAAAACTGTCATAGTTATAGCACAAAGGTATGCCTGTGGTAAAGTTAAAGTTTTTGTAGGAAGTGGTCTATTTTTTGTTCTTTCCATTATTTTGTCAGTTTTTTTTTCTATAATTTGGTTAAAAGCACTTGCACCACCTGCTATGCAAAAGGATCCTAAGCAAAAAATAAAAAAATGAAGATCAAAAATAAAGGGATGGGCTGCTAAAGCATAGCCAAAACCTGCAGAAAATGAAACTACTAAGGATAATCTTACCTTGAGTAAGGTCAGGTAAGGCTTTAGGTATGATTGTAATATCATAAAGTTAGGCATGTATTTAATTAAAGCTATAATTCAGTGTTTATTGAATAGTATCATTTGTAATGGTTGTATACTAAAATCTTGCTTATTGGTTATAATATTTTTTTTAATAGAATTTTATTTCATTGAATATTGATCTTAAAAATCAAAAACATCAAATTAGCCATAATTTTTTGTTATTTGATTATATTCTTTCAAAAATTTTACTTTATAGATATTTTTTGTTTTAACATCTATTTTATTGCCTAATTAAAGTGATCATATTATTTTTTGTTAATTTTATTTATAATAAAATTTAACTATATTTCTTTAAAAGAAAGATATAATTAAATCTAATTTTTATGAAAAAATTTTTTTTAGTCCTAATTTTATGTTGTATTGTTTTTGGATGTAAAACAGTACATGAAAAACACACAGTACTAAACCTGTCATTAACAGGTAAAACACAGGATAATACTAAAAAATGGGTTGATATACAAAATGGAAGAAATTATACATTAAATCATGCTCATTATCAAACACAAGCCATTATTTCAAATTCAGGACATGAAGTCTTCTTTTTTCAGAAGCAGAATAAGTGGTTTGCAATTGTAAATGAAAAACAACCTACAGGTAATTATAAAAGATGGATTCTTCCTGTCATATATCCAATATATTATTCCCAAAAAAAAGATAATCAATCTTTTTTGCCAACATATACAGTAGAAAAAATTTTACAACTATCACCACAAGAACAAAAATCAGTAATACACATTATGTTACCCAAAATAGGTGAACATGAAGGCTTTGTATTAATTGGTAAACAAGGATTACAAGGAGGTGGAGTGAGATGGAAGCAGGTAGGTGTTATAACAGCTAATGTTGCTATAGGTGTAGCACTTGGTGTAGCAACTGGTGGAGTAACAAATTTGATGCAAGGTATGCTATTTTGTGCATCTAAAAATATAACTAGCCATATTATTAGTAATACAGTAAGAGGATTAATATATGGTGTTAGTTATGTAGTAGATGATTCAAAAAAAAATAAAAATGCAAAAAGGAGAAGAGAAGCACGCAATAAAGCGAGAAAAAAAATTAATGAATTTACTTCCAAGTCTGATAAAGAAATTAAAACGCTTGTCTCAGAACTTAATAAAATAACTACACCAATTGAATACCAAAAATATACATATGTAGTAAATAAATTTGATGGCCTTTTGGCTAAGTTCGATGATATAATAGATGATTATAAATCTTGGAAAAAAAATAGTGATATTTTTGAAAGTGACAGAAAAGAGATAGAAGATAAAATTTCATTAAAAAAACAGGAAGAAGCAATATTACAAAAAGCTAAAAAAGCCTTTCAAGAAAAGGCAAAAAAACAGGTATTAGCAGCTTTGGATGGATGTGAAAAAAGTATGGAACCTAAGATGAAAAAAATTTACAAAAATTACGAAACAATTATGGCCAATATCAATGGCCAAAATATAGAAGAAACTATAAAAAATTTTAACGAAAATACTCCTATTATATCACTCCAAGAACAGATAAGCGTTATAGAAAAATTTAAAGAAGAGCCTGCTTTACAAATGCAGAAAGAAGATCGTGAAAAGATAGATGCTATTATAAATAGAAAAAAAGAAATAATTGATAAAGTACAAAATTGTTTAGATATTATAAAAGAAGCTAAAAAAAATAATAATTCAACAAAATTCCAAGAAATTTTAGATAATGATGATATTTTTAAAGCAGTTAAACACGGATTTTTGCCTTTAATCAAATACTTTTTCATAAGTAATAAAGTAAGTATTAATAAAAAGCAACAGCGGTTAGGCAATACATCCTTACACATAGCTGTTAAGAGACAATATATTTTAATTATTAAATATTTATTATCTAATAATGCAGATCCTACAATACAAAATAGAAGAAAAAAAACTCCTTATGATTTAGCCAAAGAATCAGGAGATCCAGAAATTATACAATTATTTGAAAATAGTAAATAAAAAATATAATATATCTACATAATTATGAAAAAAATACAATCAACGATAATACTACCTATAATCACATGTATATTTTTAACCACTTGTAGCAAAAAAAAGCAAAATATACTACACGAAAAACAATTAAAAGTAAGTATAATGTCTAGTTCTGATTCTGAATTAAATATTCATGATGCAGCTATTCAAGGGAATATATCAGCTGTTCAAGATTCAATATCCAAAGGTATCAATATCAATTTACAGGATGCACAAAAATATACACCACTAGCCCGAGCATCTTATCATGGGCATTTGCATATAGTAAAGTATTTGGTAGAAAAAGGTGCAGATAAAAATATTAAAGAATTACATGATTATACTCCTCTAGATATTGCTGTTTGGCAAAATCATTTGCCTATTGTACAATATTTAGTAGAAAAGAATGCTAATAAGGCGTGTCAAGATAATAATGGTTATACGCCTTTACATACTGCTGCTTGGAAAGGCTATTTAGATATTGTAGTTTATCTTTTAAAAAATAGTGTGCAAAAAGAGGCTCTAGATTTACAAAAAAATACACCTTTGCATATTGCTGCAGCTTATGGTCATCTTTTAGTAGTACAATATTTAGTAGAAAAATCTGGAGTAATGATTGAGCCACAAAATAGTAATAATGAAACCCCTCTTATGCTTGCACAAAAAAATAATCATGAAGATGTAGTAGAGTATTTAAGTAAAAAACAAAAATTAAAGGCGCAGATGAAGGAAAAATTTCATGAACTACTAGTTCATGAATTAGAAAATCCATTGATACAAGCTGATATGAAAAATATCATTAATTATTTAAATATTCCACCTGTAGATTGGAAACATTTTTCTAAAAGGATCATAAAACATATGGAAAAAAATCAACATGAAAATAAAATATCAGAAAAAAATTTAGATGACCCTATTTTACAACAAAAAGTCAATGAATTTTTAGAAGGATTTGCTCAAGTATTAGAAAAACCAACATTTGAAGTTCCTAATACAGTAAAAAAAGATCTATTACAATTTTCACTTGAATCATTACGGCCACATGCTGCATTATTTATAAAAAATTTAGAAGAATTAGCAAAAGAATATCAATATGATGCTATTCCTTTATCACCAGATCTTATACAAGACAGTGAAAATATTTTAGATAAAATTAACCAACAACCTATAAATAAAAATGTATATCCTATCCCAGAAAAAACAGATTCTAAATCTAAATATCGAATAGAAAAAAGGTTTCGTCTATATAAAACGGGATTATTTTCTGTAAGGAATATACAATTTGATATAGAAGATATACAAGAAAATATAAATTTTTTAAAAGATGAATTAAATAACTGTCCATCTAATACACCATTACCATATACCTTACAAAAAGAAATACAAGAAATTATTCAAGAAATAGATATGCTAAATGAAAAAATACATCCCCATTATCGTTATTTAAGATCTATATTACAGCATACAGGTTTTGATTATAAAAATAAGGAAACAATTAATCGCCTAGTATTTGATCAGCTTAATAAAAATAAAGTTTTAAAACGTAATAAATCCGTAGAAATTTTAAACAATAATAATGTAGAAAATCATGTACATTTTAAAAAGATGCACCAATTAAGGCAATTATATGAAGAACAAACAAAACAATATTTATCAGTAAAAAAAGCATATCAAGATACCCAAAAATTTATCTCTGATTTAAATAAAACAAAAATACAACTGATAGCATCAGTAAGATTATGTGGATATAATCCATATAAAATTATATATCCTATGCAAAGAAGAGCGAAAAGTTTAGACAAAAGCAATAACACATCGTCTCAAAAACTACATTACAAAAATAACCATTGGTATAATCAAATGCTAGAAAAAGATTATAATTTATCCCAGCTCAAACAATATCTTACGCAGCATTTTATATATGCTACAGATAAAAAAAGTAAAACATATTGTCAGGCTATTCAAAAATATTTGGCAATGCCGCAGTATAATATGTTAAAGGATATCGGTCATACTAATCATATTTTACAATCTCCTTTACAAGCCATAACATGGTCTGTTGGTAAAAATTCAAAAACACATTATCAAGATTTTATTCTCTATTTAGAAAAATTAAAAAATTTTGTGCAATTTTTAGAAAATCATCCTGACATAACAGCTGATATATTATACCAATCTATATTAGAAAGTATAAATCAATGTTATGATACTAAATTTGAAGCAACACAATTATCTTTAATAAAGAAGAATTTATTTCAACTAAAAAAGTCATGTAATAAATTGATTAATAAATAAATATGTAGGGGTTATGCAAAAATTTGTAATATATTCTATCTTATTCTCCCTAATTTTATCAATACAGTGTAGTTGTAATAAACATGATAATGATATTCAACATTCACAAGAAATAAAAGAAAAAGATACAAAAACAGACTTAGAGAAAATAGCCGATGCGTTAGACAATAAACCACGACATGTAATTAATGCATTAAAACAACTAGATAAAAAATTTGATAAACTAGGATTATCATATATTAAAAAATTTTTTCTCACAAAATCAGGTCATGGTTTAACATTTGTATATGACAAAAATAATAATACATATTCCGCATATGTATCATATACAATAAATAAACACATAGAGAAAGAATTTTTATGTCCAGTAATAATTCAGGAAGGTATAAATATAGAAAAAATATTAGCTCTGGATCGAGATCAAGCAAAAAATTATCTACACTATAGAAAAACTGAAAGCTCAGATTTATATAAAAATGTAATCATCATAGGAGAAATAAAACTACCCGGCGGCGTAAAAAAAAGAACTAGAGGTAAAAATAACCCTAAATGTATTAATGCAGGAAATTGTCGGGGATATAAAGAAGAAGGAAACTTGATATTCCATTCAGATAAAGAAGAAGATAAACAGACAAATTGTGAAAATGCAGAAAATGATCAAGGATATAAAAATGATAAAGAAGAAAATATGATATACCATTCAGATAAAGCAGAAAAAAACCAGATAAATAATGTAGAAAATGATCAAATATATAAAGAAGAACAATCTTTAAATAAACCAGATAGAGAAGAATCTAACAAGACCAAAAAAAGACCTAAAATCCCCAAAAGACAAAATAAATTTAATAACACTTCACCATCATATATAGGAGAAGCTATTCAAAGTATGATAAAAAAAATATATCGTACATATAAACAACCTGTTTACCAACCAGAAGGCACAGAAGGTTATCCTGAAGCATCTGATTTGAATTTTGATAGTTTGCATGAAAGCTTTAAAAAAGCATTAGAAGAAAAAAAAGAAGCACAAAAAAGACGAGAAAGTCCAGAATACTTAGCCGAACAAGCAGCAAAAGAATATAATAAAAAAAAATCACTTTATAATTGGCGAGAAATTAATAAACGAACTGAAAAGTATAAAAATCAACGATTACTAGAATTTGGAGATATTTTTTGTTTTGAAAATGTAAAATATGATTTAGAAGATATTGAAGACTTTATAGACATTTTAGAAGAAGAAAAATTAAATAAAAATGATATTTCTGAATCATTCCAATTAATTATTAGACAAAAAAGTTTTTTAGAAAAGCATCAAGAAGACCTATTAAAAATCGTAGAAAAAATACAACAAGTAAATTCTACAGGCCTATCAGATCAAATAAAGTACTATCAACAAGCCAATGAAAAAGTAAAACATTTCCCAGAATTATTGGATAAAATAGCAGAATTACAAAAGAAGCTCAATTCTATATTAACAGAGAACAAAATTGATATAAAAATATATCAAACTAAAGCAGGAAATGAACTAGCAATAGAAAGAAAAAAAACAATCAACCAATATCTTTTGACATTAAAAGATCAAGGCATTATAATAAACGGTGAAGGCCCTTTTGAAGCAATAATACAAGAAGTAGAAAATAAAAAACAAGCTATAAAAGCACACTATAGAGCAGAACGCAAAATGGAACTGGCTTTACAACCTCCTTTAGGAGGTCCTAGCCTATTACCTTTAGAACACAAAGCACCAAACCAACTACACACCCTTCGCCAAGCACGTAAAGAACTATTAAAATATGTACCTCTACAATTTTTAGAAGATAGAGATTTTAAATTTAAAAAAATAACAAATATCGATGCTTATCAACTCAATGTTCTAGGCACAATAGAAATAGATAGTTCAGATGAAGAAGATTTATGGTCAACAAAAGACAAAAAACAACAAAAAGCCTTTTTACAAGGAATAGGGAGTGCCTTAAAAGGTGAAGTTGAGGGTTATATTACATTATTTACTAACCCTAAAGCTACTATTGAAGGTTTTTTATCATTATTTGAAAAGCTAAAAAAACCTGCTCTGTTTTTTGACCAGATACGAAAAATAAGCAAAGAGATTTCCAGCTTAGATGAAATAAGCAAAGCAGAAAAATTAGGAGAAATATTGACAGAAGCCATTTTAATGGTAATGCCAGGAAAAGGTAAATTGTTAAAAAATTTAGACAATAGTATAAAATATAAAGCAGGCAAGGCCTTATTAAGAGGAAAAGTATTATCTAATAATCAAATACAAGGCTTAATTAATAAAAAAAAATCACCTAAAACTATCCGTAGACATAGCCCAGGAGGAAAATTTAGAAATGAACCTAAACATATCCATTTTCAAGATGGTTCAGCTTTGTATGAAAATGGTATATGGAAACATAACCAAAAAAATGGCAAAAAACATAAAATAACTAAACAAGAAAAAAGATTTTTAGAAGATATTGGTTATAATTTACCTTAATTTAAAATGAAGTTAATGGAGCTTCTTTCTGAAGAAATTGATCACCTACTATGGTAATGAATTTGATTAGGGTGCTATTTATTTTTGTTGACTTTGTTTAATACTTTTATGTTTTTAGCATTGTGTATTCTATCCATTTTTTACCTAATATATATTTATCATGTCATATCAATTATAACAATGATATAACATTATAGGTATTAATAAAAATGAAATAATTAATTATGTAATGTAATATTTTTATTTTTTTGTATTATATTTTCGATATAAGATAAAATTTGGGTTCTACCTAAGTTGTTTTTTGCTGAACACAAAAAATATGTTGGAAATATTTCCCAATTATCAGTTAGATTTTTTTTCCATCTATCAATAGTAATTTGTGTTTTGTATGGTGTTTGTTTGTCTATCTTTGTGAATAGTATTGTAAAGGGAATATTATTTTTTCCCAACCAGTTTAAAAAAGAAATGTCTATTTGCTGCGGAGAAAGTCTACTATCAAATAACAAAAACATACAGACTAAATTTTTTCTATACACAATATAGTTTTCTACCATTTTTTGCCATATTTTTTTATTTTTTTTGCTGCTTTTGGCCCATCCATAGCCTGGCAAATCTACAATATAAAATGAATTATTAATTAAAAAATGATTGATAAGTTGTGTTTTACCTGGTATACTAGATGTTTTAGCCAATTTTTTTCGATGTAAAAGCATGTTTATCAAAGATGATTTACCTACATTAGATCTACCTATATATGCAAATTCTAATCTTTTATCTTGTGGGCATTGTTTATAATTTGTGTTACTTTGGAGAAATGTTGCTGATGTTATACGCATAAAATATTTTTTTAAATAGATTCTGTATCCTTTTTATTCCTTATTCTTATTTTGGTTGCTCATTGTTAAAAAATTATATTTTTTCTATTATATTTTATGTATTTAAAAATTTTTAATATGTTTTAAATACTATATATTGCTTTTTCTAAAATATTTAAAATCAATAAAAATTTCAGATTACTATTTTATCAAACTATGTTAGTAAAAAAACCAATTAACTTTTTGAAATCTTATTCATACATATATTTTTTAGGCATAGGAGGTATTGGTATGAGTAGTATGGCACGCTACTTTAAATCAAAAAATATGAAAATATATGGTTATGATAGTACACCTACTGCATTAACTACAAAACTTATGTACGAAGGTATGGTTATTCATCATGATAACTTCATTGACTCTATACCAGATACTATTCTTTTAAATCCTGATAAAACTTTGGTTATTTATACCCCTGCTATAGCACAAGATCATATTTTATGGCAATATTTAAAAAAATGTAAATATACACTCAAAAAAAGAGCTGAAATATTAGGCATGCTTTCTCAGCATTATTTTACTATTGCTATAGCTGGTACACATGGAAAAACCACTATAACAGCGTTAATAGCTCATATGCTTTATAAAGCAAGTTATCCTTTTTTGGGTTTTTTAGGTGGTATTGTAAAAAAATATAATACTAATTTTTTTTTTAATTATGATAGTAAAGATACAATACTTTTGGTAGAAGCTGATGAATATGATCGTTCTTTTTTAGAGTTAAATCCTAATATTGCTGTAGTAACTTCTATTGATGAAGATCATCTAGAGGTGTATAATCATGATAGGGATCTGTTATACAAAGCTTTTCAACAATTTTTACAAAAGAAAAAGGCATCAGGTAAAAGTATTATAGCTTATAAACTCTTTAATGCATTGTGTGACAATGATGCCCTTACATATGGCCTTAACAAAGGTGATATAAATGCCCAAAACATACAAGTTAAAGATAAAAAGTATGTATTTGATTGTATTTTACAGAAAAAGCATATTAAAGATATATCCGTTCAATTGTTAGGAGAATATAATATTGAAAATACTTTAGTT
This sequence comes from uncultured Cytophagales bacterium, assembly GCA_963922775.1. GTDB lineage: Bacteria > Bacteroidota > Bacteroidia > Cytophagales > Amoebophilaceae > JAHDDH01. The sequence continues at coordinate 30,653 of CAWUJG010000010.1, forward strand.
GCTATTACTGTAGGTGAATATTTAGGTTTAAATGATGATGTTATACGAAATGCTTTGCTTACTTTTCCAGGTATTCAAAGACGTTTTGAAATTAAAATTAACAAAAAAAATATTGTTTGGATTGATGACTATGCCCATCATCCTAAAGAAATTATCTCATTTTTACAAGCAGTAAAAGAGATATACCCTAATCATTATCTTAAGGTAATTTTTCAGCCACATCTCTATTCACGCACTAAAAAATTTTCTGTAGAATTTGCTCAAAGCTTGTCTTTAGCTGATGAAGTTTTTTTATTACCTATTTATCCAGCTAGAGAAAAGATTATACCTGGAGTTACTTCAAAATGTATTTTAGAGCATATTACCACTAAAAAAAATTATATAGAAAAAGATTTTACTGATTTTTTTTCTATTCCATGGCAAAAACCTACGGTATTGGCTACTGTAGGAGCTGGTGATGTTGCAACTATTTTTTACAATGCATTAGTAGATAATAATTTTTTTGACTACTTAAAATAAAAAATATTTTTTGATAGATATACTTAGAAATACTACTAGTATAATTGACGAAAATTTAATATTATAAAAATATAATTATATATTTTTTGTATTATTTATGTTGTAATAATTGATTTAAAAAATTAATTAAAATATAGTTTTACAACATTGTCTAATAATTTATTCAATCATCATAGTAAACATATTAAAACAGCATTTTATCTTGGTTTAGGTGCTGGTATAGAGTACTATGATTTTGCTATTTTTGCTCTTTTTTCAGAAGAAATTAGCCAAACCTTTTTCCCTCATACACAGAAATTATATGCACATATATACACTTATTTTATCTTTTTTTTTAGTTATATAATTCGTCCATTAGGTGGATATATTTTGGGGTATATAGGAGATAAATATGGCAGAAAAAAAAGTTTTTTGTGTAGTGTAGGTATTTTGGTAGGAGCTACTTTTTTTATGGGTATTTTACCTGGATTTTCTATTCTAGGTGTTTACTCCACTATTATGTTTATATTTTTACGCTGTTTACAAGGTTTAGCTGTAGGTGGAGAAATTCCCCTTGCCATTGTTTTTGCTGTAGAATATTTTCCACGCCGTGTTGGACTTGCTATTAGTATTATTTTTTCTTTTTTGTGTTTGGGTACTTTGATGACTTATGTTACTTACCATACTATTGCTTATATGCCTTTTTCTGCTGATATTTTTGCATATTGGCGTTTTGCTTTTATTATAGGTGCTTTTTTTTCTTTGGGAATATATTTTTTTCGATCAAAAATTTTGGATATTCCTCAGCTGATATCTATTCCAAAAAAATATGTAAAAGAAAAAAAAATGATAAAAAAGTTAGTTATATCTATAGGGTTGATAGCTCCTATAGCCATGTTGATGGCACAGTTTTTTATTTTTATGCCTTATTATCTATCTAACTTTTTTTCCATAAAAAAAGAAATAATTAGTAAAATTTTGATAATAGGTAATATTGTTATGCTTTTAGGATGTATTTTAGGTGGATTCTTGAATGATAGGAAAAAAAAATCAAAACTATACTGTATATATTTAGCCTTTATATTATGTTGTGCCTATTTTTTTTATAATTCATTGAAGTCTAATGGTGTTATATCTTCTTGTTTATGGGGAATTTATTTAATTTTGGGTATGCTTGCTTCTACTTATACTGTAATAGTAGCACATAATTTTTCTCCTTTATACAGATGTAGAGGTGTAGGTTTAGCTTATAACTTAGCTTATATACTATTTAGTGCATCTATACCTGCACTGAATTTAGTATTGATACATTTTTGGAATGATTCTCGGGCACCTTTAGTGCTCTTGGCTATAAGTATTTTAATTGGTTGGATGAGTATTTTTTATGTAAAAAAAAATGATGGTGTGGTCTAAAATATTTTTTACAATTTTTTGTATCGTGTTTTACGATATTAGTTTTATGAAACTATATCCTTAACTACACAGCTGATATACCATTGCTTGATTTTACAAGAACATATGAACTTCTCATTTTAATCTATATTGAAATTTTTTTGAGTTTTTTTCCTATTTTTTCTATATTTTTTTTTGAATTACAATACATAAACATATATTTATTTAAAGTTAAGAGATAATGATTATTAGATATTTTTTTTTCTATTTTAGCATTCTTAAAAACAGCATTTTGTATAGCTAATATCCCATTTCTGCTATTAACATTATGAGTTGACTATTATCCAATAATAAAATAGATATCCTGTTATTTACCTTTGAAAGTACAACTCAAATTTATATTTTCTAAGGATATTTGGCTCTAGAAGAGCTATAAGTAAAATGTTATGCTTTATTTAAGTTAGGATATTGACGTGGATGAATATATTATTTTATATATAGTCATTTTAATATCAATTATAAAAATAGTTTTTAAGTCATTATTAAAGATAAAAAATATTTTTGTATTATTAAATTTTATTATAAGTGCTTCTTCAATGTCAGTTATTAAAACTTTTTCAAGTGCGCTTTATGGTGTAAATGCCTATATTATTACTATAGAAGTAAACATTGTGCAAGGTACACATTTATACATGGTAGGTCTTCCAGATAATGCTATAAAAGAAAGTCAACACCGTATAGAATCTGTATTAAAGCATATAGGTTGTACTATGCCTAGGCAGCGTGTAATTGTAAATTTAGCTCCAGCAGATATTCGAAAAGAAGGTGCTGCATATGATCTTCCTATAGCTTTAAGTATTTTAAAGGCTTCTCAACAGCATGCTTTACACCATTTAGATAAGTATATTATTATGGGTGAACTTGCTTTAGATGGAGTTTTACGTCCTGTAAAAGGTATTTTGCCTATAGCTGTAGAGGCACGTAAAAAAAAATTTAAAGGATTTATATTACCCAAAGAGAATGCAGAAGAGGCAGCTATTGTAAATGATTTAGATATTATACCTGTGTCCCATATTGATGAGGCTATTCATTTTTTTAATGGAGAAAAAAAAATTATTCCTTTAAAAAAGGATACTAGGTCATTATTTTTCAATCAACTTGATGAACATGCTTTTGACTTTGCTGATGTGCAAGGTCAAGAAAATATTAAGCGTGCTTTTGAGATTGCTGCTGCTGGTGGTCATAATGCTATCATGATAGGTCCTCCTGGTGCAGGAAAGACTATGTTAGCTAAAAGAATAGCATCTATATTGCCACCATTAAGTTTGTTAGAAGCATTAGAAACTACAAAAATATATTCTGTAGCTGGAAAGTTAGGCAAACAAACTGCCTTAATGACGTGTAGGCCTTTTAGATCTCCTCATCATACCATTAGTGATGTAGCTTTAGTAGGAGGAGGAACTATTCCTCAGCCTGGAGAGATATCTTTAGCCCATAATGGTGTCTTGTTTTTGGATGAGTTGCCAGAATTTAAAAAAACAGTTTTAGAAGTAATGCGTCAGCCATTAGAAGAACGCAATATTACGATATCTCGTGCTAAAACTACAGTTAATTTTCCGTCTAACTTTATGCTTATAGCTAGTATGAATCCATGTCCTTGTGGTTATTATAACCATCCTAAAAAAGAGTGTGTGTGTGCTACTACTTTAGTACAAAAGTATTTACAAAAAATTAGTGGCCCATTATTAGATCGTATTGATTTGCATGTAGAAGTTACGCCTATTTCTTTTGATGAGATGACAGGCAATAAACAGCATGAAAAAAGTAAACAGATAAGAACAAGAGTGATGCAGGCTAGAGAAAAACAAGCCACAAGATTTAAGCAGGATAAGACTATACATACCAATGCTATGATGTCTTCTACTATGGTTAAAAATATATGTAAAATTACATCTGAAGGAAAAAAATTACTTAAAGTTGCTATGGAAAAGCTCAAGCTTTCTGCAAGAGCTTATGATCGTATTTTAAAAGTATCCCGTACTATTGCAGATTTAGATGATACTACGCATATTCAGACACATCATTTGGCAGAAGCTATTCAATATAGAAGTTTAGATAGAGAAGGATGGGCAGGATAGTTATGGACATTTAAGATATTTTTTTTAACTTTATGTACTAAGAAGAACAAAATGTAAATGTTAATTTAAAATTTATACTCATATGAAAAATTTTACAAAATTTATAAAATTATTTACCCTAGTGCTAACAATTTTTACTTTTACAAACAATACACCAAAAAAAGAATTAGCATCAACTCAGTCCAAAGATAAAAAAGAATCTGAAAATACAGAAAAAATTATAAAGAAAGAAGAAAAAAGAGAAAAGATACAAATAAAGGAAAATTTAAATACAACAATAGAGAAATTTCTTGAAAAACATAATAAATTTTTAAAACCAGATGGAAAAAAAAAGTTAGGAGTAAGGGTAATAGCTACAATACCTAGTCGAACTCTAATAACTAAAACAGATAATAAAGACTTAGAAGCATACGAAAGAGCCTTTCAATTTTATTGGTTGTATGGATACAGAAAATATAAATTAGAACATGATAGTCTAAAAGACTACCTAGTAATATTTATGCAATATATAGAAGATGTAGAAAAATATGTAGAAGAATATCATCAAGCTGATCCAGTATCTGATATTAAGTCCAACAGATATTATAAATGTATTTTGGATTATAAAAATGATATTGATAACTTATTGCACAGAACTTTATTAGGAAAAAAATACTATGATATGATGGATGGGGGTTTAAAAAATGCATTAGAAAAATTCAAAAAAAATATCAATAAAAAGTAAATATTATTGAATTTTTTACAAAGCTTTAAATTTAAAAGTAGATTCTATCTATTTTATTATGATAGACCTAAATTATAATAATTACAATTCAATGTAAATGGACACTGTATACATAAAGGCCTACGTGCTTTGCATGTATATCTCCCATGATGAATGAGCCAATGGTGCATTTTGCTAAGGTATAATTTAGGTGTATGTTTTACCAAAATTTTTTCTACTGCTAGTGGTGTTTTAGCGTAATCATATACAAGTCCTAATCTTTTAGACACACGAAATACATGTGTATCTACAGCAATTACAGCTTCTTGATACAAGGTAGATAGTATTACATGGGCTGTTTTTCTTCCTACACCAGGTAACTTTTGTAATGATTGTATATTATGGGGAACTTTACTTTCATACTCTTCTTGGAGCATACATGCTGAAGCAATTAAATACTTTGTCTTATTATTGGGATATGAAATACTTTTGATGTAGGGATAAACAGATTTAAACTGACTTTTTGCTAAAGATTCTATACTAGGAAAGGCCTTAAAAAGATGTTTTGTTACACTATTTACTCTCTTATCAGTACATTGTGCACTGAGTATAACAGCAATAAGCAGCTGAAAGTCATTATCATAATTAAGCTCAGTTGATGTTGGAGTGTTATGTGTAACAAAATAGTTAATAACAAATGCATATTTTTCTACCAAAGTCATAAAATACAAATAATGTAACTTTTTGTAAAAAAAATTATGTATGTAGCATATTATGTTAACATATAAAATTATGGCTATAAACTAATTTTTTTGCTTGCCTTATTTTTATCTAGATGTATGTGTTGTATTTTTTTACTTTCCTGCATAGTACATTTTCCATTAAATCTAGCACCTTCTTCACATATCAATTTATTAGTAGTAATATCACCCTGTATTATAGCTGTACTTTTTAATATAAGTAAAGCAGATACTTTCAAATTTCCTTCTATTTTACCAGCTATTTGTACATTGTGGGCAAAAATATTGCCTTGTATAGTAGCATTTTTAGCTAGTACTAGCTTGGCTTTTGTAGTAATTTCTCCTTGTACAATACCTTCTACACGTATATTGCCTACACTAGTAATACTTCCTATTATACTTGTTCCTTTACCTATAATATTATTAGATTCATTGGGTAATGTTTCTATATTTTTTTTAGAAAACATGAGGATAAATTAAAAATTAATATATTCTTCCGGATTTATTGCTTTATGAGCATACCATAATTCAAAATGTAAATGAGGACCACTGGTAAGTTTTCCTGTATTGCCTAAAGTGGCAATTTTTTCATTTTTTTTGATAAAATCACCCATTTTTTTATGTAAATTTTTGTTGTGTTTGTATATAGATACATAGTTATTTTTATGTTGTATAATAATTACCCAACCGGTATCATCATTATAACCAGAAAATAGTACTACACCATCTTCTATAGATACAATAGGTGTATTTTTTGGAGCAACTATATCAATACCATAATGCTGGTGATTGGCATTAAATTTTGCTGTAATTATTCCTTTTATTGGTGCTATAAATTGCTTTTTTTGGATTTTTTTAATCCATACTTCTTGTGTAATTTTATTTTGATCTGTTGAATCTTCTATAATATTTTGTAGTGCTTGAATAAAAAATTGTTGCTGTTTAACTTCTTTGGCCAATTTATCAGTCATTTGAGCTATGGTGACTATTTTTTCTCTATTTTTTTGAGATTGATATGTAGGATTAAGCCATTGGGCTAAAAAAGTATGTATTAAAAATAAGCTTACACCCATACAGAAAATTAATAGAGAAATTCCTAAAAAAAATAATTTACCATAGTTAAATTGGAAAATGCATTTTTCAGATAAATTTTTTTTATTTTTTATTATAAGTTTATAATGATTTCTAAAAAGTGGGTGAAAAATTTTTTTTTTCAAAATTAGAAAAAGAAATATACTACAAATATAGTTTTATTCTTAATAGGATTCAAATGTATAATGAATAGATAAATTGAATGTCTTAAAAAATATATTCAAAATGATATTTTTAATTGTAAATAAATTCATCATTTAAATAGGAATTATTCCTATAAGAATAAATTTTTTTATGCTAATTCTCTGGAATTTATTGTTTTTAAGTAAATTTTCAAAATAGGAAAAAATATCTCCTAATCACTATGTCTTAATTTTAATAAAAATATATTTGTATATTGTAATACAAGAACAAAGTGTAGAAAAAATAGTAAAACAATTTCAGAAATTCAAAAAAAATTTATGTAGTAAATTTAATAAGTAAAAATCCTAAATGGATAGGAAAAGGTCTATTGTTATGAATGGAAAACGCAAAAAAGGAAGAAAAGCTAGCTAATAGCCCAAGTGTTTTGCATGTAAGGTATTGATATAAAAATGAAAGTTTCACAGATTTATCGGTTAATATAGTATATTAGATGAAAAAAGTTCATATGTTTTTTAATAATGTTCCTCTTAGTTAACTCCATTTAATTATGGCTATAAACAAGGTATTGTGTTTAAAAGACCCCATTTTTTCTTTAGCAAGAAGTCGATATTATCAATTGTATATTTTGTGTAGTAAACAGCATATACAAATATGTTGTATAGAAAATAATACGAAGCAATGTATATTGCTTCGGTGCTATGCCATTACAGATGATGTATTGTCAGATCTCAATGAGTTATATATTTATGATAGCATATTACAACATAAATATTGGCTAAAAATAAAAATAGGTTTTAACAATGCTTTATTTACTATTTTACCTAATACATTTTTTTCTGAAAAAAAAATTTATACTACACTTAATATTAGTTCTCCTCTAGATAGGAATATACATAATGCATATTATTTTGTACATAAAAAACAAGAAGTTTGTATACCATTTGCTATAAGCAAAAAATTAGACGAATTTTTTGTACAAAAATATGGAAATAATTTGCTTTATGTACATATTTTAAATATTTTTTTAGCACATACTTTTTATCATAGCAAAAGAAAATATACTACAAATCTTTACATTTTTTTGGGTCTAGATTATTTTGGTATTGTGGTGATAAAGAATAATACTTTGTATTTTTGTAATCTTTTTTTATGTGGACATCAGGTAGAAAAACAAGTGTATTACCTTCAATGCGTTGTTCAACTTTTAGCTCTCAAGCGTTTTGGTATTTATTGTCATGGTTTTGTAAATAAAAAATCTTTTTTTTATATAAAGGTTAAAGAATATTTTCGTAGAGTTCATATCAGGAATCAGATTAATTTTGTTGGCTTAAGTAAAAATTTTTTATATCAACATGCATATCAATTTGTAGATATCTTTAGCATGTCATTATTATAATGCAATAAATAAATTTTTTTTATTGCTAGTTGTGTTTATTATTGTTGCTACAATCTATTCATATTGATATATATTGTTATTATATTTTATAGTCAATTTTTTTTTTTTTGCTTGGTAGACTTGTCCTATTACTTTAGCATTTAGGCCGAATTTTTTTACTGATAGGTCTAAAATATCTTCTACAATTTCTGCTTTTACATATATTTCCATACGATGTCCCATATTAAATATTTGGTACATATCTTTCCAAGGTATATTGCTTTTACATTGTATAAGTTGAAAAATAATTGGTACAGGAAATAGTTTATCTTTACTAATATGTAGTTGATTTTGAATATGATTTAACACATGTGTTTGTCCACCATCAGTACAATGTATTATACCATTTATAGTATATTTATCTAATATGGCCTTGAGTACAGGAGCATAAGTACGTGTTTTACCTAATAGGAGTTGCCCCATATTGTTTGACATATCTTCTATTTCATCTGTCAATAAATAATCTCCTACATATGTTTGATATTGTGGTAAGTTGGCATCAAAACTTTCGGGATATTTTTTTGCTATGGTATGATGTAATAATTCATGTCTTGCTGTAGTAAGACCATGATTGCCTATACCACTATGGTATGCTTCTTCATAGTGTGTTTTTCCTTCGGAAGAAAATCCTATAATTACATCTTCATGTTGAATTCCTGTATTTTCAATTATGTTTTTTTTTTTTATTCTTGTTGTAATTATACTATTTATAAATACTGTTCGGGTTAAATCTCCTAAATCATCTATTTTATGTCCTGTATATGTTATGGATATGCCTAATTTGTCTAAATGTGTTATTGCTTTTTGTATGCCATTATAAATGTTTTCTAATACATCTTCAGTAATTAAATGTTTATTTTTACCTACTATATAATAAAGTAAATAGGGACCTGTAGCACCTATAGCAAATAATTCATCTAAATTCATGATGATGGTATCATATGCTATGTTTTCCCAAACAGTGCTATCTCCTGTTTCTTTCCAATAGACATATGCCAAGGAGGCTTTTGTGCCTGCATTATCAGCGTGTGTAACGTTGCAATAGGTTTTATCTTTACCTAAAATATCTGGAATAATATTACATTTTAGATTAGATTTTTTTTTTATGTAGTGATGTTTTGTCATTTTAGAAATTAAAAATTTGATAGATATTATTGTATAGATACTTTATTTTTTACTATCAGGTCTATATTTAGATTATTATTTGGCAGTGTGTCTTTACCTAAAAATAATTAAGTATTGATTAAAGATCAAGTCTTAATGATTTATTACTTGTATTGCTTATGGTTTTGAATTTAAAATGACTTATGTCGTATATTTTATGTAATTATTGTATAATTTAAAAAAAGGATAAAAATAGTTAGTATGATCTACTACTTTAGTAAACCTGTTTCCATACACTGTGGTTTAGGGCATTGCATTAATTGTAGTATAGTAGGGGCAATATGTGTTAAATTGCCTTGTAGTATTTTTTTTTTTGTCTCCATAACTAAAATACAAGGAACTTCATTATCTGTATGGGCTGTATGTATGGTATTGTCCGGATACATCATTTCTTCTGCATTGCCATGATCTGCTATAATGAGTATAACATATCCTTTTTTTTGGGCCATTGCCACAATTTTTTCTACGCATTGGTCTACTATTTCACATGCTTTTAGAGTAGCTTGCCAATTGCCTGTATGACCTACCATATCTGGATTTGCAAAATTTACTAAAATAAAATCATAATATTGCTGATGAAGTACTTTTAGGGTTTTTGCTGTAATAGCATGAGCACTCATGGCAGGTTGAAGATTATAAGTAGCTACTTTAGGTGATGGACAAAGGTATCTGTCTTCTCCTGGAAAAGGATTTACTCTTCCTCCAGAAAAAAAGTAGGTAACATGGGGATATTTTTCTGTTTCTGCTATGCGAAATTGTTTTTTGTTATTTTCGCTTAGTATGGATCCAAGTGTATTTTTTATAATTTTTTTTTTAAAAATTATTTTTGCGTTGAAGCGCTTATCGTAAGGTGTAAAAGTATAGTATTCTAAGGAAAGAGGCTGCATATTATAGGTAGGGTATACTTGATGTATTAAAGCAGAAGTAATTTGTTTTACACGGTCATTTCTAAAATTAAAACTGATTACAATATCCTGGTTTTGTATTTTGGCTATCGGTTGCTGATTATGATTGGTTAAGATAAGAGGAAGAAAAAATTCATCTGTTATACCTTGGTTATAGTATTCTTGTATGGATGATTGCCATTCTTTTGTTTTTTTTCCTTTACTATGCACCAAAGCATCATAGGCAATTTTTGTTCTTTCCCATCTTTGGTCTCTATCCATAGCATAATATCTGCCTATTATGGTAGCTATTTTTCCTGTAGTTTTTTGTAAATAATTTTCAAGTTCATGTAAAAATTTTATTGCTGTTAAGGGCGACGTATCTCTTCCATCTGTAAAAGCATGTATAAAAACATTTTTTAAACCATGTTTGTAAGCTAATAAGCAAAGTTCTTTTAAATGGTTGAGGTGTGCATGTACTCCACCATTTGATACTAAACCTATAAAATGCAGTGATTTTTTTGTATTTTTAGCTTGATAAATGGCATGAAGTAGTGTAGGTAGGGTGTAAAATTTTTTATTTTTTATTGCCGTATTTATGCGCAAAAGGTCTTGATGTATTACCCTTCCTGATCCTATGTGTATATGCCCTACTTCAGAATTTCCTATTTGACCTTGAGGTAGGCCTACAGCTCTACCTGAAGCTTGTAGTGTAGTATTTGGATATTTTTTGTAAAGATGGTCAATATAAGGTGTATGCGCATTTTCTATAGCAGAAAGGGATGGATTTTTTGCTATACCCCATCCATCAAGAATGACAAGAATACATGGAGACATGTAGTATTTTTTTATTGTTTATATTGGCATTGTCTTATAATTTGCGCATTTTATTTTTTTGAGTTCTTATTTATATTTTTCAATTTTATTCAGAAACTACTTTAAACTGTATTTTTTTTACTATATCTTGATGTAACTGTATTTTTGCTTCATATGTACCCAATGTTTTAATATTGGTAGTATCTAAAGTAATTTGCTTTTTTTCTACATGTATATTACATTTTTTTAGTGCTTCTGATAGCTGTAATGGTGTTATAGAACCATATATTCTTTCATTTTTTCCTGCTCTTGTAGGTAAGCTTACAATAAGACCATCTAGTTTTCTTTCTATTTTCTCTGCAGACTGCTTTATTTTGAGTTGTTTTTCTCCAATCTGTCTTTGATTTTCTTGAAATATAGCTAAATTTTTTTTATTGGCTACAATGGCATAGCCTTTAGGAATAAGGTAATTTCTTCCATAACCAGGTTTTACATCAACTAATGTTGATTTTTTTCCTAAATTTTTGATGTTTTTTTGTAAAATTATTTGCATATGCTTAAAAATTTATTCTATTTCATTGCCTAAATAAGGCATAAGTGCTATTTGCCTAGCTCTTTTTATGGCCCTTGCCACTTTTTTTTGAAATTTTACACTATTACCTGTATTTTTAGCTGGTATAATTTGACCAAAATCATTGGTAAATTTTTTTAGTAGTTCTATATCTTTGTAGTCAACATGTTTTATGTTGTGCTTTTTAAATCTACAGAATTTTTTTTTTTTACGATGTTTAAAATCTGTGTTAAATATCATGGCTATACTTATTAATTTTTTATACTTTTTAGTTGATTTTTTCTATTGCTATTATATGCAATAGCATGTTTATCTAAACAAATAGTCATAAACCTTATGATATCCTCATTTTGTTTATAGCTAGTGGCTAGTTTTGCTATAAAAGTAGGATCAGATTTAAATTCAAAATAATAATAATAGCCTGTTCTATGTTTTTTTATTTCGTAAGCTAATTTTTTCATGCCCCACTTTTCTTCATAAAGTATAGTAGCTTCTTTTTGTATTAGTGTTTTAAAAAATTGTACAGTATCTGCTATTTCTTTTTCTGATAGCACTGGCTTTAAAATGAATACTGTTTCGTAATAATTTTGCATAATTAAATTGTAGTCAGTACAAAAAATGTAACTCGTAAATATAATAAAATTTTTTCTATGTTGATACTGGCGATAGATTAATTATAGAAATTATTTGTACTTTTTTGCAAAAAATGTTTTTTTTAAAAAAATCAAATGATTATTTATAATGTATGATACATTTAAACATTATTCCACATTTATTATACTTTAAAAATCCTCTACAAACAGCAAAAAAAATATATACACAACAAACTACTTATTTCATACAATGTTATGATGATAAATTTCCTCAACAGGTGGGTTGGGGAGAAGCTAGTCCAATACCACAGAGCAGTTTAGATGAGGTAAAATATTTTGAGCAATATATTAAAAAATGTGAAAAGGTATTAAAATATACTGCTATGCCACAAAATCATTATAGTATTTTTCTCTTTATACAAAAGCATATTCCTCTAACCCTTCCGGCCTTACAATTTGGTTTAGAAATAGCATTATTAGATTTTATTAATGGTGGTAAAAGAATTTGGTGTTATAATGATTTTACACTAGGGAAAAAAAATATACAACAAAATACACTCATCAGTATTGATACTTATAATAATATGCTGAATAATGCTATACAAAAAATTCAACAGGGTTATATGTGTATTAAAATAAAAATAAAAAAAAAAAGTATTGGATTGGTTTTAAATTTGTTAGATTTTTTGAAAAATAATTATCCTAATATCACGATCCGGTTAGATGCCAATGGTGATTTTGATCCTAAAGAGATTTTACAAGTTTTGTATCAGCTTACACCATATAATATTCAAGCTATTGAACAGCCTATAGCCCCCCAATATCATAAAGAACTCCAAATATTATGTAGAAATAGCCCTATACCTATTGCATTAGACGAATCATTAATTAATGCAAATAAAAAAATACTGCAAATCATACGTCCACAATATATAGTGCTAAAACCTGTTTATTTAGGTGGATTATATGCAACAAAATTGTGGATATCTACTGCAGAGAAATATGGTATTAGCTGGTGGGTAACAGCAGGATTAGAATCAAATTTAGGCCTAAATGCTATATTACAGTTTGTAGGCTACTACTCTAATGATATTGTACATGGCTTAGATACATACCATTGGTATAACCATAATATTGATATCGATAGAATGAATTCTAATATTATCGTTAATAAATAGCTGAATATATACTAAGTAGCCATGTATTCTAGTTGAATTTAGTTTTTTTTATATAATTTTCAGGCTACCTTTTTGTAGCTCTTCAAAGATTTGCGTATTGCTTAAATTTTTCCAAGATTTTTTTTCTAAAATTCTATTGATATGGTTGTCTTTAAGATATTTAAAGTCTTTGATATCATGTTTTATATTATATTTTTTTAAAAATTTTACTTTGTCTATCTCTCCCTTTATTTCTCCTAGACGCATGCCCTTTATTTCTCCTTTTTTTTCTCCTCTTTTTTCTCCTATACTTATGCCTTCACGCATTCCCTCTTTCCGTTTTTTATCTAAATTAACCTGTATTTCGGCTTCATAATTTAAGGAATCATATATAACTTTATTATAAGACATTCTGTCTGATGATTTCCATAAACTTAATTGCATTAATTGATAACTCGCTGAAATAGAAT
>CAWUJG010000011.1:0-31033 GCA_963922775.1 uncultured Cytophagales bacterium
GTCTGAATTTTACTAATGTAGAACGCGATATTTATGAAGGTCGTTTAAAATGGTTCCGCCATGAATCTCTTGTTTTGGAACAATCTTTTGAAAAAGGTATAGAAAAAGGAGAAAAGCAAAAAGCGCTATCTATTGCTAAAAAATTGTTAAAAAATCATACTTTAAATTCAGAGCAGATAAGTCAAATTACTGGTTTGAGTAAAATAGAAATTGATACTTTAAAATCAATTATAAATTAAAAATTTTATTTGTTATGAACAATAGTTATGATCCCATCTCAGATCGTATAAAAGCATTAAACCCATCAGCAACTATTGCTATGGCACAAAAAGTATTACAGCTCAAAAATTTAGGAAAAAAAATTATTGATCTTAGTGTTGGAGAACCTAACTTAAATACACCAATATATATTCAACAGGCAGCTATAGAAGCTATTCAATCTAAAAAATATTTTGGATATGCTCCAGTATCAGGCTATACAGATTTAAAATTAGCCATAGTACAAAAATTGCATAAAGAAAATAATATTGAGTGTACTACAGAACAAATAGTAGTATCTACAGGAGCTAAACAATCCATTGCCAATACCCTACTCACCATAATTAACCCAGGAGAAGAAATTATTGTTTATACGCCTTACTGGGTAAGCTACTTTAGTTTAATACAATTGGCTAAAGGCATTCCTATCTTTTTAAAAGGAACATTTGAAAATAATTTTATACCCACACCTCAGCAACTTCAAAAAGCTATTACACCAAAAACTAAGGCTATTATTTATTCTTCCCCTTCTAATCCTACAGGTGCTATACTTACCCATACAGATTTACAAAATATAGTGGATATTATATATCCTCACAAAAAAATTTTTGTTATATCAGATGAAATTTACGAATATCTCAACTTTTCGCATAAAAAGCATGTTAGCATAGCTTCTTTAAGAGGAATGCAAGAACGTACTATTACTATTAATGGTTTTTCTAAAGGATTTGCCATGACAGGATGGCGTGTAGGCTATCTTGTAGCACCTGAAAATATAGCTAAAGGTTGCGAAAAATTACAGAGTCAGATAACTTCTGCTAGCAATTCTATATCACAAAGGGCTGCTTTAGCTGCCTTACAGGGCAATTATTTGCAAGAAATAGAAGGTATGAAAGTAGTATACAAAAAAAATAGGGATTATATAATTGAATTTTTTCAAAAAAATATTCCTCAAATAAAATGCAATATTCCTCAAGGTGCTTTTTATTTATTTATTGACGTGAGTTATTTTTATGGTAAAAAAAATCATAATTATACTATAACATCTGCAGATGATTTTTGTATATATATTTTAGAAAAAGCGCATGTTTCTATGGTATCTGGTATTGCTTTTGGAGAAAAAAATTGTGTACGTATTTCTTATGCTGCTAGTTATCATGAGTTGATATGTGCTTGTAAACAGATAAAAATAGCTTTGTCTAACTTAGACAATAATTAATATTTTTTTGCTTTGATCCTTGATCAACAAAAAAAATATCTTTTAAAATAAACTGTCTAAATTAATTGGAAATCCTTCAAAAATTTCTTTATAGTTGTTTTGTAATGTATCTTTAATTTTAGCTTCTATATTGCCTATCGCCATATTTATGGCAGCTACTATCAGGTCTTGAAGTACTACCTTATCTTTTGTGTTAAGCAATGATATATCTATATCTATAGATAGAACCCTTTTTTCTCCATTAACTGTTACTTTAACTAACCCTGCTCCAGATTCACCTGTAGCTTTAAGTGTACACATTAATGTTTTAATTTCTTTGGCTTTGTTTTGTACATCTTTCATTTTGCCAAACATTTTAAATATATCCATCATCAGAATAAAAATTTTTGTCTAGTTAGTATTTTTATTCAATCTACACATTTTTTCGCGTTATTCCTTATATAATAACATTATAAAAAAATTATAATATTATTATTACATTTATATTTTTTATATAAATTACTGATAATCAGTTACTTGTTAAAGTAAACTAAATAAAATTTAGTTTACTTTAATATTGTTTTTGTACCTATATATATTTTAAAAAAATATTTTTACCTTTATAAAAAAAATATTAAACATGTTAAAAATAAAATTTAAACAAGGTTAAAATGACAAAAGCAGAAAAAATATATTTGAAAACAATATTTCATTTGGATGAAAAAAAAAATAACCCTATAACTACAAATACACTTTCATGTTGCTTGAAAACTACACCAGCAGCAGTAACTGCCATGGTAAAAAAGCTAGCAAAAAAAAATTTGATAAACTATCAAAAATATCAAGGAGTAATTATAACAGTATTAGGAAAAAAAATGGTGATGCCAATTATAAGAAGTTATAGACTATGGAAAGTATTTTTAATGCAAAAATTGTATATATCAGAAGAAAATATAGTAAAAATAGCAACAGAACTCAGCTGTTCTACATCTATACTGCTTACAAACCATTTGGATCGGTACTTAGCACATCCTATTATAGATCCATATGGAGATCCTATACCAGATATACATGGTAATGTGCAAACACATAACCATATTTTACTTACAGAATTAAAAGAAAATGATACAGGAATTATAAAAAGTTACTTAAACCATACACCAGGATTTTTGCATTACCTAAAAAAAAGAGGAATAAAACTAGAAAGTAAAGTTAAAGTAATAGAACAATTTTCATTTGATAACTCTATGGATATCATAGTAAATAATTATATAAATCTAAATATTTCTTTTAAAATAGGTAAAAATATATATATTCAACCTATGGGTGATAATTAGAATATAAATATTTTTTAATTTCACTAAAATTATATTAATTTAATATATTATGATAAAGATGAAACAAAAAATTCAGATAGGACTATTTTCTTTTGTCGTATCTCTTGCTTTTTATTTTAGTATTCAATTTTTAAAAGGTATTTCTTTTTTTTCAACACAAAAATATATTTACTATATTCTTTATGATAGGATAGAAAATTTAAAAATTTCTAACCCAGTAGTCTTAAATGGATTAGAAATAGGCCTTGTACGTGATATTAAATTTTTACCAAACAAAAATTATAAAATACAAGTAACCTGTGCTATAGATAAAAATATAGCCCTAACAGAAAAATCTGTGGCTACTATTGTAAGTCATGACCTTTTAGGAAGTAAAGCTATTGATATTAAACTAGAACAACAAGGAAAAAAATTAGATAATAAAAAATTTCTAATAGGAAAAGTAGAAGGTAATATACAAGATAATTTAAAAAATAGCTTTCTTCCATTAATAGAGGAACTCAAGTCTACATCCGTAGCTTTACATGAATTTATATCTACTATTGCAAAAAGTCAGCAAAAAATTAATGAAACTATTAATAATATAGAAGCAATTACGTATAATTTCAAAAATTTAACTTTAAATAGTCAAGAAAAAATTGATAGAATGATAGGAAAATTTTCTGAAATTACAAATTTTATCTCCTGTAAAAATACAGGTATCCTCCCTATTTTTTCTAAAGCAAATACATTGATAGAAAATATCAATAATGCAAATTTTGGCAATAGTATAAAAAAATTTGATCAATTATTAAACGAGCTTCAAATAGCCTTGTCACCAAATAATACTACAGGTACCCTATCTATGCTATTACATAATAAAAAACTTTATACAGATACTAACCACACCTTAAAAAATTTGAATCAATTATTTATAGACATAAAAAATAACCCTAATAGATATATTCACTTTTCCATATTCGGACAAAAAAAAACAAAAAATAATTGGCAGTGAAAAAACTTACCACAAAAGAAAGAATAAAATACTTAATAGATCCACATACAGAAATATTAACTATAGGAGAAGATATTGATAATAATAAACCAAGTGGTATTACTATAGCTTTAGGATATATTCATAATCTTATATGCGTTATTGTAGCTAATAACCATCAGATAAAATCAGGATGTTACTTTCCTATAACCATAAAAAAACACTTGAGAGCACAAGAAATTGCTATACAAAACCATATTCCTATTATCTATTTAGTAGATAGTGCAGGTATATATCTTCCTCTTCAAGAAGAAATATTTCCGGATAATAATGACTTTGGTAAAATATTTTACCAAAGTGCAAAAATGTCTGCAAAAGGCATCATTCAAATAGCAGCTATTATGGGCCATTGCGTGGCAGGGGGAGCATATTTACCTATTTTATCTGATGAGTCTTTTATGGTAGATAAAAGTAGTGGGCTATTTTTAGCAGGTTCTTATTTAGTAAAATCAGCCATAGGAGAAAAAATAGATAATGAAACATTAGGTGGATCTACTATGCATTGTGGAAATTCAGGAATAGTCGATTATAAATTTGATGATGAAAAAAAATGTTTAGAAGCTATAAGAAAAAAAATAGCAAAATTTACACACCATTTTTCTCCCAATATTATCCCCTCAAATAAAAAAGTACCTAAACTAAATATACAGTATGCTTTAAAAAAACTATCAAAAACAAAAAAAATAAATCAAGACACTAATCTCATTATTGAAGGCATAGTAGATCAAAATAGTTTTGAACCTTATAAAGCTTTGTATGGGCAAACTCTATTATGTGGATATGCCTATATTGAAGGATTTCCTGTCGGTATTATTGCGAACCAAAGAAAAATGGTAAAAAAAACCCAAGGAGAAACACAGATAGGAGGAGTAATTTATCCAGATAGTGCCCAAAAAGCTACAAAATTTATCATGAACTGTAATCAACACATGATTCCTTTAGTATTTTTACAAGATGTAAATGGATTTATAATAGGAAGTAAAGCAGAAAAACAAGGTATGCTAAAAGAAGGAGCAAAAATGATTCATGTTATAGCCAATACTGTTGTACCTAAGTTTACTGTAATTATTGGCAATGCCTATGGAGCAGGATATTATGCTATGTGTGGAAGGGCTTTTAAGCCTAATTTAATATTAGCCTGGCCTCAGGCAAAAATTGGTGTAATGCAAGGCAAAATAGCTGCTAGCACTTTAATCAATATCAAAAAAAATACATTAAATGAAGAAGAAGAAAAAATAATGCGACAAAATATAGAAAAAAATTATAGCCAAAAAACAGATATAAAATATGCTGCCTCTAAACTATGGATAGATGCTATTATATCTCCAGAAAAAACAAGGTATTGGCTAGCTAAGGGCCTTGAAGCAGCAAGTTATGCACCAAAAAAAAAAATGAAGATAGGCATGTTACAAATATGAAGCGTTAAAAACGCTAACCAAATATCTAATATAAAATGTAAATAGCATAATACTATTTACATTTTATTATTCTATTAGAATATTATTTTTTTTCTTTATCGTCTTCTACTTCTTCATAATCTACATCAGCAACATCATTATCATTACTATTAGCATCATCTGTTTTTTTTTTTGACTGATTTTGTGCTTGCTGCTTTTTCATCATATCTTTTACTGCATCTTCATTCATACCTCCCATAATACTTGCAGACATCTTATTTAATTCATCTTTTATAGTTTTTATTTTTGTTATATCTTTTTCTTTATATGCTTCTTTCATAGCTGATAATATCTCTTCAATTTGCTTTTTCTTATCTTCAGGTAATTTATTCCCATTTTCTTTTAAGTTTTTTTCTGTCTGAAAAATTAAGTTATCTGCTTCATTTAGTATAGTAACTTTTTCTTTTTCTTTTTTATCTTCTTCTGCATGTAATGTAGCCTCTTTTTTCATTTTCTCTATTTCTTCTTCAGATAATCCAGAAGAAGCTTCTATACGTATTTTTTGCTCTTTTCCTGTACCTTGATCTTTAGCAGATACATTAAGAATACCATTAGCATCAATATCAAATGTTACTTCTATTTTAGGTACACCTCTTGGTGCTGAAGGAATACCATCTAAGTGAAACATACCAATAGTTTTATTCCCTTTAGCAATAGACCTTTCTCCTTGCAGTACATGAATACCTACAGAAGATTGATTATCTGATGCTGTAGAAAATATTTCTGATTTTTTTGAGGGTATAGTAGTATTAGCCTCTATAAGCTTGGTAAATACCCCCCCCATAGTTTCTATACCTAAAGACAAAGGAGTAACATCAAGTAGTAAAACATCTTTTACTTCTCCTGTAAGCACACCACCTTGAATAGCAGCTCCAACAGCTACCACTTCATCAGGATTAACACCTTTTGATGGCTTTTTATTAAAAAATTTTTCTACTTCTGTTTGTATTTTTGGTATTCTTGTTGATCCACCTACTAAAACCACTTCATCAATATCTGAAGCAGATAATTCTGCATCTTGTAATGCTTTTTTACATGGTATTAGTGTACGCTGTATTAAATCATCTGTTATTTTTTCAAACTGTGCTCTTGTAAGTGTTGTAACCAAATGCTTTGGCATACCATCTACAGCAGTAATATAGGGTAGATTAATTTCTGTGCTTATACTGCTTGAAAGTTCTATTTTTGCCTTTTCTGCTGCTTCTTTAAGTCTTTGTAAAGCTGTAGGATCTTTTTTTAAATTGATACCTTCTTCTTTTTGAAAGAAATCAGCTAACCAATCAATAATTTTTTGATCAAAATTATCTCCTCCTAAACTTACATCTCCATTGGTTGATTTTACTTCAAATACACCATCACCCAATTCTAGTACAGAAATATCAAATGTACCTCCTCCAAGGTCAAAAACAGCTATTTTCATCTCTTTATTTTGCTTGTCTAAACCATAAGCTAAAGAAGCTGCTGTAGGCTCATTAATAATTCTTTTTACATCTAACCCTGCTATTTTACCTGCTTCTTTTGTAGCTTGTCTTTCTGCATCATTAAAATAAGCTGGCACAGTAATTACAGCTTCTTTTACTGTTGTACCTAAATAATCTTCTGCAGTATTTTTCATTTTTTGTAAAATCATAGCAGAAATTTCTTGCGGTGTATAATTTCGATCTCCAATTTTAACCTTTATAGTATCATTGCTACCCTGCTCTACTTTATAGGCTACTTCAGAAGTTGAATCTTGTACTTCAGCATATTTTTTACCCATAAACCTTTTCACAGAACCAATGGTATTTTGAGGATTAATAATAGCTTGCCTTTTTGCTGGATCACCAACTTTACGTTCTCCCTTACCTTTATTTAAAAAAGCCACTACAGAAGGTGTAGTACGCTTTCCTTCACTATTTGCAATTACTATAGGTTCATTACCTTCCATAACAGCTACACAAGAATTTGTAGTTCCTAAATCAATGCCAATTATTTTTGCCATAATATTTTTTATTTAATTTAAAAATTATAATTATTTTTCTTTTTTTATAGAAACAATTTATATGCCGATATGATTTGTATATAAAATATATGTCAATATGACATAAAAATTCACTAAATTATATTTTTTAAAACTAAAAACACAATGATTTTTACCATACTACAAAAACAATTAAATACCATAGAAAATAAATTTCAAACAATAAAACATAAAATAAGTGATCCTGATATTATACAAAATCATAAAAAATATGCCATAATAAGTCAAGAATATAGCCAATACGAAAAAATAATTAAAACAAACCAAAATTTAAAAAAAATTCAAAAAGAAATTGATGAAGCCAAAAATATAATCCAAGCCCAAAATACAGAAGAAGAACTCAAAAATATGGCTAAAGAAGAACTACACACTTTAATACAAGAAGAAAAAAAAATATGGCAGACACTAAAAAAATTATTACTGCCAGAAGATCCAAATGATAACAAAAATATTGTGTTAGAAATTCGTGCTGGCACAGGTGGAGATGAAGCAGGTATTTTTGTAAGCAATCTTTTTAGAATGTATATGAGATTTTTTGAAAAAAAAAAATGGAAATCTAACATTATTAGCAGTATTAGTAACCAATCAGATGGATATAAAGAAATTATTTGCGAAGTCTCAGGCTATAAAGTATATGGCACCATGAAATTTGAATCTGGTGTACACAGGGTACAACGTATACCAGTTACTGAAACACAAGGAAGAGTACATACTTCAGCAGCTAGTGTTATTGTAATGCCAGAAGTAGATGAAATTACAGTCAAAATTAATATGAACGATGTTCGTAAAGATACTTTTTGTTCCTCAGGACCAGGAGGACAGTCTGTAAATACTACCTACTCTGCTATTAGGCTTACACATATACCTACTGGTATTGTAGTTTCCTGCCAAGATGAAAAATCGCAGCTCAAAAATTTTGATAAAGCCTTAAAAGTATTAAGGGCAAGATTATATGAAAAAGAATGTGCTAAAAGACAAGAAGAAATGTCTCAAGAGAGAAAACAAATGATAAAAACAGGAGATAGATCAGAAAAAATTCGTACCTATAATTATCCACAAAATAGAATTACAGACCATAGAATAAAATATAACGCACATAATCTGAATAATGTAATGGATGGTGCATTAGACGATCTTTTAGAAGCATTAAAAACAGCACAGAATAAAATGATAACATCAAAAAATGCCTAAACAACAGAAAGTTCAAAATGAACAGATTAGTTTAGATAATATTGCTGAGCAAAAAAAAATATTTTTCTGCTCAGATCTACATTTAGGTAGAGATACATTATTACTTTTAGCACAGCCAAGAGAAAAAATAATTGTAAAATGGCTTGAAAGTATATCACAAAAAGCTTATGCTATATTTTTTTTAGGTGATATATTTGATTTTTGGTTTGAATATAAACATGTTATACCTCATGGAAGTATAAGATTTCAAGCTAAAATTCAGGAATTAGTCGATCAAAACGTTAAAATATTTTTTTTTACCGGTAATCATGATATTTGGATGGATGGCTACTTTGAAAAGTATTTAGGTGTAAAAGTAATCAAAAATACAGCAGAATTAAAGGTAAATAACACAAATTTTTATATTGGACATGGTGATGAACTAATTAATAGTAAAAAATATATGTTTTTAAAAAAATATATCTACAATAATAAATTTTGTAGATGGTTATTTAAAAATATACATCCTGATATAGGCATAACCATGGCCAAGTATATTATATCTCAAAAGAAAAACAAAATAACCACTAATAATAAAGACAACATATATTTTTTTTGCAAAAATTTGAGTACATATTATCATTATGATTACTATCTATTTGGCCATATGCATTATCCTCAGGTACTAAAAATAAACTCTATCAGTACATATTATAATCTTGGAGATTGGATAACGCATTATAGTTATGGAGAATTTGATGGTAAGCGTATGTACTTAAAAAAATTTGAATATCATAATCCTAAAAACCCTTAACTTAAATTAAAGCAAAAACCTATAGAATATATTCTAAAATAACAGCTAAAAGTGCTCCTAAAAAGCTTATAAAAAGTTTTTTAGCATTAAAATGATGACTAGCATGAAATTCAAATAATATGGTAGTGGTAATATGTAAAAAACTACCACCAACTAAAGCAAAAAGATAAGTAAAATATTTTGGAGAAAAAAAAGAAACATTATAAGCATATTGTGCACAAAGCAATCCTATAGGTGAAGAAATAGCAAAAAGTAGAAGTATAAGCAAAATTATTTTTTTATTACTAATGCTATGCAATAGGAAGGTAACTAAAACAAAAGATACAGGTGCTTTGTGAAGTAGAATACCCAAAAACAAACTTTTATATCCATCTAAAATATGTGTATGATGATTGCAATCTGTTAAAATAAAACCATCAAAAAATGCATGAATACACAGTGCAACAAGCAAAGCATAAATGTTAATATTATCTTTTATATGTGGTTTATGTCCATGTTCTATTCCTTTGCTAAAAAAATCTAAAAATAGCTGCAAAAAAAATCCTAGTAAAATATACATTCCTATCTTGATTTCATGTCCATGTAAAGCAAATATATCTGGAAAAATATGCAATAATGTAATAGCAAATAAATACCCACCAGAAAATACTACAGTAAATGTAGAGAATTTTTTTGCTTTAAGCAAAGGTAAAAAAGCTATACTACCACACAAAAAGGCAGTAAAAAATAGAAGGGATAGTTTTAATAACATTAGAATTATATTTATGTTTTAAAATTGAAATTATAAGATATTATAAGGTTAAATTTTAATAGAATTTTTATTCTATTAAAAATTTTTCTACATCTAAAGCAGCCATGCATCCTGTGCTAGCAGCAGTTATAGCCTGCCTATAAATAGGATCTTGTACATCTCCGGCAGCAAATATTCCTTTTAAATTGGTAGCTGTACATCCAGATTTTGTTTGAATATAACCCTGTTGATCTACATTTATATGCGTTAAAAACAAATCTGTATTAGGTTTGTGTCCAATAGCAATAAATAATCCTTTTAAATTGACTATTTTAACTACATTTTTACTTGCATCATATACACTTACATTTTCTAAAAAATTTTTTCCATGTATTTCCTTCACTTCTGTTTGCCAACAAATTACTATGTTATCTTTTTTTTTCATTTTTTCTTGCATAATATGAGAAGCACGCATTACATTTCTGCGTACAAAAACATACACTTTTCTACACATTTTAGATAAATATAAGGCTTCTTCTGCTGCAGTATCCCCCCCCCCTACTACAGCGACATCTTTATCTTTAAAAAAAAAACCATCGCATATAGCACAGGCAGATACACCTTTACCATAAAATTTTTTTTCGTTTTCTAGACCTAGCCATTTGGCTGAAGCACCTGTGGCAATAATAATTGTTTTAGCTAGCAATGTATTATTATCATTATCTTGAATTTTGTAGGGATAAGTATCAAAATAAACCTTTGTAACATCTTTATCGACTAATTTTGTACCAAAACGACTTGCCTGATTTTTAAAGTCTAACATCATATCAGGACCTAAGATGCCATTAGGGTATCCTGGATAATTATCTACATCTGTAGTCAGCATAAGCTGACCTCCAGGTTGAAGACCTTGATATAGTATAGGATGTAGACCAGCACGTGCTGCATAAATAGCAGCAGTGTATCCAGCAGGTCCTGCACCAATAATAATAACGTTTTGTACTGACATAAAAAATGTTTAATCTTTCACTAAATAAGATTTTAGATTTTGGTTATATAATGGCTTACGTAATTTTTTTATCACTTTTTCTTTTATTTGCCTTACACGTTCTCTTGTAAGATTAAGTTTTAACCCTATTTCTTCTAAAGTAGAAGGTTGTTCTCCATTTAAGCCAAAAAATAAGATCAAAATTTTTGATTCTCTTTCCTCTAACGTACATAAAATTCTTCGTACTTCTGCTACTAAAGATTCATTTATGAGTTCATTATCTGGTTTATCTTCTGAATCATCTTCCAAAACATCTAATAAGCTACCATCTTCTCCCTGAGAAAATGGAGAATTAATAGAAACATGTCTACCAGATATTTTCATAGTATCGTTAATTTCATCTGTAGAAATTTCTAATTCATCAGATAATTCACCATCTGTAGGTTCTCTTTCATATTCTTGCTCTAATTTAAAAGCTGTTTTAGCTACCTTATTTAAAGATCCTACCCTATTTAGGGGTAATCGTACAATACGAGATTGTTCTGCTAAAGCCTGTAAAATAGCTTGCCTTATCCACCATACAGCATAGGAAATAAATTTAAAACCTCTGGTTTCATCAAATCGCTTAGCTGCCTTTATAAGGCCTATATTTCCTTCATTAATTAGATCGCTCAATTCAATACCTTGATTTTGGTATTGTTTAGCTACTGAAACTACAAATCTTAAATTGGCTTTAGTAAGCTTATCTAATGCTTCTTGATCTCCTTTTTTAATTTTTTTAGACAGTTCTATTTCTTCTTCCGCAGTTATTAAATCTACACGACCTATTTCTTGCAAATATTTATCTAGAGAATAATTTTCTCTATTAGTAATTTGCTTGCTAATTTTAAGTTGTCTCATTACAAAATAAAAATATATTGTTTTATTCTTTAGAAGATAATAGTACTTTTCGAGACAATTTATATTTCCCTTTTTTATCTATGTCAATTAATTTTATTTCTATTTGCTGACCTACTGTAAGATAATTTTCTATGTCTTGTATTTTTTCTTTTGCTATTTCAGAAATATGTAAAAGACCATCTTTACCAGGTAAAAATTCAATAAAAGCACCAAAGGCTAAAATAGATTTTACTGTACCAAGATATATGTTTCCAACAGTAGGTACTGCTATAAGCATTTCAATTTTTTTTATAGCATTTTCTATACTTTTTTGATTAGGTGCATAGATATATACATAAGGATACTGGCTATCATTTTCGTATACAGTAATTTTTGTATTGGTTTCTTTTTGAATATTCTGTATTGTTTTTCCTCCAGGACCTATAATAACACGTATCATATCTGGCTTTATAGGCATTAAATGTATTATAGGAGCATGAGATTTCTTTTTCTCTTTAGAAGTAGAAATAACAGTATCCATTTTATCTAAAATATGTAATCGACCTTTTCTAGCTTGCTCCAGTGCTTTTCTGAGTATTTCATAGCTTATACCTTCTATTTTAATATCCATTTGACAAGCAGTTATACCTTTTTGAGTACCTGCTATTTTAAAATCCATATCACCAATATGATCTTCATCACCAAGAATATCAGATAAAATCACATTTTTTTCATTTACATCATCCATTACCATACCCATAGCTATTCCTGCTACAGCAGAAGAAACTGCTATACCAGCATCCATTAATGCCAATGATCCTGCACATACAGTAGCCATAGAAGAAGAACCATTCGAAGATAAAATATCAGATACTATACGTATGGTATAAAGATTTTCTTTTGAAATTATTTTTTTTAATGCACGAGCAGCCAAATTACCATGACCTATTTCTCTTCGACTAGGACCTCTGTTAGGCTTTACCTCTCCTGTAGAAAATCCAGGGAAGTTGTAATGTAAAATAAATTTATTTTGTGAATTTTCAGTAACACTATCTATAATTTGCTCATCATAATGATTACCCAAAGTAACAGTAGTCAAAGATTGTGTTTCTCCTCTTGTAAACAATGCCGATCCATGCGTAGAGGGTAATGTATCTATTTCAATAGCAATATTTCTAATTTCATCATGTTTTCTTCCATCTAATCTTATATTTTCTTTTAAAATCAAGTCTCGCAAAACCTTTCTTTTCATTTCATCAAATATTTTTTCTGCATTTGATAAAGCATTAGCTTCTACATTAGAACAAGTGAATAATTTTTGAAATTCATCTTTTATATGTTGAATTTTTTTTTTTCTTTCTTTTTTGTTGCTGATCCCTACACTAGCTACAGCATAAATTTTTTTATAAAACGTTTTATAACATTCAGGATCTATAGGTGTATTTTTATTTTCTAAACTATTATCATACAGATTAATATTTTTTTCAATACCAAGCTGTTTTTGGAATTCTTTTTGTGCTTTACAATGTATTTTTATAGCCTGATGCGCATATTGAATTGCAGTTATAACTTCTTCTTCACTTATTTCATTCATCTCTCCCTCTACCATTAAAATATTATCTTCTGTAGCACCTACTATCATATCTAATGTAGCTTCTTTTAGATCTTTTTTTAAAGGATTAATACATAACTGATCATTAATTTTAGCTACACGTACTTCAGAAATAGGAGCTAATATAGGTAGTTCTCTAGTAATAGACAAAGCAGCTGAAGCAGCTAAAGCAACAAAAGTATCAGGTAGTACCTGCTGTTCTGAAGATATTAATGAAATATTAATTTGTGTTTCACAAAAAAAATTTTTAGGAAATAAAGGCCTTACTACCCTATCTACTAGACGTGCTATCAGAATTTCTTGTTCATTAGGCTTACCCTCTCTTTTAAAAAAGCCTCCTGGTATTTTTCCTGCTGCTGCAAATTTTTCTTGATAATCTACATATAAAGGAAGAAATCCCATATTTTCTTGCTGTTCTTCATTTACTACTACAGTAGCTAAAATCATTGTTTTTCCAAAAGTGAGTAATATTGAACCATGTGCTTGAACAGCTAACCTACCTGTTTCAAGTACTATATTATAGTTATCATCAGAATGAATATTGTTTTGAGGAATAGTATAGCGATGCATATAATTTTTTAAAAGTGATTATTTTTATCTTATTAATATTTAAATGGCAGGAGATTTTGGAAGGATATGCTATTAAAAATATACATACAAACCATATTATTTTTTTATGTAACTTTGATTCTATCTTCTTATAGATAATTTTTTTATCAAATCAAGATATTCATTTTTATCCTTTTTTTTAAGATATTTTAACATTTTTTTTCTTTGGTTTACTGTTTTAATCAAAGAAAATTTTGTTACATGGTCTTTTTTGTTTTTTTTGATGTGCTCAGATAAATATTTTATTTTTTTTGTAAAATATGTTATCTGTGATGAAGAAGATCCACAGTTTTTGGATATATATATAGCATCTTTACTTTCTGGATTATTTTTTTCTGGTTTATGTACTGCCATGGTATTTATTTAAAAAATATTTTACAAATATAAAAAATATTTTTTATATTTCTAAAGCAGTTTATTATAAAAGAAAAATGAAAAGTGTAAGTATCTTTTCTTGCTTGAAGTAAAAAAAATATACCAATAGGAAGCAGTATTATATGAGGAAGCCATACCCCCAAGGTAGGTGAAATAAGCTCTGATTTAGCATACTGTTTTCCTACAATGTCTAATACATAGTATAGAAGATAAAAAAAAATAGCAAAAATTATAGGAGCACCAATTCCTCCTTTTTTAATAATTATACCTATGGGAGCACCAATTAAAAACATAATTAAACAACAAATAGAAATAGCCCATCTGTGTTGTTTTTCTATTTCAAATGTTATTAATTCTTCATTTAATGCTTGGTATACATTTTGATATTTATGAAAATTCGATTTTATTTTTTCAAGTGAAGATAAACTTTTTTCTAACAAAAATTTATTTGCTTTTTGCATAGAAAAATCAATGCTATTATAAAGAGAATGTGAAATATTTTTTAGCATTTCATTTGATGAAATTGTAGAAGATATACAAAAATATTTTTGCATATTTTTTTTAATAGTCTTATCTATTATATTTTGTTTAGCTACTATAGTTTTGGAAAGCTGATGTATTGTTTGCATCTTACTATTATTTTTGAAAAATCGATCTTCAGTTTCTTGCATGGCTAAAGAAGATAAATCAAAAATAATCTTATTAGTTTTAAAAGTACTAGTATAGCATTGCTTTTGCAATGTATTATACACATCATCTTGACTTAATAAATAATTGCTACCATTAAATAATTCCATAATAAGGTAATTACCTTGATTTTGTGTATAAATTTTTCCTTTTTGTGCTATAGTTATATTATTATTAATATTAGTTTTATCATAACCATAAATAATAATATCTTTTAAAATATCCTTTTGTTTATTTTTTATTTTTATAGTGTATCCAGGTATACCTTTATAAAATACACCTTCTTTTATATTTACTGCAGGTTTTTTTTTTCTGATGTCATAAAGCAAACGATAGGCTTTAACATTAGATTTTGGTACAACATAATTATTAGAAATAAAAGCACAAAAAGTTAAAAAAAGTACCAATAAAAATAAAGGACAAAGAATTCGATACAAACCAATACCTGTATTTTTTAGTGCAATTAATTCAAAATGTTCACCTAAATTACCAAAAGTAATTAATGAAGATAATAGTATAGCTAAAGGAAAAGCAATAGGTGTAGTGTTTAGACTAAAGTAAAAAAAAAGTTTACTATATACCAATAATCCCAGTCCTTTTCCTGCAAATTCATCAAAAAATACAAGAAAAAATTGCATAAAAAAAAGGAATACAATAACGAAAAAAGTACCTAGAAAAGGGTTTAAAAAACTTTTTAAAAGTAGTTTATCTATTTTTTTCATAATTTTTATGTAGCAAATTAGAAATTTTTATCCTTGTCAAAGGATTATATTAAATGGATAATAAACTAACAATATACAGAACATTTTAGGAGATTATACAAAAGATATGTCTTAAAATTAATAATATTTGTATAAAAAAAATTATAGATAGAGTATCTACTACACATTATTAAACATTCATATTTTAATAAAAATCACTTGTTTTTTTACAAAAATGACATCAGTGTAATTTTTATATTATTACAAATACTTTTCTATAATTTTTGTTGCTTGTTTTTCTGTAACACAATAAAAAATGCTGTTGGAATTATAATTATAGCACTAATATAACTATTAAGTCCTGGAATTTCATAGAAAATAAAATAACTTGCTAAAATTGAAAAAATAAATTCTAAATATCTAAAAGGAGCTAAAAAAGAAGCTTTAACAAGAAAAAAAGCTTTTAATAAACAATAAAGAATAAGATTACCACCAATACCAAGCAAAATTAATAATAATAAAAATTTTGCTGTAGGCCATTGCCATACACATAACGCAGGAAAAAATGTAAGTAAAGACGATGCTAGAGAAGAATAAAATAACATACACATTAAAGGTTCTTGATTAACAAATTTTTTATTAATAATATCTAAACCTGCAAATAGCATGGCTCCCATTACAAAGCATAAAGAATATAAATTAAATGACCATATTCCTGGTTTTTGTACCGCTACAATAATGCCTATAAACCCAAACAATGTGGCTAACCACATTTGCCAAGTAACCTTTTCTTTTAAAAAAATAGGAGCAAACAATAACAAAAATATTGGTACTGTAAAACTCATAATAGTCGCAATAGTTAAAGGACTATGCTTTATACCTATACTCCAACATCCCATAGCAATAAATAATAGTAATCCACGTAAAATATGCAAGCTAATACGTTGGGTTTTAAATGATGAAAAACCTTTATACAACATAATAGGTAATAAAAACAATGTACCTAAAGCACAGCGAAAAAAAGTAATCTCCCAGGGGTCAATAGTATAACTAATATATTTAGTAAGAATATCATTACCACAACCAATAAGTAAACTACAAATAAACCAAAAGATACCTTTAAGATTTTGTTTATGCATAAAAAATTTTTTTTATTACCCAGCAAAGTAAAGTTAATATAGTATAACCCGAACCTATAATTATACAACTTTTGTAAGTAGAAATAGATAGCCATTCATTACAATAGAATATAAAAGCAAGATTAAAAAAAAATAGCGAACAAAAAAATAAAAAGCATATTAAGAGTACAAAAAATATTTTTAAAATTATTTTTTGTATCTGTTTAAGTATCAATTGAGCTATAGTATCTATATTTTTATCAATATCAAAAAATTTATACAGTATGTTCAAAATAAATCTACGCATAAAATATATACTATCAAAGTTAAAATACTAGTTAAATTATTATAATACTTTGTTATAAAACAATGTTATAGCAAAAGTAACCATCCATAAAAAACATAAAATAACCATCTGTTTCAAAACACTATTTAATTCTCTCCCTTCTTTTTTTTGTACTTCATAAGCATTGAGAATACATAATATAAGCAAAAATAAAAAATATATGTAATGATAAAATAATATACCCTGAAGTATAAAAAATAGTAAATTACAAAAATAGCTCACCAAGAGTAATAATGCATGGTAAATTTTTGCTTTTTGAATACCTAAATATACAGGTATAGTTATTTTACTGTATCTTTTATCAAATACATAATCACGAATATTATTAATATTTAAAACAGCTGTAGTAAAACAGCCACAGCAAATGGATGGTAAAATATTTTTTATATTGATCATTTTAGTTTGTAAAAAAAAACTTCCCATAACTCCTATAATGCCAAAAAAGAAAAATACAGCTATATCTCCTAGCCCTCTATATCCATAAGGTTTTTTTCCCACTGTATAAGCTATTGCTGCACTTAGAGAGATACCACCTAAACAAGAAAAAAAAATAAAATACATTAGGCTATATCTAAAAACTACATAAAGCAATATTAAACCAAAAAAAACTGCTAAAACAACAAGCATTCTTATGGCAAATTTTATTTGGGACAATGAAATATACCCTTTTTGTACCATTCTTTCTGGGCCAATACGTATTTTATCTGTTTTTTTTATAGCATCACCATAATCATTAGCAAAATTAGATATAATTTGTAATAGCAGAGCCGTAATTAAGCTTAAAAAAAAAATATCAGAGTTAAAATAACCATCATAAATAGCTAAAATATTTCCCATGCCTACGCTGGTAAAAGATAATAATAAAGTAGGTATTCGTAATGCTTTAATCCAATAATTAGTCTTCATAATGATATATATTAAATATTATTCAGTTGGTAAAAATAACTGAAAAAGTTATAAAAATACTATGGAAATAATATATTGTATTATGCTATACATAATTAATTTTGTTAAATTGAAGTTGAAAATGGATTTCAATCCATTAAGCTATTTTAATTAAAAATATGAAAATAATTACTATATATACTACTATCCAATGTCCTTTTTGTGAAAAAGCAATATTGTTATTTAAAAAGAAAAAATGGCCTTTTATAGAAAAAAATGTAGCAAATGATAAAGAAAGAGCTATTATGATAAAACGATCTGCTGGAATGCATACTGTACCTCAAATTTTTTTTGATGATAAACACATTGGTGGATGTGATAAATTGTATGAACTAGAATCTCAGGGAAAATTAGAAAAAATTTTATTTAATAATTAATGGATTATTAAATCCTATAAAAAAAAATAAATAAAAACAAGAGTTAAGTAGAAAAATATAACAAGAGTTAAGTAGAAAAATATCAAACTTTATTTTTTAATACCCAACTTAAATCACATAATTTAATTTAAATATCTTGAATTTGAGGCTAAAATTTTTATTCTCTATTCCAGTAACAAAAAATCAATGAAAAAACTATTTCAGCAAAGTAATCTACTTACTTTTTTAGCTTATATAGGATATTTTTTAGGGTTTATAATTAATATTTGGCTTTTACCTTTTGTTTTAACTACTAATGAAATAGGCCTATACAAACTTATTCATGGTACTACTTTTTCTCTATTACCTTTTGCAAAGTTTGGACTAGGACAGAGTATCTTAAAATTTTTTCCAAAATATAACATAAATTTAAGTCTACAATCTCGATTTTTTGGTTTTACATTAATTTTAGCCTTACTTTATTACATACTATTTTCATGCTGTATGTTCTATCTACAAGATGTTTTTAAATTTTTTTTCCTTAAAAAGGCTACACTTATTATCCAGTACTTTGAATTGATTATTACTTTAATTTTTCCATTAATTATCTGTAGTTTATTGGAGTCTTGGTGTTATACACTATTATATGTTACACTTCCAAGTTTTATCCGTTTTTTCTTAATTTACTGTATAAATTTAATTTTTATTTATCTGTATGTTATCGGAGTAATTAATTTGCACCAATTATTTTTAAGCTCTGTAATTATTTTTAGTATACAAGCTATAATTTTATCTATTTATCTATTTATCTATAAAAAAGTAAAAATATCTTTTAACATCTATTCATTCATACAATATGAGAAGATAAAAAATATTTTTATATATAGCTTATATAACCTATTATACAAAGCCAGTGCAACCCTGGCAAAAAAAACCGATTTTATTATGATTGGCGCTATGATTGGTTTACATTACTTAGGAATATATGCTACATTAGTCTATATCAGTATGTTAATAGAATTACCTAGATTAGCTATGCGTAAAATGACTAGTTCATTACTAGCACAATATTTTGAAAAAAAAGAATATAAAAAAATCAAAATATTGTACATTAGCATGGCGACACACCAGTTTATGTTAGGGTTAATTTTATTTTTGTTTATCTATATAAATTTAGATTACATTTTTTATATTATTCCTAATAAAAATATTTATTTACCTAGTAAAACTGTTATTCTTTGGCTTGCTTTAGGCAAACTGATTGATGTATTGTTTGGAATGAGTAGTGAAATTATCCATATGTCACCCTACTACAAATTTAATGTATTAGGCATGATAATATTTGCACTTTTTACTATAATGACAAACTATTTTATGATTCCTCAATATTATATTCATGGTGCTGCCATGGCAACAGTACTTTCTCTATTGTTATATAATAGTACAAATTTTTTTTTCATCTATGCCAAGTATAAAATACATCCCTTTAGCTATGCTACATTAAAACTTTTTTTTGTAGGTTGTTTATTAGTTTTTATACATCATTTTATAATTCCAAATTTTACTTATTATTGGCTCAATTTATTATTGAATAATACTTTTTTATTGATAATATATGCATATTTAATCTTTATTTTAAAAATTTCTCCTCAGTTTAATAATTTTTTATGGCATTTTTTTAAAAAAAATTTTTTTTTTAGATAAAACATTCAAGTAATATATTTTTGTATTTTATTTACTTATTAAATTTAGTACATAATTCATAATAATGATCTATTAGTAATTTTTTTTTTATACTTTCTTTAGCTAAAAAATCACAACGCTCATTTTCTTTATTTCCAGCATGTCCTTTAATCCAACGTACATTTACTTGGTGTTTTTGATATATTAGCCAAAACCTTTTCCATAAATCAACATTTTTTTTTCCTTTAAAATTAGATGCTATCCACTTTAATAACCATTTTTTTTCAATAGCATCTACAATATATCTAGAATCAGTATAGAGGGTTATTGGAATATTTTTATATTTTATTGTTTCAAGACCTACTATTGAAGCTAATAGCTCCATCCTATTATTTGTTGTACTTCTATAACCAGCACTTATTTCTTTACGCCAATGTCTATAAAGGAAAACAATGCCATAGCCTCCTTTTCCAGGATTACCTTTTGAAGCACCATCAGTATAAATATAAATCATGAAGCATATTGAAAAAAATGAATTTTAAATAATTTTATAGCTATAGATAGTAAGATAATGCCCATAATTTTACGTACGATACTTATACCTGCTTTTCCTAAAAATTGCTCTATTTTTTCTGAATAAGCTATAATACTATATACTAAAATAAGATTCATCAACACACCACATACAATATTAACATCATGATAAGCTGCTTTTAATGTAAGAATAGTGGTCAGTGTACCTGCACCAGCCATAATAGGAAAAGCCAAAGGAATAATAGAAGATGAATTTTCTTCAATAGTTCTATTCATTTTAAAAATATCTATGTCTAACACCATTTCTAAGCCTAGAAACAAAATTATAATACCCCCAGTCACAGAAAAAGAACTAATATCTACACTAAAAAGATCTAAGATATATTTTCCAAAAAAAAGAAAAAAAATCATAATACAACCTACAGCAATAGCTGCCTTTCCAGCATGAATATGCCCTATTTTTTTTCTCAGGTTAATTACAATAACTATGCTACCTAAAATATCTAAAACAGCAAACAAAATTAAAAAAGATGAAAATGTTTCTTTCAAAGAAAACAAACTAAAAAATAATACAACTTTTTTGAACATAATTGGATAAATTATTAGTTAATTAATTTGGCATGTATATAGGTTAAATTTATTTTTACCAATATCAATCATATAAGCATAGGCTTCTTCATATGTATTTTGTATGATACCCTCTAAAATAGCTTCTTTTATAGCTTCTTTTATCATTCCTACCTCCTTTGAAGGTTTCAAATTAAAGGCTTGCATAATATCTTTACCTGTAATTATAGGTTGTAAATTGCGAATATGATCTTTTTCTTCTACTATTTTGATTTTTTTTTCAACCAGATCAAAATTATGGAGGTATTGAGCTATTTTTTCTTGATTTTTAGATGTAATATCTGCTCTACATAACAGCATTAAATCTTCTAAATCATCTCCTGCTTCATAAATCAACCTACGGATAGCTGTATCTGTTACCTTATCTTTTACTAAAGCAATAGGCCGTAAATGTAATTTTACTAATTTTTGTACATAAAGCATTTTTTCGTTTAAAGGTAATTTCAGATTTTTAAAAATTTTAGGAATCATCTTTGCTCCTAAATACTCATGATTATGAAAAGTAAATCCTTGTATAGGATCAAATTTTTTTGTCTGAGGTTTAGCAATATCATGAAATATAGCCACCCATCTTAACCATAAATCATCTGATTTTTTTGCTATATTATCTAATACCTTCAAAGTATGATAAAAATTATCTTTATGACTTTTACCATTAATAGTTACTGTACCTTTTAATGCAGACAAATCAGGAAGTATGTAAGGTAAAAGCCCTGTTTGTTCTAAAAGTAAAAATCCTACTGAAGGTATAGGAGATAAAATAATTTTATTTAGCTCTTCAGTAATTCTTTCTTGAGAAATAATATCGATACGAGTAACATTTTCTTTTATACCAGATAAAGTATCAGGATGAATGGTAAACTGTAGCTGTGAAGCAAAACGTATAGCACGCAACATGCGTAAAGGATCATCAGAAAAAACTTGGGTAGGATGCACAGTAGTTTGAATATTTTTTTGCTGTAAATGTACTTTCCCTAAAAAAGGATCTATCAATTGGGCTTGATGCTGACCATATAAGCCTATACTTATAGCATTAATTGTAAAATCTCTTCTTTTTTGATCATCATTTAAAGTACCATCTTCTACCATTGGTTTTCTAGAATTTCTTTGATAGGATTCTTTACGTGCACCTACAAATTCTATCTTCCATTTTTGATAAGATAACATAGCTGTACCAAAATTTTTATAAATTTTTACTGCACCTTTTAAACCTAGTCTGTCTTCTACAGCCTTAGCCAATACTATACTACTTCCAATGCAAACAATATCAATATCTTGAGATTTTTTCCCTAAAATCATATCTCTTACTAAACCTCCTACTATATAAGTTTCTATTTTTATATCACAAGCAACATCAGCAATCAACGATAGTATAGGGTACTGAATCAATAAATTTTTATATGTATAAATAAATTTTGACACTACAAAATTTTAAAAAAATTAAATAAAAATAATTTTTTCTAAAAAATATAAATAAGGTGTATTTTTCTTAATATTTTGTAAAATAACCTCTTTTTGACATTGTAATTCATGCTTTAAAGCACTTGTATCTAAATAGACAAACAATTTATGGTGATGTACAAAAATTCTTTTTACCTCTTTTTGTATTTTTGGTGAAAAAATCTGCTTTAATGCTATAGCTGCTTGAGCATCTTTATACTTGTGTTGATAAGGAGATGATACCATAATATGGTCTATAACCTTGGCTAAAGAAAAAACATTTTTTTCTGAAAACATAGATACAGTTTTATTTTTGTGCTATAATTTGAAAATTTCTAGCAAAATTTACTGGATAATTATTATCACAAATTTTCTTTAGGTCATTACACATATCATCAATAGCATCTGAAGTAATACCTAAAGATAGCATATATGGCTTTGCTTCTTCCATACAAAGATAAAATAATGATTTCTCTTTTTTAGTAGTTAAAACGCCATGACTAATTTTTTTTTCTATTTTTTGTACATTATTCTGAGATAAAATCTCAAAAATATTTCTTTCTAAATCTTTCGCTCTACCTGTTTTCATTAAAGCCAACTTCCAAAAAATATTCCACCTCTTAACTATATGCTGTTGTCCATAAGCATAACATCCTGTAGATATTGGATTAAACTCTTCTATCAACAGATATCCACCCTCTTTAAGCATGGATAACATATTCTGAATAATTTTTGCTATATCTTTTTGAAAAATAAGAAGAAATCGAACAAAGATAACATCAAATTTGTTAGGTAGTGCCTTATCTGCATTACAATCATAAAGGCCAAATTTAAGGTTAGAAATATTGGCATAATTTTTTTTGCATATAGCAATCTGTGCTTCACTAAAATCTGTAGCCAATATATGAATAGTATTAGGTAGCGTACAGGCAAGTTGATAAGAAAGTACACCTGTACCACAACCTATCTCTAAAATAGATTGGGTTTGAGCATTAATATATTTTTTAAGTATGTGAATAGATTGTTCATTATATAAACTATTTAAAATAGAAAGCCTATCAACAGCATCTTTACCTTCTGCCAAAGGATAGTATTTTTGTGAATTTTTTAGCTGTGTAACAGCAATATTGAATAAATTTTTTTTTGCTAGATGAGTAGTATCTTCTATATATGCTTCTGGTTGCATCAAATCATCTAAAAAAACAGAAAGATAATACATGCCTAAATGTATTCCTTGAGATAATTTTTTTTCAGATTTATGCATTTTTTTTACCAAATTTTCAATATTTTGTAATAACACAAAATCTAAAAAAGAAAATATCTTGCGCTGCTTAGGCAAAAAAGTACTAACAAGAGGTATAATTTGATCAAAAATAAACCCATGGGCTATTAACATACCAATACCTTCATAATAAGTATAATTTAAGCAACTATCCATAATATGCCTTACATAAGCCAATGTTCCTGTACTAGGCTCGTGATGTTTATTATTGAGATCAAAATTTTCTATCCATGCATTTAAACTTTTAGTATAAAAGTTTACTAATCTACTTTTTTTTTTGTAGGCTACAATAATTTTTTCTACAAATGAAAAATCATCTAAATGGGTAGCAAGCCCTGCTAATGCTTTAGGATATTTTTTAAAAACATAATAAAAATTCTGCACTATCCATTGCAGTTCATCCATAGCATAGGCATTGTTCACTATGTTAAGCAATAAAGGATGAGTCACAATAGGATACCTATAATATGCTTCTTGCAAACTTTGGATCATAAAGGAAGGCAAATCTTTATTTTGATATATAGAATTCATTTTTTTATTTTAAATTTAAAGATAAATAAAAAATTTTGCGCAAAACAAAGCTTTACATATATGCTTTTTGTAAAAAATACAAATTTTCTAAAAAAAAACTAGAATTATAGACAAACTATTGAAATAAGTTTAAAAAAATTGATTCCTTTTACTACTTCATTATTTTAATTTTATGCATAAAAAAAATGTCACTATCATCATAAGCACCAATAGAAAAGCATCTTTAAGTGAAAAAGTTGCCATGTATTATGGCAATATATGCCAACAAAAAAAATATACTGTAGAGTATCTGTCACTACAGCATCTTCCCCATGACTTTGCTTTTAGTGCTCTTTATGAGCATAGAGGAAAAAATACAGCATTTAATATATATAGTGATGCCATAAAAAAAGCAGAACAATTTATTTTTATTATACCTGAATATAATGGTTCTTTCCCTGGCATATTAAAAACATTTATAGATGGATTAAGTTTTCCTGATACCTTTCAAAACAAAAAAGCAGCACTAGTAGGTATTTCTAAAGGAGCACAAGGCGCTACACTAGCCTTAAGTCATTTTACAGATATATTGCATTATTTAGGGATGAATGTATTGCCACAAAAAATACGTTTGCCTAATCTAAAAGAAAATGATATAAAATCAATTACAGACAATCCTAGCTATGTAGCACTTGTAAAAATGCAAATGGAACAATTTTTAACATACTAAACAGCTATATCAAACTATAAATGTTAAAAACTATTATCAAAAATGCAACCATAATCAATGAAAATAAAGTTAATATTGTTGATATACTCATTGAAGGAGCATATATTAAAAAAATAGACAAAAATATTTCAAAAATACACTGTCATAAAACTATAGATGCTACAGGAAAATATGTTTTTCCAGGCATTATAGATGATCAAGTACATTTCCGTGAACCTGGTCTATGCCACAAAGGAAATATTTATGCAGAGTCTAGAGCAGCAGTAGCTGGAGGAATTACCTCTTTTATGGATATGCCTAACACCATTCCTCAAACATTAACACAAATATTATTAGAGGAAAAATATGCTATAGCAGCACGTTCGTCTTTAAGCAACTATTCATTTTATATGGGTGTATCAAATAATAATTTTGATGATGTTTTAAAAACCAATAGACAAAAAGTATGTGGTATAAAAATATTTTTAGGCTCTTCTACAGGAAACATGCTTGTAAATAATACAAAAATATTAGAAAAACTATTTGAACAATCTCCCACCATTATTGCTGCACACTGTGAAGATGAATACACCATAAAAAAAAATTTACAAAAATATATGGACATATATGGAGAAAATATTCCTATACAATATCATCCTATAATACGCAGTGCAGAAGCCTGTTATATATCGGCAAAATATACTACTGATTTAGCTAAAAAATACCAAACAAAATTTCATCTATTACATGTTTCTACTGCCAAAGAGCTTAAATTACTCCAAAATATTCCACTGAAAAACAAGAATATTACTGCTGAAGTTTGTATACATCATTTATGGTTTCATGATAAAGACTATGCAAAAAAAGGAACACATATTAAATGGAACCCTGCAATAAAAACAAAAAAAGACCAAGATGCTTTATGGCAAGCATTACATGATAATCGTATAGATATTATTGCTACAGACCATGCACCACATACATTAGCAGAAAAGAGCCAATCATATAATCTATCTCCTTCTGGAGGTCCTATGGTAGAACATAGTTTAGTAGTCATGTTAGAAGCTTATCATCAAAAAAAAATTACATTAGAAAAAATTGTAGAAAAAATGTGTCATAATCCAGCAAAAATTTTCCAGATAAAAAAAAGAGGATACCTTAGAGAAGGTTATTTTGCTGATATAGTCATTTGTAATTTAAACAAACCATGGCGTGTACAAAAAAATAACATTCAAGCCAAATGTCAATGGTCTCCCCTAGCAAACCAAACATTTAAATCTAGCATAACACATACTATAGTTTCTGGTCACCTGGCCTATCATAAAGGAAAGTTTAATGATAGCATATTAGGAAAAAGATTATTATTTGATCGTTAAAATTCAAAAATCTGTACATTTGTAAATCATATTAACCTTATTATTGCTTTAATTTATGCTTATAAAAACCAAAAAATACCGAATAAACATCAAAAAATATATCTTTTTAGCATTAAAAAATATACTAATGGAACAATGGTGGGTATGTACTATTCCTCTTGCCATGGGTCTAGGTAGCATTATTTGGAAAAGTCACTGGTTTTGGATTATTGCCATTATAGGATACATTTTATATTGGTTATTTTGGTTGATACAATTTTTTGGTGTAACCCAAATTGACCAAAACAAAATAATTTTTGAAAATTTTATCTATGAAATTACTAGCCAAAAAATATTAATGAAGATTAATACAAAAAAAGGTATGCCCATAACATGGTCACAAGTACAGAAAGGATTTGTAGGTAAAGATTATTTCTTATTAGTGCTTTCTAAAGCACATTTTATCTATCTACCCTATAAAATTTTTTATTCTAATACTGAAATAAAATTTTTTACCTCACTACTGAAAAAAAAAAACCTGTATAACAAAATATTGTTTTAACAAAAAAGATGATTAATAAATATGTCTTTTATTAGCCAAGCACTTAAAATAAACCCTAAAAATCAAGCACATCAAGAGTGGCCATTGGTAAAAATTAGTCAGCATAAAAAAAAATTTTTACACGAAGTAATTAATTTAGCTATAAAAAATATTCTTGAAGAATGTAATACTTCACAAGCATTACAAAAAAAAATAGAACAGACAATATATAGAGAAAAAATTAGACTACAAA
The DNA here is from genome assembly GCA_963922775.1 of uncultured Cytophagales bacterium. Lineage (GTDB taxonomy): Bacteria > Bacteroidota > Bacteroidia > Cytophagales > Amoebophilaceae > JAHDDH01. The sequence continues at coordinate 27,568 of CAWUJG010000011.1, forward strand.
AAAAGCTGTGGAAAGTAGATACAAAAAATAAAATTCTATTCTGGAAACAAGTGGAAAGTAATTTTGCTACTATAGATAATAGTAATAGCAATAATGAATATTATGATATACTTAAAAAAATTATTACCCATTATGTATATGAAATAGCAGGTAATTTTAAACCTTCATACTATCGTATAGCAGAAAAAATAGTAGAATACGGCTTTTCACGCTTGCTCAATGCTTCCCAGTTAGGAGGATTACGCTATTTTTTCAGTAAAAAGTATCAACTAAAAGATAAAATTAAAATTATAGGTGAAATAAAAAAGCTAAAAAAATTAGCACCAATAGGCACCATTGTTATGGTGCCTACACATTTTAGTCATTTAGATTCTGCCCTTATAGGTTGGGTAATTAAAAATTTAGGATTACCCCCATTTATATATGGAGCAGGATTAAATTTGTTTAACATCAAAATTTTTGCTTATTTTATGAATAGCTTAGGCGTTTATAAAATAGATCGAAGAAAAAAAAATCTTTGCTATCTTACGGCATTAAAAGCATATGCCAACCTTACCTTACAAAAACAATGCCATAGCCTTTTTTATCCTGGAGGTACAAGATCAAGATCTGGTATGATTGAAAAATCATTAAAATTAGGACTTTTAAGCACTACTATAGAAGCACAAAGAAGCAATTACCAAAAATATGGAAAAGATGCACCTAAAATTTTTATTGTTCCAGTAGTTTTCAACTATCATTTTGTGCTAGAAGCTCCTATACTTATTAAACAACATTTATTGTTAGAGGGAATAGAAAAAAAATTTCAAGAGCAAGATAAATATCCAAAGTCATACAAAATACTTAAATTCTTAAGCAAATTTTTTACTCAAGACTCTGAAATGACTATTTCCATAGGTAATCCTATGGATCTTTTTGGTAACTATGTAGATGATAAAGGCAATAGTTATACACAAGATAAGAGATATATTAATACATATGAATATTTTATTTCACAAGGCCAGATAGCTACAGATAAACAAAGAGAAGACCAATATACACGCATTATTAGCAAAGCTATCATCAAAGAATATTACAAAATTAACTGTGTATTTACCAGTCATTTGGTAGCATTTACTGCTTTTCAAATAATAAAGCAAAAACATCAATCAATTGACTTTAAGTATCTATTTAGCCTTGCTAATGAAGACTGTATTATCCAATACAAAATTTTTTATGCTAAAGTAGAGCTAATCTACCAAAAAATTATGGCATTATATCAGGCTAAAGCTATACAGATAAGTCCTATTATAGCAAAAAATAACATCACAAATATTATTAACCATGGCTTAAAACATGTAGGCATGTATCATGCTAAAAGACCGCTTATAAAAAATAAACAAGGCAATATTACTACACAAAGTTTAAGTACATTATATTATTATCATAATAGATTGATGGGTTATGAATTGGAAAAATATTTATCCTAAGCAAAGCATAGGCGTTATTGGAGCAGGGAGATTTGGTACAGCCATAGCTAATTTGCTTGCTCAAAAAAATAAAGTAATTCTTTATGCCCGTAAAAAAGAAGCAGTAGAAAATATGATAAAAAAAAGAATAGCAGCAAAACAAAAATTAGCCAATAATATACTACCTACCCATAGCCTAAAAGAAGTAGCACAACAATGTGAAGTAATATTCATCATTATATCAGCTACAGGATTTAAAAATTTAATACAAAAACTATCACCATTTTTATCTCCCTATCACATAATTATACATGGTATAAAAGGATTCATCAGCACACAAGATTTTAGGGGAAGATATACCATAAAAACCATGAGTCAAATAATTGTTGAAGAAAGTGTAATAGTAAAAGTAGGTTGCATTTCTGGCCCTAACCTTGTTAGTGAACTAGCTAAAAAACAACCTGCTGCCACTGTAGTAGCAAGCCAATTTGAAGAGGTAATAAAAATAGTACAACTTTTACTCAAAAACAATATTTTTCAAGTATATAGTAGTAAAGATATTATTGGTGTAGAACTTTGTGGTGCTTTAAAAAATATTATTGCTATAGCTGCTGGATGTTTAAGTGGCATGCAATATGGAGACAACACAAAAGCATTATTGCTCAGTAGAGGTATGATAGAAATGATTTATATAGGAAAAATATTAGGAGCAAGCGTAGCACCCTTTATAGGTTTAGCAGGAATAGGAGATTTAGCTGCTACATGTGCTAATCATTCAAGCAGAAACTTTACTTTTGGGTATCAATTAGCCCAAGGAAAAGATATGAAAACAATACTTCATAATATACAAGAGACAGTAGAAGGTATAAATACAGTAAAAATGATAAAAGAGTATATTCAGCCTAAGCCTATCCGAGCACCTATTACAGAAATGGTATATCGAATGATATTCGAAAAACTAACTGCCCAAAAAGCATTACATGTTCTTATGAAATATCCCTTTAATGTAGATGTTGATTTTTTAGCGTAATTATTTCTGGAAAAATATAAATTATAAAATAAAGTGCTCTTAACTAGATACTATAATATCTTTCTCAGATAAACCTGTAACACTTTTTATAATTTTTATGTCTATACCTTTTATACGTAATGCTTGAGCTATTTCTAGCTTTTCTGCTTGTCTACCCTCTTGTCTACCCTCTTGTCTACCCTCTTGTCTACCTTTTTTCTGACCTCTTTGTTCTCCTATAGATATTCCCTCTTGAATTTTTGATTCTGAATGTGTTAGCATATTATATTGTGTTTGTGCTTTATATTTTCAATTTCTGCTATACTTAAACCTGTTGCTTGCGATATTTCTATCTTTTGCATTCCCAATGATAGCAAATTTTTTGCTATGCTTATTTTTTCTTCTTCTTTACCTTCTTTTTTTCCTTTGTCTATTCCTTCTTTTAGGCCCTCTTTTTTTCCTTCTTTTTTGCCTTTTAAGTTACCAGCTTCATAACTTGTTTTATGACTTTCACGCAAGTCTACCATATCTAGTTTATAGCGGATATAACCATTTCTTACATCTTCGTCCATATTCAGATAGTTTATTCTTTCTCGAATTTGGGACATATAAGAGCCTTGAAAATTTTGGGGAACTTTACCATGTTTTAACACATAGAGCCATTCATCTAAATCATCTTCTACCTTGTCTTGGTAATTTGGAACGCATATTACAAAATATTCTGGATAGATATTGGGAAAATTGTATTGTTTTGTGTCTTTACTTAGTCTTTTGTCAGAGTGAGATTCTTTTTTTAGAAAACGAAACTCTGTTTTTCCATGATAGATTGTAGATTCAAAAATATTCTCTGGGGGTAAATCAAACAGTAGCACAATATGAATGACTTTTGTTATCTTAACATAGTCTACAGAAGTGCTTATGCTATCTACTATGGCACGGGAGGTGTTAAAGCATGATTTGTGAAAAAAATTTACTTTATAGGCTCTTTCTACTTCTATGATGTATTTGT
>CAWUJG010000012.1:0-29422 GCA_963922775.1 uncultured Cytophagales bacterium
ATAAAGGTATTTTTTTTTATAAAAAAAAGCATTTTTAGCATTAAAATGATGGGAATTTTGTAGACTTTTTACTACATTAATGTAATATTTTTCTGAATGTGCAATTATCTTAGAAAATAAAAATAAACGATTAAATATAATATATACACATAAAAATGAGAGCAAGCTTAAAGGTATCATAGTCCACCCTCCTTTACAAAGGAGTGATAACAGAGTGCTATCTGTAATATATTTATATAGATATTGAATACATTTGTTAAAAAAATCTGTAAGCATAATATTAAATTGTTTGTTTCTTCAATGATAGTTTTTTCAAAAAATTTTCTGTATGATCTTCTGACTCCCCCCTATTCTTTTTAAAAAAGAATTTTTTATATTTCTATATAAATATAATTTATTTTGAATAATTAATGACATCTCTTGCGCACTATGTATAGGAAAAGCTACACCTAAATCAATAAATTCATGCGCTTCTGGGCAAGAATAATATGCTTTGTAACCAAAAAATAAAGGTATATTAAAAATAGCAGGCTCTAAAATATTATGCAAACCTTGTTTCATACCACCACCTACATAAACAAAATCAGCATAACTATATATAGCAAAAAGAAGACCAATACAATCCAAAATTAAAATATCATATTGCATATAATTATCAATATTATGCAAAATAGAATAACGCACAGCCGGTTTTTTTAACATTTTTTGTAATGATATAATCTGTCTCTCTCCCACAACATGAGGAACTATAATCCATTTGAGATTATTTTTTTCCATTATTAATGGTAACAAAAGTGTAATATCTTCAGGCCAACTGCTACCTATTATTACCAATTTATGTCCAGCCTTAAATTGTTTAATATAAGGAATTTTTTTTAGTGTTTGAGCACATTCATAAACATAATCATACTTTGTATTGCCTACTACAGATACCTTATGAATGCCTATGGAAGATAACAAATGTTTGCTTCCCTCCTCTTGCACAAAAATATGTGTAAAAAAATGTAACATTTTTATAAAAAATACACCATACCATTTAAAAAAAATATGTTGAACATGAAAAAAACCATTAATCAAAAAAACATCAGCAGAAGACCTATGTGCCTCATATAAATAAAAATACCATAAATCATACTTAACAAAAAAAATATATTGCGGCTGCACAAGTCTTAAAAACTGTTTTGCATGCTGAGGTGAATCAAAAGGAAGATAATATACAAAATCAGGTATATTGTCTTTCTGAACACCCATATATCCTGAAGGAGAAAAAAAAGTAATTAATAAACAAGCCGATTTTTTTTTTTTTAAAATAGACATCAAAGGAACAGCCTGAAGGTATTCTCCTAAAGAAGCACAATGAAACCAAATAACCATTTCCTTTCTAGGAAAATCTTTAGCAAGCTTGTCAAAAATATTTTTTCTACCTAAAATCATTTGTCTAGCCTTAAAGTGGAAAGGGGCTATCAAATTTAATATTATCCTATAAAGAAAAATAATAATTCTATATATCCAAATATATATTGTCATTCCGACATAATTTTAAAAAATAAAGTTCGCAATATTTGGTGTTCTGGTATAATAGGAAAACCAATATTTTTGATCTGTAGATCTGCTTCATGTAAATGATGAATATTATTTATAATTTTATCTATACTATAATGTTTTGCTCCTAAAATATAATCATCTAAAAAATATGGATGTACCCGCAATATTTTGGCTAGCTGAGTAGGAGATTTTTCTGAATGCTGATATAGCAAAAAAGTTTTACAAAAAAATTGAAAAAAATAAGCAATAGTAGTTATCACTTGACTTTTAGGGTCCTTACCCATATATTGATTTAATATACTATATACCATATCTTTTTTTCTATAAATCAAATACTTTTGTAGCTCAAAAACAGTATATATTCTGCTTATACCCACATATTTCTCCACATGACAAGTAGTAATAGTGCTCTGTATAGGAAGATGTAAAAATAATTTTTCCAATGCCTGTACAATAGCATGTAAATTATTACCTAAATGGCTATACAATAACATTATCGACAATTTATCTATAATATATTCCTTTCCTTGGACATAAGAAATAATAAAATCTTGTACTTGATAGTCCCATAACTTTTTACTTTCTACTACAATAGCATTTTTAATTATCAGATGATAGATTTTTTTTCTTTTATCTAAAGCAGGTTGAGCATATACTAAAATAAAAATAGTAGTAAAGAGAATATTATCTAAATAATTTTCTAAAGTTTTATAACCTATTTCTTTTTGCAAATATTTTAGTTCTTGAGCATTTTTTACTACTACCACCTGCTTTGGAGCCATGATAGGCAACCTCCTTATTTGAGTAAATACTTGGCTCAAAGTGCACTCTTTGCCATAAAAAATAGTTAGATTTAGTGTTTTTTGTGCTGATGAAAGTGTATGGTTAATTATATATTGAGTGATATACTCCAAATAATACTCCTCATCACCATATAAACAATAAAATGGAGCAAATGATTTTTTTTCAAGTGTAGGTAAAAATTTTTTTATAGTATATACCATATAACTTCAATCTAAAGTAGAACTGAAACTAATGTATGTTGTATCTACATATATTTTTTTAAATTCAATTGTTGTTCTATATCTCGAAATAAAAATATTTTTCGAGAAAATTCAGTAATTTTTTCAATTAGTTTAACATCTATACTATTTGTATACATCGATTTAGTCATGTCTATTTTATTTTTTTTCCTTTTTTTTCACCAATTGGTATACCCTTTTTTCTACCCTCTTGAATTTTTTCTTCTGCGTATTGCATATAATTTTTGGTAAGTTATATTTTATAATATCATGTGCTTTTTCAATATTTTTTTAAACCTGTAGTACTTGAATAAAAGATAAAATTATCCATAATATACTCAAAAAGCGCTGAACCTTCAAGTTTTTCAAAAATTTTAAATTCTGCTGCCTTTTCCATAGCTTGTCTAAATTTTCCTGTAGTATTAGCTTCTAAATATAGGAAATAAATCATAAATTTTTTTGATGTTTGTCTAAAATTAAGACAATGTATTTCATTATATCAAAGAGAAATAGTTTATAGAATATAGAAGTAGATTGATTCTCTAAGCTGCTATTTTAGGATTTCCAATGAAAAATATTTTTTATAAACTTATTCTATTTTTTGCAGCATTTTATTGAGAGGTACTAAAGCTTTTTCTTGAATCTTTTGGTCTAAGGTAATTTCAGGTAATTCATGTTTAAGGCAAATATAGAGCTTTTCCATGGTATTCATTTTCATATAATGACATATGCTACAATGGCAGCCAAATCCTATATCTTTCAAAATAGGTGCAGGAATTATTTTTTTTTGAGGTGCTTCTTTTTTCATCTGGTATAGAATACCTACTTCTGTAGCTACTATAAATATTTTTGCAGGATGCTTTTTCACGTGATTAATCAATTTTGTTGTTGATCCTATAAAGTCAGCAATTTGCAAAATATGTTCTTCAGATTCTGGGTGAGCTATAAATTGTGCTTGAGGGTATTTTTTTTGCAATTGTAGAATTTTTTCCAAAGAAAAGGTTTCATGTACAATACAAGTGCCATTCCATAAAAGCATATCTCTACCAGTTGTTTTAATAAGATATTTACCTAAATTTTTGTCTGGAGCAAAAATAATAGGCTTATTTTTTGGTATCGACTGAATAATTTTTAGTGCATTAGATGAAGTACAAATAATATCACTTAACGCTTTAATTTCTGCTGTGCAATTGATATAAGAAACTACAATATGATTAGGATGTTTTTTTAAAAAAGCTTTAAATTTTTCTGGAGGACAAGAATCAGCTAAGGAACAACCTGCATGTAAATCAGGGAGAATTACTTTTTTAGTAGGATTCAAAATTTTAGCTGTTTCAGCCATAAATCGTACACCAGACATAAGGATAATATCAGCATCTGTTTGAGATACTTTTTGAGCAAGCTGTAGACTATCACCTATAATATCAGCAATAGCTTGTATAGCCTCTATTTGATAGTAATGTGCAAGAATAATGGCATTTTTTTCTTTTTTCAGATGATTTATAGACTCTACTAAATCTAAATTTTCAGGTACAGTATAAGGCAAATATCCTTTATTATAGAGATTATTTTTGAGTGATTGCAAATCATTATTTTTCACCATAAGAATAGCAGGATAAGGGGGTAAAAATTACAACTAAAATAAAATTTTTATTCTTATAAATTGAAATACATAAATAACAAAATTATTTTGTAGATTTATAAAAAATTTAATACACATACGTAAAAAATATTAAAATAGGAAATAATTTTATCAAATTGTTGGATAATTATTCTTTAACAGAATATTAATTTTTTATCTTTTCACATTGTAATGATACAAAATTTGCTTGTATTCAAGCAAATATATATTAACTAATTTTTGAAAAAAATTGATTTTTTATCATAATTAATTTTTTGAATATATAATTTTTAGGTTACATCAATTTAGCCTACTCAATATTTTTAATATTATTTTTTTATGACAAAAACTGTTGTACTAACTATTGCTGGGTTTGATGGGTCTGGAGGAGCAGGCATACAAGCAGATATAAAAACTATTTCTGCACTAAAAGCTTATGCTACTTCAGTATTAACAGCACTTCCTGTACAAAATACTTTGGGTGTAAAGCATTGCTATACATTGCCTGCTCAAGCTATAGAAGATCAGTTGCAAGCTGTATATGAAGATATTAAACCAGATGCAATAAAAGTTGGCATGTTATTTAACAATGATGTAATAGATAGAGTATACTTATTTTTAAAAAACAAGGCATATAATATACCTATAGTAGTTGATCCTGTAATGGTGTCGAATAGTGGACATACTTTATTAAATCCAGAAGCAGTAAAAAATTTACTGCATAAAATATTGCCTTTAGCTACTATTATTACACCAAATATACCTGAGGCAAAAATGCTTACCCATAGATCAATAGATAGCAAAAAAGATATGATAAGCGTAGCTAATATTTTGTGTAATATGTTTCCCCATGTAGGTATTTATTTAAAGGGTGGACACATAAAAAATGTACCTATGGCAGTTGACTTATGCGTATACAAAAAAAAAAAATTATGGTATGAAAAACCTTTTATCACTACAAAAAATACACATGGTACAGGTTGTACACTTTCAGCAGCAATAGCTACATTTTTGGCTTATGGAAAAAAGGTAGAAGAAAGCTGTCAATTAGCTAAAAACTATATTTATGAAGCACTTTTATCTGGAAGTAGATATACAATAGGAAAAGGAGCAGGCCCCTTAGATCATTTTGTGTAAAAAAAATTTTTGTATACAAAATTATATGTCATATAACATACTTCATCAAATAAAAAATGTTAACAACATCAAAAATAATTGTATTTTTATTTAAAAATTATAAAACACTTTAATATTGTCTAAATAAGCTATGGAAAAAAAATATGATATTATTGTTATTGGAAGCGGTCCAGGAGGATATGTAGCTGCCATAAGGGCATCACAATTAGGAATGAAAGTAGCAATAGTAGAAAAAGAATCTTTGGGAGGTATATGCTTAAACTGGGGATGTATTCCTACAAAAGCATTGCTTAAAAGTGCTCAAGTATTTGATTATATACAACATGCACAAGATTATGGTATCCATATAAATTCTTCTAGTATAGATTTTAACAAAATGATACAAAGAAGTAGAAATGTAGCTCAAGATATGAGTAAAGGAATTCAATTTTTATTGAAAAAGAATAAGATAGATGTATTATATGGTGAGGGAAAAATAAAAAATAAACATACAGTAGCTGTATATAGCCAAAAAAAAATAGTAGAATACCAAACAGGGCATATTATTCTTGCTACTGGAGGAAAAAGTAGAGTATTACCTAATATTCCTGTAGACAATAATAAAATTATAGACTACAGAAAAGCCATGTCATTAGAAAAACAACCTTCATCTATAATTATTGTTGGTTCTGGTGCTATAGGTACAGAATTTGCCTATTTTTATAATACTATAGGTACTCAAGTAACCTTGATAGAATATATGCCTCAACTTGTACCTTCAGAAGATAAAGAAATTGCTCAACAACTAGAAAAATCTTTTAAAGAATCTGGCATGCAAATTTATACAAAAACAGAAGTAATGCAAGCCAATATTAAAGATAATGAATGTATAGTCACTATAAAACAAAATGAAAATGAAATAACAATAAAAAGTGATGTTGTACTTTCTGCTGTAGGGATCACTACTAATACTGAGAACATAGGCTTAGATAATTTAAGCATAGCAAAAGATAATAATAGAATAAAGGTAAATGAATTCTATCAAACCAATATAGACAATATTTATGCTATAGGAGATATTGTACCAGGACCTGCATTAGCACATGTAGCATCTGCAGAAGGGATTATCTGTGTAGAAAAAATAGCTGGACTTAACCCAGAAAAATTAAATTATAATAATATTCCTGCTTGCACTTACAGTCAACCAGAAATTGCTTCTGTAGGATATACAGCCAATCAAGCTAAAGCACTAGGTTATAATATATTGGTAGGAAAATTTCCTTTTAGTGCTTCAGGAAAAGCAAATGCTTCTGGTAAAAAAGAAGGTTTTGTTAAAGTAGTTTTTGATGCACAATATGGGGAATGGTTAGGTGCACAAATGATAGGAGAAAATGTAACAGAAATGATTACAGAAGTGGTAGTAGCTAGAAAACTAGAAACTACAGGACAAGAAATTATAAAATCTGTACATCCACATCCTACTATGTCAGAAGCAGTAATGGAAGCTGTAGCAGTAGCTTATAAAGAAGTTATTCATCTTTAAATAATATGTTAATGTATACAGATTGTTGTTGTACTCAATAGTTTAGCTTAACTATGGAAAAATTTCTAAAAGATATAAAAAAAATTCCTCACCATTACTTAAAATATATTCTTCAGCTTAGGCAAAAAAAAAATCGCTATAAAGAAAAAAAATTTCTATTAGAAGGAGAAAAAAGTATTTTAGCTTTATTTTCCCATCCATCTTTGCAAATAGAAAGCCTTATTGTACACCCTACTTTTTTAGCTAAACATGAAAAAATTATACAGGAAGCTGGCATACAAAATGTTTGGTTAACAGACCAAGGTATGCTGAGTCGTATGGGTTATCTTACAACAAACTATACTGCTATAGCTGTTGTGCATATGCCACTTCAAAAAAAAATTGTATTAAAAGAAGATTCATGTACTTTAGTATTAGATCATATACAAGATCCTGGCAATTTAGGTACTATTTTAAGGACAGCTTGTTGGTATGGCATAAAAAAAATAATTTGTTCTGCCAATACAGTAGATCTTTATAACCCTAAAGTTATACAATCTAGTATGGGATCTATTGCTCAGGTAGATGTATATTATCTAGATCTACACAGCTTTTTTTCTAAAAACTCCTTACCAATTTGGGGAGCATGTAGTAGTGGTGAGCAAATAAATTCTCTGCAATTTCCTCCATCATTTTTACTACTCATAGGCAATGAGTCAAAAGGGATACATAAAAATTATGAAAAATATATAGACAAAAAAATAGGTATTCGAAAATATGGATATGGAAATTCTTTAAATGCAGCTATGGCTACTGCTATAATTTGTGATAACTGGAGGGCAAGCGATAAAAAATTTGGTAAAAATATTTTGTAAATAAATTTTTATATGCAAAAATTTTATCTTCAGATTCTACTTTTTTGATAGATCATCCACAAAAAATTTATAAATTATATATATGCAAGAGCAAGATCATCATATTGTTTGGCAAAACTGTTTAGGTCATATTAAAAATAAAGTAAGTGAACAACAGTTTCAGACCTGGTTTTTACCTATCTTACCTAAAAGTTTAGAAGGAAATAACTTGACAGTTCAAGTTCCTAGCAAATTTTTTTACGAATGGATAGAGAAACACTATGTAGATCTGTTAACTGTTGTACTCAAAAAAGTATTAGGAAATCAAGGAAAGTTATCTTATGCTGTTTTAGTGCAAAATAATGATCAGGATAAAGAACAAAAAAAACCTCTTTTATCAACAAAAGATCAAACTCCATCTTTTTCCCTTCAAAATATAGCAGAAAAATATAAGCAAGCTAATCTTAATAGCCAATATACCTTCTCTAATCTTATAGAAGCTGATTGCAATCAACTTGCGGTTTCTGCAGCCAAAACTGTGGCTAAAAATCCAGGAAAAACAGCCTTTAACCCCTTAGTAATTTATGGTGCTGTAGGATTAGGAAAAACCCATATAGCCCAAGCTATTGGCAATGAAGTAACACATCATTTTTCACATAAATTTGTCCTATATGTTTCTTCAGAGCGTTTTACTAACCAATTTATTACAGCAATAAAAAATAATGATATACAAAATTTTCTGAATTTTTATTTACAAATAGATGTACTTATTATTGATGACATCCAGTTTTTTAATGCTAAGGAAAAGACACAAGAAATTTTTTTTCATATTTTTAATCACCTACATCAAAATCAAAGACAAATTGTGATGACAAGTGATTGTGCACCAAGAAATTTACCTGGATTGCAACATCGCTTATTATCAAGATTTAAGTGGGGGCTTACAGCAGATTTACAAAATCCTGATTTTGAAACACGTATAGCAATTATTAATGTAAAAATTAAGCAGGAAAAAATACAAATCCCTGAAGCTGTTATAGAATATATTGCTGCAAGTGTACATAGCAGTATAAGAGAATTAGAAGGAGTAGTAACATCTATTATAGCTCATGCAGCTTTTAAAAAAAATTCTATTAATTTGGATCTTACTAAAAAAGTACTCTTAACACTTGTTGCACAAATAGAAGATCAGGATATTAAAATTGACTTTATTCAAAAATTAACTGCAGAACATTTTCATATTACTTTTGAAGAACTTAAAGCCAAGAGTAGAAAAAAAAATATGGTTATAGCACGACAAGTAGCTATGTATTTGTGTAAAGAATTTACATCTTATTCTTTAAAGCAGATTGGTAATTTTTTTGGTGGAAGAGATCATAGCACTGTAATTTATGCAATACAAAACATAGAAAAAATACTTAAAGACAATAAAGATGAAAAATTTTTAGATCATTTTTATAAACTAAAGCACAAATTCCAGCCTAAAACTGTTATATAAATGATTTGCTATTCAGTTTCAATTTAGATATAAACGCAATACTTTGTATATCTTTTTAGAAGATCAATCTACTTCTGATAAACTATTTCTCTTTCATATAATGAAATACATTGTCTTAATTTTAGACAAATATCAAAAAAATTTATGATTTATTTGCTAATCTAGAGCTAATACTACAGGAAAATTTAGACAAGCTATGGAAAAGGCAGCAGAATTTAAAATGTTTGAAAAACTTGAAGGTTCATCGCTTTTTAAGTATATTACGCATAATGTTATCTTTTATTCAAGTACTACAGGTTTAAAAAAAATATTGAAAAAGCACACGATATTATAAAATATAACTTACCAAAAATTAAAAGAAATAAAATAGCCATGACTAAATTCATGTACACAAATAATATAGATGTTAACCTAATTGAAAAAATTACTGAATTTTCTCGAAAAATATTTTTATTTCGAGATATAAATTCATAGTAAATAATCTAAATAAAAAATAGATAAACCATGCGCACTACTGCTTTAGATTTTGAAAAACCTATTATTGCTTTAGAGAAAAAACTAGCAGACCTAAAGCAAAATACTCAAAATACTACTCTAATTAAAAAATTAGCACTTGAAATAGATAACCTCAAAAAAGAAACTTTTAATAATCTTACACGTTGGCAACGTGTACAATTAGCCCGTCACCCTCAAAGGCCCTATACACTAAATTATATTGAAAATATTACAGAAGACTTTATTGCCATGTATGGAGATCGTCTATATGGTGATGATAAAGCTATAGTTGGAGGATTTGGCACAATAAACCAAAAAACTATGATGTTTATTGGTCATCAGAAAGGTAGAAATGTACAAGAACGAAAAAAAAGAAATTTTGGCATGCCTAATCCTGAAGGTTACAGAAAAGCCTTAAGACTAATGAAAATAGCAGAAAAATTTAATAAACCTATTATTACCTTTATTGATACCCCAGGAGCATTTCCAGGTTTAGAAGCAGAAGAAAGAGGACAGGCAGAAGCAATAGCTAAAAATATACAAACCATGTTTACTTTAAGTGTACCAATTTTAGTTATTATTATTGGTGAAGGTGCTTCTGGTGGAGCTTTAGGCATTGGTGTTGGAGATAAAATATTAATGTTAGAAAACACTTGGTATTCTGTTATTTCACCTGAATCTTGTTCTTCTATTCTTTGGAAAGGCTGGGAATATAAAGAACAAGCTGCTGAAGCTTTAAAGCTCACAGCAAAAGATATGTTAGCACAAAAAATTATTGATGAAATTATTCCTGAACCTTTAGGTGGAGCACATAGAAGTATTGACTTAATAACTTTATCAGTGAAAAAAAAAATTATACAAAACATAGAAAATTTAGAAAAAATAGATGCTCAGAAAAGAATTTTACATAGGATAGAAAAATTTAGTAATATTGATTATAATATGATATATTAAATTTTTTATGGAGAATACATATAATAAACAGAGTATAGAGAGTATAGATAAATACATTTTGATTACTGGTACAAATACACCTACTATTTCTATATTAAAGAGAAAATTGATATATATGAACTGTAAGGTAGATTATATTGATGATACTGAACAAGTTTTAGCAACTGAATTAAATATGTATGATGGTATTATTATTTGCTTGTATACTTATCAAATTGATCCTATATCATTGATTGAAAAAATAAGAAATAATTATGTAAAGCCAATATTCCAAGTAGTGCATGATATTGATAAAAATAACATACAACATTGTTTTTCTGGTAACATTACAGGTTTAATTCATTGCTTTCTTCATGATGAAGATCTAAAACTTGCTCTAGCACAATTATAATACTATAGATTATTTTTATTGATTTGATGTTATTTTCTATTTTTGATATTTTTCTAAAAGCTTACCAAATAACATACATACTCCCCCATGTAAACCCTGCTCCAAAGGTAGTAAATATTAGCTTATGGCCTGGTTGCAATTTTTTTTCATACATCCACAAACATAAAGGTATTGTAGCTGCTGTAGTGTTACCAAGTTTATCTATCGTAATCATTATTTTATCTTCACTCATGTTCAAATTTTCTCCTATTGCTTTAATAATACGGTAATTTGCTTGGTGAGGTACTAAAAAGTCTATTTTTTCTGTAGTCAGCTGATTAATCCTTATAATGTTTTTTACTACATCTATCATACTATTTACTGCATATTTAAAAACTGTTTTACCATCTTGATAAAGATAATGCTCTTTATTATTTAAAGTAGTATATGTAGGTGGTCTTCTGCTTCCTCCAGCTTTTTGGTGTAAATATTTTTCTCCTGAACCATCCATTTTTAGTATGCTATTTATTACACCACGTTTTTCCTCAGATGGTGTTAATAGTACTGCACCAGCACCATCACCAAAAAGTACACAAGTAGTTCTATCTTCATAATTTACTATAGAAGACATTTTATCTACACCTATCACTACTATTTTTTTATATTTTCCATTTTCTATATACTGTGCTGCATTTTCTAAGGCATATAGAAATCCTGAGCAAGCAGCTTGTAGATCATAACCTATAGCATTTTTTGCTTCTACAGCATGAGCTATTATACCTGCATTAGCAGGTAGTATAAGATCTGGCGTAATAGTTGCACAAATAATTAAATCAATAGAACTCGGATCTGTATCTGTTTTTTGCAATAAACCTTTTACTGCTTTTATAGCCATAAAAGCACTACCCTGATTTTTTTCTTTTAATATTCTTCTTTCCTTAATACCAGTTCTTGTAGTAATCCAATAATCACTAGTATCTACTATGGAAGATAATTCTTGGTTAGTAAGAGTATATTCAGGAATATATCCATGTACGCCAGCAATTTTTGCATAAATTTTTTGCATCAAATTATAATATAATAGTATATGTATTTTTATACTGTTTTATCTATTACAATTCTACCTTTATAATATAATTTATCTTCATACCAAAAAGCCTGGTGAGGCAAATAATTTTTTCCTGTAGTAGCACATAAACGAAAGTTTACGGGCTGTAAGCTATCATGAGTTCTTCTTTTATCACGTCTTGTTTTTGAAATTTTACGTTTGGGATGTGCCATATCTTATTTTTTAATTAATTTTTTTTAAAACTATTTATAATCTGTAAAAGATTTTCTTTATAAATACTATTAGGATATTTTTCAAGCAAAAATAATGATTTTTTTTCATATTTTTTAATAGTATTTTTTGTATATGCTATACCTTGATGCTTTTTAATAAAAGTAATAATATCATTTTGTATATTTCTTTGATGGTACTGGCTTTGTATGAGGTCCATTATAGCCTTTTTTTCTGCTAAAGTAGATTGACTTAAAGCAAAAATAAATGGTAAAGTAATTTTTTTATTGACAATATCTATACCAGTAGATTTATCTACTGAATTATCTTCTAAATCTAATATATCATCTTGCATTTGAAATGCTATACCTATATTTTTTCCTATCTCAAACATATGATTTACATCTTCCTCAGAAGCTTGTACAGCAACAGCTGCCATGGCCAAAGATGCTGCAAAAAGAGAAGCTGTTTTATTGTAAATAATAGTTAAATATTGTGCTTCTGTTATATTTTGCCATTGTTCATTTTTTAGCTGTTGTATTTCTGTTTGGCTCATTAATGTTACCACAGAAGATATATAAGTTAGTAAATCATAATCTTTATTTTGTACAGCTAATGTAAGGCATTGAGCAAAAAGATAATCTCCTAAAAGTACAGCTATTTTAGTATCAAAAGCTATGTGTACTACTGGCTGTTTTCTGCGGTACTTAGCTTCATCTATAATATCATCATGAATAAGTGTAGCAGTATGAAGCATTTCTACTAAAGCTGCAGCTCGGTATGTTTTTTCATTAATTTTTCCTAATATATTTGCTACTAATAAAATGAGTTTAGGCCTTATTTGTTTTCCTATATTTTTTAGTATATGGTCTAATATAGAATTTTTTTCATTAAAATTTTTAACAAGTAGTCCTTGTAAGTATTGGTTAAAGCAAAATAATTCCGTTTCAATACAGTATATATTTTTCATGATAAAAAACAATATAATAAAAAATTAATTTATGATAATTTTTTTAAAACTCTAAAAGAGAAATGAAAATAAAAGCTATAAATATAGGTAGTTATTATAACACCTATTAAAGCACCAAAGTAAATATCATGATAAAAATGTTGTACAAGATATACACGAGAATAAGCTACTAAAAAGGCTATGCCTATAAGCAATAACTGATATAATAACTGTTGTATATTGCAAGCAAAAATTATAAAACATATACAAGAAAATATAGTGGCTGCATGTCCAGAAGGAAAGCTATAGTAACTTTGTAGTGGTATATTTGCAACAATATGATGAAACTTTTCTATTGAAATAGAGGCCATAGGCCTCAGGTGATGAACAAATATAATATGTTTCAATATTTGGACAAAAATACAAGTAAATACAAAACTAAATAAACCTATCAATATTTTTTTTTTTGCAATGCGAAAAAAAAATAGAATAAATAGCATAAAAAAAAAACATATATACTCTCCTAGTATTGTAATTTTAGTAAAAAAAAAATCTAAAATAGAGTGATGCCATTTATTGAGCCAAAGTAATAGCTTTATTTTAGGTATAAAAATGATAGGAAAACAAAAAACTATAAAAAAAAAGGAAAGAAGAAGAAAAAAAAGAGGATATCTTTTGAAGATCCACATAAATTGAATAAAAGACTTGAACCATTGAGTATACTAAGTAAGGTAGGACACTTCAACAATATATTAAAAATTGTGATCCTACGTGGATTTGAACCACGGACCTCTACATTATCAGTGTAGCGCTCTAACCAGCTGAGCTATAGGATCATTTTTGGAAAAAAATAGAATTTTTAGTAAAAGATAATCCTCTTTATTTATAAATATAAAATTTTTTTCACAAAAAATAAAATTTTTATGAAAATACATTCTATTATTTACAATGGCTTAAATATTACTCTTAACATAAAAAAATATAAATTTATATAAAACTTCTAAAACATTGCCACAAGGCAATACCAGCACAAGTAGAAACATTAAGGGAATGTTTAGTTCCTTTTTGTGTTATGGCTATATATTCATCACAATGATTTAAAACATCAAGATGTATTCCGTCTACTTCATGGCCAAAAATAAAAGCATATTTCTTTTTTTTAGAAAAAAAAAAGCATTCTAATGCCTTGCTTTTATTGGTTTGTTCTACAGCTATAATATTATAAGCTTCTTTTTTAAACATAGCAATTACATCTAAAATATTCTTTTGGTAATGCCAAGCAACTACATTTTCAGCTCCTAAGGCAGTTTTTTGTATTCCTTTATGTGGTGGAGTAGCTGTAATACCACATAAATATATTTTTTGTATTAAAAAAGCATCTCCTAGGCGAAAAATGGCTCCTACATTATGTGCACTCCGTATATTGTCTAAAATAACAACAATAGGATTTTTTGCTGTTTGTAATAGTTCTTTTGGTGTAATTCTTTGTAGTGCTGTGTTAGAAAGCTGATATACATTTTTTATCATAAATCATTATTTTATTACTATATTTCAGTTTTATAATTATGGATTATAATCATCCAAAAAAATTTTACCATAAAAATATATGGATAGCTCTTTTTCAACTATTTATTTTGATGCTATTTTGTATATTTTTAGGTGATTTTTTTTTTCTTAGCCTATTTCAGCCAATCTGGCTACATTTTTTTCCTGATAACATCATTTTGCAACTATTTAAATTGATGATTATTAATCTTAGCACTTTTGCAGGCAGCACATGGCTATATTTTTTTGTACAACATATTGATTTTAGAGTATTTTTTAGAAAAAAAATTAAAAAAATATTTTTTATTTATACCTTAGTAATTATGCTTTTAGGCATACTATGCAGTACTTTTTTAGCTGCTTGGAATATACAGTTGCCTTTACCTAAGGTATTAGTTTTTTTTGATGCATGGTTTAAAGCCCAAAATCTTGAAATGAAAAACTTTTTATTTCAACTCATAAAAATACAAAATATTTTTTCTTATCTGTTAACTTGGGGAGTATTATCCTTAGTACCTGCATTTGGGGAAGAGTTATTTTTTAGAGGAACTTTGCAAAATATGCTATCAAAAAAAATGTCCATACATTTAGCTATATTTTTTACTGCATTTATTTTTAGTACACTACATTTACAATGGTATAGTTTTTTGCCAAGATTTTTTTTAGGTGCTATTTTAGGCTACATTTTTTTTTATACACAAAATATACTTTTTCCCATATTAGCTCATCTATTAAATAATAGTATGGCAATCATTTATATATTTTTATATCCAGAAAAAATGCTTACAGATAATACATCTATCCCATTATATCCTATAGCTGTGTTTTGGTTGAGTATAATATTAATTGTCTACTTTTTATATATATGGCACCGACAGCATTTTTATAAACATTAGTAGTAACTATTTTTTATGGAAAACTATATATAACTTTATCACAAATTAATTACAAAAAAATATTAATATCTTTAATATCCCAGTTTGCTTTTACCTTAAGCATTTTTTCATATAATACAACAGGGCTTGGGGGTATATCTTTTAATACGTTGCCAAAATACCAATTTTTTTTATCTTTTTCTAATGCTAATACACGAATATAGTATTCTCCAGGATGTATATTATTAAAACAATATGATTTTTTATTTTTTATTTCTTGTATTACAAGGTATCTTTTGTTTAATAACTGTATAATAAATCCTGAAAATTCTGTAGTAATATTACCCCTTATAGTACCTAACATATTAGGAGGTAATAAGGTAAATCTTTTTTCTCCTACTGAATTAATATCTCCTTCTATTGTTTCAAAAGCTTTTTTTTGTATGATAAGTTTAAAAGGATGATTTTTTTTATCCCATTTTTCTATATTTTGTATTAGTGTTGTATCTAATTTTTTTTTTATGCTGATTATGTTCTTTTTTTCATTTAAAGTAATTTCATTTTCAAGTATAGGAATTGTAGTAGATATTTTTTCAAACTGTATAGCTATATTTTTATGATCAACTGTTTTAATAGGTTTGTTACAAACAAAATTTATTTCAAAAAAAGGATTATTTGTGTTACCTATTTTTATTTCTTTTGTAGATGCGCTAAATCGTACTTTAGGCTGTTTTGCCCATTTAAATTGTACGTCTACATTTTTTTCTATACTATTACCCATATCATCTTCTGCATATACTTTTACTAATAGCTTATCTTCATCAATAAGCTTCATAGTATTGTATAACGTTATTTTTTTTTTATCCCGAGAGAGTATACTATATAATGTAGGCATAGATTTAAATTGTTTTGGTTTTTTAGTTAGGTTGATCTTATAACTGTTAATAGGTTTTGAAAAACCTATTTCAAAATATTTTCCTGTAGGCCTAGCATACTGTATTATTAATGGATTGATATTTCCCTTAAAAATAGATATACAAACATTATACATATTTTCTTTAAGGTTAATTGGCTTTTTTTGAAAGCCATAATAATCTTTGGCAGCATTAAAAAAAAGGTTATGTTCAAAATGCTTTCCAGCATATATTTTATATTTACCAGCTTTTATATTTTTGAGTTCAAAATTACCTTCTTCATCAGAATAAGTAAAATAATCTGGATTTTCTGTAAAAATTTTACAAGTATATTTTTTTTCATCTTCTACCCTGTAGAGAGATACTAAAGCATTTTTTACATTTTCCTTCTTCATAAGAAATTGTACTTTTCCTTGAATGCAGCACTGGTCTATTTTAGGTCCTGTACTAAATATGATAGTAGGTTGTTTTGCTATTTTTTTTTCTGTAGTGCTTGTAATAGCATTTCTAAAATTTACTGTATAGGTAGTATTTTTTGCTAAAGGTTGAGTAAAATAAATTTTTATTGATTTTTTTTTAAATTTATAAGTATAAGTAGGTTTATTTTTTATTTTTTTAAGTTTAGGTGTAATTATAAGTTCTTTATTTAGATTCCGTATTTCTATTGCTTTATTAAATGTTAAAGCTACATAGTTTTTTTTAAAATTGGTATTAGCATTTACATCAGGATATTTTGCTATACATATAGGAGGAGTCTCATCTTTAGGTCCTCCTCCTAAAGGTTTTTGTCGTGCGCAAGTAAGCATAAATAAGAAGAGGATAACATATAAAAATAAATTTTTTAAAATACTGTACATATATTTTATATTTGTGGAAATAAAGTAGATTTTAATTTAATTAAACTAATAAAAAAGAAAAATAATAAAATCAATAGAAATTTGAAAATAATATTAATATTGTATATATAGTAAATTAAAATTTGTGTTAAGCCTTACAATATCTACATCAAACCATATTTGTGCAGTGTGTTTACACAAAAATGCACAGTATATAGACATAGCAACCACTGGTATTAAAAATTCTCATGCTTCACTTTTAGTTCCTTTAATTGAAGATATACTACAAAAAAATAACTATAATATCAATAACCTTAATGCTATAGCTATTGCTGCAGGTCCAGGATCTTATACTGGGCTACGTATAGGAATTACTACAGCACAAAGCTTGTGTTTTGCATTGTCTATTCCACTAATAAAAATTAATATACTTAAAGCCATGGCTTATGCCATACACAGATATAATGAAAAGATATATCAAAATAAATATATGCTGTTTTGCCCTATGATAGATGCAAGAAGGATGGAAGTATATTGTCTTTTAGCAGATCAGCAACAAAATATTATAGAAAAAAGTCAAGCAAAAATTATAGATCATAATAGCTTTAAAAAGTATTTACGTACAACAAAAATACTTTTTGTAGGTGATGGAGCCCAAAAATGTGTACCTGTTATAAATCATCCTAATGCACATTTTTTAGGTTTAGAAGTAATCTGTCCAGATTATATTAAAGCTATTGGCAAGATAGCCCATACAGCATATTTAAAAAAAAAATTTGTCGATATTACTACAATATCCCCTATTTACCTTAAAGATAAGCATTAAAATTTAATGTTTTTTACAATCTATTTTGCATATTCTTTACTTTTTTTTGTATAAATTGTAATAATAATCTGCCATATCCTCATCTTTTATACAGGTAATGTTTTCAGGTACTGAATCTATATCTTTTATTTCTTGCCGTAAAGTTGTATTATTTGCATAGTAGCCTCCAACATTAGTAAATAGTGTAGATGTAGATATATCTAAATTTTTTGTTAAGGATTTTTCTAGAATATTTTTTTCATCTATATGTTTTAATTTTTCTTTTTCAAAATAAATATTAGCTTTTTTATTGTATATAGTAAAAATAACTTTACTATTTTTTTTCATAATTTTTTTAAAGTCATTATTTTTTTTTAAAAAGAAAGGAATAAGCCCTGTATGCCAATCATGACAATGAATAATATCTGGAAACCAATCCAGTTCTTTAGCTAAAACAAGTGCTCCTTTAGCAAAAAATATAGCACAGTCATTTTGATTAGGATAGGAATTATTATTATTTTTCTTTTGAAAAAATTTTTCATTTTCTAGAAAGTATACTTGTGTTTTGTTCATATCTGGTATAGAGCTTACTTTTACAGAAATAAAATCATATAGATTATCAACAAGATCTACTTTTAGATTTGAAAATCGTATTACATTATGCAGATGATATTTACGATCACTAATGATATCATATTTAGGCATAATTACCCTTAGTTCTATACTTTTATCTTTATTTTTAATACTATTAGCTAATTTTTGAATAATTTCACCTGCTGCTGAAATATTTATGTAGGGATTTAATTCATTAGCAATATATAATATTTTTAGTTGTGCCCCTTTCTTTAACTTATGTTTTGTAAGCTTTACCATATTAATTGCGTAAGAGTATAATACAAAGTTAAGAAAATAAAATTTTACTTGCTAAAGCTATTGTAATTGCTTTTTTTTTAGAAGAAATATCCATTTTTTAGACTGGCTAAATAGTTTTTAAAGCACACTTTTAATAATTTTATTCTGATTTAAATGACTTCATCTTAATTATTCAAATATACAGTAGAACTAAAGTATTGCTTTAGGTTTTTTGGATATAGATTTTATGACTAAAATTGCTATATTTTCTAGACTATGGTGTGTCTTTATAATGTAAGAACATTTTATGCCATCTAAATTATTTAGAATATTTAAGACCTATTTTGAGTTAAAAACGTACTGCAAGAGAATTGCTTAAAATACAAATGTACTACATATTTTATACTCCATAGTTCACTCTATTTTTTAATTTTTTCTTTAACCTTTGCTGCCTTACCTTTTTTATCTTTTAAATAATTGAGCTTAGCCCTTCTTACTTTTCCTTCTCTTAAAATTTCTATTTTATCAATATTAGGTGAAAGAAAAGGAAATATTCTCTCTACAGCAATACCACTAGAAATTTTTCGTACAATAAATGTACCCTCAGGACTATTCTTTTTTCTTTTACCTAAAACTGTACCTTGAAAAATCTGTGTTCTTTCTTTACCATCTTCTTGTATCTTTACATGTACATTAATAGTATCTCCTACATTAAAATGTGTTAATGTATTTTTTTCAATATTTTGATAATATAAGGCATGAGCCAATCGAATTTTATCAGTCATAATAATATATTGAGAATATATAATAAAATATATAGCAAAATTAATAAAAATTACTAGAATTACTAGAAATATATTTATTTTTGTATAAAAAAGATAATTATGGAAAATTTACACAAAGATCTATCAATACTAAAACAAGAGATGGAAAAAATATATTTTCATACTCAAAAAGAATTTAAAAAAATAAGGGCAGGAAAAGTAGATTCATCTATATTCGATAATGTTAATATTGTATACTACAATAATCTTACTCCCTTATCTCAAGTAGCTTCCATTAATATACCTGATGCAAAAACAATTTTAATAAAACCCTGGGAAAAGAACATAATAAAAACCATAGAAAAAGCTATTACAGATCAAAATTTTGGATTCAATCCTCAAAATAATGGTGAAACAATACGCATAAATATACCCCCTCTAACAGAAGAACGAAGAACATCTCTCTTAAAACAGGTAAAAAATGAAGCAGAAAAAAGTAAAATAGCTATTCGTAATAGCAGAAAAAATTTTAAAGAAAATATAAAAAAGTATAAAAAAGAAGGCTTATCAGAAGATGAAATAAAAATAATAGAAGAAAAATTACAAAAAAATACAGATGAATATATCGAAAAAATAGACCAACTCCTACTGCAAAAAGAAAAAGAAATGTTAACTGTTTAGCAAGTAATTTGGCTTTACCATGAAAAAAACAGTAGCATTCTATACCCTAGGCTGTAAATTGAACTTTTCTGAAACATCTGCCGTAGCACGATTATTTGAAGAAAAAAAATTTACAAAAGTTAATTTTGATGCAAATCCTAATGTTGTAGTGATAAATACCTGCTCTGTAACAGCAAATGCAGATAAAAAGTGTAAAAAAATAGTGCAAGAAGCACAAAAAAATGTTTTTAAACCTTTTATTATTATTATAGGATGTTATGCTCAACTTAAACCTGAAACAATTGCAAAAATAAATGGCGTAGATGTAGTGTTAGGAACTCATGAAAAATTTAAACTATTTGATATTATTAGCCAGTTTGAAAAAAAAAATACATCTACAAGCATATATGTAAGTGAAATAAAAGCAGAAAATCATTTTTATAATGCCTATTCTTCTGGTGATAGAACACGTACATTCCTAAAAATACAAGATGGATGTAACTACCATTGTACCTTTTGTACTATACCTTTAGCAAGAGGAAAAAGTAGAAGCAGTACTATAGAAAATATTTTGTTACAAGTACAAAAAATTATAAAGCTAGGAGCAAAAGAAATTGTACTTACAGGGGTAAATACAGGAGATTATGGCATTATTAATGGCAAAAGAATTACAAACTTTTTTACCCTCATACAAAAACTTAACACCATAACAAATATACCACGCATACGCATTTCTTCTATAGAACCTAATCTATTACATGATGAAATCATTACTTTTGTAGCTGAAAACACAAAATTTGTACCACACTTTCATATACCTTTACAATCTGGCAGTGATAATATCTTGAAAAAGATGCGTAGAAGATATCTTACATCATTATATTTTGATAAGGTAACAAAGATTATACAAAAAATGCCTAATGCTTGTATAGGTGCTGATGTTATTGTAGGTTTTCCCGGAGAAACTAAATCAGAATTTTTAGCTACCTATCAGCTATTACAAGAACTGCCTATTGCCTATTTACACGTATTTCCTTATTCTGAAAGACAAAATACAGTAGCACAAAGTATGCCTCATAGCATAGATCAAAAAGAAAAAAATACTAGAGCACAACAACTACGTACCTTATCTGCAAAAAAATTACGTCATTTTTACACAAAACATATAGGATCAATACAAGAAGTGCTTTTTGAAAAAGAAAATGAAAATGGTACAATGAAAGGATTTACGGCAAACTATATACGCGTAAAATCCCCATATATCGAAAAAAAAATTAATACAATACAACAAGTAGCACTAAAAGCAATAGATTATGATGGTTTAATGCTTGTTAGTTAAAATGTACAAACAATGGCTAAAAAATATTTTTTTTTTATTTTGTGTATACAAATTGCATGTAAAAGAACTCAGATTTTATCTGATCAAAAAATGATTGATATAATTACTGACATTTGTATTGCCAAAAATTTATCTGAATATAAATTCAATAATATTCCCTATTATACTCTAGAAGAAATATACCAAATACATAACACAAAAGCTCAAATTTTTACACAAAGCTATAAATACTACATCAAAAAAAAAAAAATGGATAATATACTGGAAGGTGCAAAAAAAAAATTAATAAAAAAATTACAACATTAAGCTAATGCCTAAAGAATCTTTTTTAGTAGGCGATAAAGTAAAAATAAAAGCAACACAAATTATAGGGAAAATTATAAAAATCCAGTATAAAAATATTACAGTATATACTGCTAATCAGCTATCTATCACACTCAAAAGATATCAGATAGAAAAGTTAAAAGTACCATACACACATCAGATAAAAAAAAATAATTATAGCCTAAAAAATAGCCATAATAGCTTTAATTCTACTCTAGATCTTCATGGCATGACTTTAGAAGAAGCAAAATATGCAGTAAACTATTTTTTAGATCAAGGATTACTATATAATACAAAGCAAAATTTTTTAAAAATAATTCATGGAAAAGGAAAAGGGGTATTAAAAAAAGAAGTTCAAAAACTGATAGCTAAAAAAAAAGAATACAAAATAACTCCTTTCTATATAGCAAATCCAGGCATTACAGTTCTTGAAATGACCAATTAACTTGCATATATCTAATTTAAAAAATTGTATGTTTTCTTGATATTTTTATGTCAACTTTAAACAGTCATGATAACTTTTTTAAGAACACTCTAAAAATTCAAAAATAGCAAAAGAATTGATTTGAG
Organism: uncultured Cytophagales bacterium; assembly: GCA_963922775.1. GTDB lineage: Bacteria > Bacteroidota > Bacteroidia > Cytophagales > Amoebophilaceae > JAHDDH01. Next base: position 22,710 of record CAWUJG010000012.1, read on the forward strand.
TATTTTAAAAAAAGAATCAAGTAATAAAGTTAAACATCATAGTGATCTGTTTTTACAATGCTTTATATATATTTTTAGAGGATCAAATCCATACCTAATAATCTACTCTTTTTTTGTATAATCAAATATATTGTCTTTTTTTTGGACAAAAACCAAAAAAACCATAGTGCTAAAAACTTTAATTTAGATTTTTTTCTAGTTTTTTTGATATGCGCGCGAATCTATCATAGTAAAAACCATATAAAAATTCCCAAGGTCTTTATAGTTTATTTGGTTTAATAGGTCTATACTTATCAGCAAGTATAGTAGGAAAACTTAGCTAAATTATAAAAAAATCAGTAAAACTTAAAATATTTGAAAAAAAAATATTATAAAATATAACTTACTAAAAAGTAAACATTATATGCGAACATATGCAGAATCAAAAATCCAAGAAGAGAAAATATATTAACTTGGTAAAAAAAAATTAGAGAAAAAAATAAGATAGTCATGAAAAAATTTATATACACAATAAAATAGATATTAAGCTAGTTGAAAGAATTTACTGAATTATCCTGAATTTTTTTTCAAGATATGGGAAATAATTTTGAAATTTTAGTGATTAAATAATTTAAAATATCCTAATAAATATATTTTACTATAAAAAAAAGATATTATACTAAATAAGATAGAAAAAAGTAAAAACAAATACCCAAACCACATCTACAAAATGCCAATATAATCCTATTTTTTCTACCATATCATAATTGCTTTTTTGGTAAATATCTGTTACTGTTCTATAATAAACTATGACGTTTAGTATTACACCACTTAGTACATGCAAACCATGAAAACCTGTAATTACAAAAAAAAGTGCTCCAAAAGCAGGAGGCCCATATTCATTAAGCCATAAGTTAGCTCCAAAAATATTTTTTTTTATCCATACTCCATCCACAAATATATTTATCCATGATCCTTTAGTAGAACCTATAATAAAGTGGAACCACTCCCAAGCTTGACAAAATAAAAAAGCAATTCCTCCAATAATAGTCCAACCTAACCATTTAACTACATATTTTTTATCCATCCTCTTTCCTGCATCTACAGCCAATACCATGGTAACACTACTTAAAATTAAAATAAATGTCATAATACCTACAAATACTAATGGAAGATATATATCACTAAAAAATGGAACAGCATGAAATACTTTTTCAGGAACAGGCCAATGGGTTTGTAAAGGAATATTTTTTTTAAGATGACTAACAGAAGGATATAAATAACGGATAAATCCGTAGACTATAAGCAAAGCACCAAAAGTAAACACATCTGAAATTAAAAAAAACCACATCATTAATTTTCCATGTGTGGCTTTCCATGGCCAAATATTTTTTTGCATAATTTTCAGTGATTAATAGTCAAAAAAATGTATAGATATATCCAAAGTATAGATAAAAAATGCCAATAATATAGGCCTATACGATAATATAATACTTTAATTTTGTTTTGCAACACTAAAAAGATAAAAATTATTAATACAATAATCCCACTAAACAAATGCAGAGCATGTAACCCAGTAAAAATATATAAAAAAGATCCTATAGGGTTACCTACAAAATAAATATTAAGTTGAACCAATTTTCTCCATCCTATATATTGTCCATATAAAAATATAAAACCCAGCAGTAGCGTAGCCATAAGCCAGTATATAGTACTTTTTTTTACATATTTATGACTTAAATATCCTGTAAAGCTACTCAGTAGTATGATAATAGTATTCCAAGTAAAAATATATGGAAGCTTTGGTAACAATATAGTGTTAGCTTTTTTAACAAGAAAAGCGCTAGAAAGAGCAGAAAAAGTCATAGTGATACTAATCATACCAATCCAAAGTAAAAATATTTTGGGATGGATAGCACGTTGAGAATGCATAAAGAAAGATATTAGGAATGATATTGGATATGTTGTCCGACCAGGGCTCGAACCTGGACTCTTTTGGACCAAAACCAAACGTGTTGCCAATTACACCATCGGACATAGTATAGTTTTACTTAAGTTTACTAACTATAAGTAAAATAATTTTGTGTATTTGTATACACACATACAAATATAAATATTTTTTTTGTATTAATTACTTTTTTATATAGAATTTTAAATTTTTTCTATATTCATATTTTCTCTAGATAAGAGAAGATAATATTTCTGGTGTAACTTGTTGATTTTTATCACTGAGTGCTTTTTCAGGACAAATATGGCATTCAATCATCCAACCATCTAAGGGATTATTTTTACCTTGATTTATAACCTCTAATATAAATTTTTTGTTTCCAGCAATATGACTTGGATCAAAAAGTATAGGTAAGCCTGGTATTTTATTTTTTAGCTGATCAATAATTTTCCAGTCAATATAATTACGATATTTCTGTTGATGTGTAGGAAAAAAACCACGAAAAATACCACCTAATTTCTGGATACCAGCCATATATATCCTTTCAAAAGCACCTATCCATAAGTTAATATCAGAAATTACAGGATTTTTGATCCAAACAGGAATATCTATACCTTGTAGGGCATTGGCTAATTCTTGTACAGCAAAAGGATTTGTAGTAGTTCTTGCCCCAATCCAAACCATATCTATACCATATTGTATGCATAAAGATACATGTTGAGGTGTAGCTACTTCTGTAATTATTTTTAATGCATATTTTTTTTTTATAGCAGCTAGCCAAGATAATCCTTTTTCTCCTATTCCCGGGAATGTGTATGGACTTGTTCTTGGTTTCCAAATACCTGCTCTAAACACTTGAATTTTTTTTATATAAGATATAGCTTTTGCTGTATCTAAAATTTGTTTTTCATTTTCTGCGCTGCAAGGCCCTGCAATAATTAATTCACTATTATTGGTAGTAAACCATTTTTTTAAAGGTACAATATGAAAATTAGTATGCACAAACTAAAAATACTAAAATATTTTTTAAAATTATTTTTTTCCTAGGGTAACCACTTTAACATTTTTCACTTCTTTTTTATTCAAAGTAAAAGTAAGCATAGTACGTACTTGGTGAATGCCATACTTTCCTGCTGCTCCGGGGTTAAGATAAAGCATTTTATCATGTTTATGGTCATGCATTATTTGTAAAATATGTGAATGTCCACACACAAAAATATCGATAGGTTCTTTTTGTATTTTTGCTACAATATGAGGATAGTATTTAGGAGGTCTTCCACCAATATGTGTCATCCATATACGTAATCCAGCACAAAAAAAATTTTGATGCTCAGCACATATCATTCGGATATCTGATCCATCTATATTGCCATACACAGCTCTTAAAGGTTTAATATTTTCTAGAGAAGAAATTATATCTTTATCACCAATATCTCCTGCATGCCATATTTCATCACATTTTTCAGCATAGCTTAAAATATTTTTATCAAGATATCCATGTGTGTCTGAAAGCAATAATATGTTCATTTTGAATGAATAGAATTTTTAAAAAATCTGCCAAAATGTAGCTGTTATATAATTCTTCCTCATGAAACAAGTGTTCCTATTCTTTCTCCTTGAATAATTTTAAGTAAATTATCTGGTTTATTCATATTAAAAACCACAATAGGTACTTTATTTTCTTCACATAAAGTAAATGCAGTTAAATCCATTACAGCAAATTTTTTCTGATAAGCTTCTTGAAATGTAATGGATGATAAATGAATAACATCTTTATTTTTTTCAGGATCTTTATTATATACTCCATTTACCCTGGTACCTTTCAGTATTACTTCAGCCCCTATTTCTATAGCACGTAGGCTAGCTGTAGAATCTGTAGAAAGGTAAGGATTACCCAAGCCAGTACCTAAAATAATTACTCTTTTTTTTTCTAAGTGTCTTACTGCCCTTCTTTTAATATAAGGTTCACAAACTTGCTCTATATTAATAGATGACATAAGCCGTGTATAAATCTTATTTTTTTCTAAAGCACTTTGTAAAGCCATACCATTAATAATAGTAGCCATCATACCCATGTAATCTCCTTGTATACGATCTATACCCATATCTTTAGCTTGTTTACCCCTATAAATATTCCCCCCTCCTATAACAATAGCAATTTCTATACCTAAATGCTGAATTTTTTGTATTTCATTTACATAATGATTTAGCCTCTCTGGGTCAATACCAAAACCTTGCTTACCCATTAATCCCTCACCACTAAGTTTTAGTAAAATACGTTTATATTTCATAGATAAAAATTATATTGTAAATATATATAAATATATTGTTGTAATTTTTATAATTAAAAAATTTTTGAATTTAGATAACCAAACAATTAAAAAATTTCCTATGGCTAACCTTATCCAAAAGGTTACATCAGATAAGCACATAGGTAAGCTTCCTCCCAAAGCAGAAGACTTAGAAGAAAGTATTTTAGGTGCTATTATGTTAGAAAAAGATGCTTTAACACAAGTTATAGATACTTTAAAGCCAGAAAATTTTTATAGAGAAGCACATCAAGAAATATATAAAGCCATTCTTCAATTATTTAATGCCAGTGAATCTATAGACCTAAGAACAGTGATTTATCAATTAAAAAGAAATGGCAAATTAGATAAAGTAGGAGGATCTTATTATATTTCTAAGCTCACTGTAGGAATAAATTCAGGAGCTAACATTGGTGCTCATGCCCATATAGTAATACAATATGCCATAAGAAGAGCCTTAATAGGCCTTTCTACAAAAATACAAAATAAGGCATATGATGAAACCACAGATGTTTTTACGCTTTTAGATAAGGCAGAGCAATCTTTATTTGATATATCTGATGCTAACATCAGAAAAAACTATGCTAAAGTAGGCACATTAATGGGCGAAGCTTTTCAAGAATTAGATATGCGCAGAAAACAAAAAGATGGCCTCACAGGTATTCCCAGTGGTATGATTACTTTAGACCGCTTAACTTCTGGATGGCAAAAATCAGATTTAATTATTATTGCTGCAAGACCTGGCATGGGAAAAACAGCATTTATGCTTTCTGCTTTACGCAATGCAGCAATAGACCATCAACACCCTGTAGCCATATTTTCTTTAGAAATGGCAGCTATACAATTGGCCAACCGTTTAATTTCTTCAGAATCAGAAATAGAAGGAGAAAAAATAAAAAAAGGACAGCTTAAAGATTATGAATGGGAACAATTAATGCATAAAACAAACGTACTACATAAAGCCCCTATTTATATTGATGACACCCCTGCCCTTTCTATATTTGAGTTGCGCGCTAAATGCAGAAAATTAAAAGCCAAGCATGATATTCAGCTTATTGTGATAGATTATTTACAATTAATGTCTGGAGATATGTATAGAAACAATACAGGAAACCGAGAGCAAGAAATTGCTTCAATATCTAGATCATTAAAAAATATTGCTAAAGAATTGAATATACCAGTTATTGCCTTGTCTCAGCTAAGCAGAGCAGTAGAAGTTAGAGGCGGAGATAAACGCCCCCAGCTTTCTGATTTAAGAGAATCAGGATCTATAGAGCAAGATGCTGACATGGTTTTATTTTTGTATAGAGCATCATATTATGGTTTTACAGAAGATGATGAAGGCAATCCAAGTGATAATGTAGCTGAAGTAATTGTAGCAAAACATCGAAATGGATCTTTAGGCAAAGTAAACCTTAAATTTTTAGGTAAATACACTAAATTTTCTGATTTATCTGCTCAAGACTATGCCAATAATAGCCAAACACATGAGCATACAATTATTAGTAGCCAAGCTAATAAAAATGATATTATATAATAGATAACTTAATCATATCCCCCCCTTTTTCTGAAAAACCATAATTATTAAAATTTTTAGTAATTTATATAAATTTTAACCCTTAAATTATGCTAAATATTAAAATTCAACGCAAATCAATACAAAATAAAATTACCTACTAAATACGAAATCCTATAACTAAAGATTCTTCTATAGAAATGGACAATATAGAACCTGATAATATGAAGACATTAGAGCTATTAACAGAAAAAGCTTGTGCAGAAGATAAAAAACAAGAAATAGATTACATAATAGAGATATTGAAATTAATAGTCGATTTACGAACTAATTAATAAGATTAATTCTCTATTTGTTAATACTATAAAATATAGTGGTCTAAATGTTTTACACCACTATATTTTACCAAAATTTGAACTTCTCTCTCCCTCCTCCCACTATATATAGCATTCTATGTAAATTTGATTTCAATCAAAAATAGCTTTACTAAATTTTGTACATTATTCAAATAGAACAAGATGATGCTGACTGACATGGTTTTATTTTTATGTAGAGCATCATATTATGGTTTTACAAAAGATGATGAAGGCAACCCAAGTGATAATGTAGCTGAAGCAATTGTAGCAAAATATTGGGAATGGATCCTTTAGGCAAAGTAAATCGTTAAATTTTTATCTTTTTATTTGTTGTTCAATAGCTTCTATTTCTTTTAGGCTCAAGCCTGTGGCTTGGGATATTTGTTTTGTGCTTAGGCCTAGATTCAGCATGTTTTGAGCTGCTTGCTTTAAGCCTTCTTTTTTGCCTTGCTTTAGCCCTGCTTCTTTGCCTTTTTCCATACCTTGCTTTAGCCCTTCTTCTTTGCCTTGCTTAATTCCTTCTTCTTTGCCTTGTTCCATACCTTGCTTTAGCCCTTCTTCTACACCTTTTGCTTTACCTTGAAGAAACTTTGTAGAAAGATTTT
>CAWUJG010000013.1:0-28053 GCA_963922775.1 uncultured Cytophagales bacterium
GTGGCTGGATAATCTATTTTTCGATATCTATGATATGGTGCAATAAGTGTCTTTTTTAAATCAAAAACGACTTCCATCCTTTTTATATTCTTTAAAATTTTTAGATAAGTAAATGAAAATAGTTTACTTTGAAAAAAATTTTCATATATTTGAATAATTTTAAAAAATATTTATGAATCAAATCAAATAAATTTGTTTTAAAAACAGTTTTATTTACTTCTTTTATCACTTTTAGTTGTAAAAAAAATGTTCTAGTACCTGCTAAAAGTTCTTATAAAGAGCAAGTGAAGGTTTGTGTTAATACGCCTTTACATGATGCTTGTAGAGGAAATTTCAATAATAATATTGATCAAATCAATCAAATTATTAATAATGGCGGTGCATTAGTTGAAGGAAATCCCATGAATATCCCACAACTAATACAAGAATATGATGGTGATGGATTTACACCTATTCATCTTTTATTATTAAATCCTAATCTAGATGATATTAATATTCAGGAAGTACTTCTTATTTTAGATAGAATCAATGCAACAGAAGGGACTAATCTAAATACAAATGATAGTCAAGGAAGACATATTTTTCGTCTTTTGATTGATAATCAAGTTAATCCTAGATTGGCAAATAATGGAAATGTGGATTTTGAGCGTAATTTGATTAATAGATTAGTACAAGATGGTTTTATAGAAATACCAGAACAAGCAGATTGGTTAACTATCAATGTAAATTTACTAAATAATCTAAATCAACTTATTATTAATAACAATAACGGTAATGAAAATGATAATAACCTTCTTCCAGAAATTGAAGGAAATATGAATATTCAAAATGATCCACTTCAAGGAAATACCTCTACAGAAGATGATTGCCCTTTAGAAAATAACGATGGAATTATGCCTAATAACCAAAATATAGGAAATAATGTAAATGTAGACAATATAAATAATATATTCAATCATACAGAAAGTAGTGATAGCAATAATAGTGAGGAAACTGTAACAAATTTTCCTATTTTGAGAAAAAATGACCAAAATGATGATTTAACAAGAAGAAGAAATAATTAATTACAAATTTTTAATTTATTATATACTTTATGAAAAAAATAATATTTATTCTTTTTTTTACAGGTTGTTCAAAGGTGTTTGATAAAAAAATCAATATAGAAGATATACAAATTCAACAATATCAGAGACCATTTTTATTAAATGTCATCTTAAATGGTGATTTTGATAAAGTTAAATCTATAATACAAAGGTATAATACACCAGCAGTTATAAATAATCGTAATATAGATAAGTATGGTAATAATGCCTTACATTTTGCTGTGATGCAGAAAAACACAAAAATTTTAGTATTATTGATTGAAAAAGGTGGCAATATTGATTTCAAAAATCAATATGAAAATACCCCTTTACATTTATCTATTTTAGCTGAAAATATAAATGCCGTAAAAGTACTACTAGAAAACAATGCTGATATGGAAATAAAAAATAAACAAGGTTATACACCATTTCAGATGGCATTGAAAAAAAAGAATAATGAAATTATAAAGCTTTTTGTTGAAAAAAAATATGGTCATGAGCTTGCACAGGCGAAAAAAGGTAATAAAGAACCATTGCAATTAGCAATATCTCAGTATTCTGAAAGAAGAAAGGTAAAGATTATGAAATTTTTAAAATATAATAAATATATTTAAGGTATTCTTCTTTCAAAAAAATTATTTTTAGGATTTAAAATATAAAAATTATATTTGAATCCTTTTTTCAGATATCCATAATTTGTAAAATTTTTCCTTCATTTTTTTATCCTACAAATTAATCACACCATTGATTAGAAATTTTCAAGTTTTTTGAAACAATTCATACTTATACTCTCATTCTATACCAACTAAAGATATTATTGCTATGTTATGACTTTTATTGTTTGTTCATAGCTTATCTACCATTTTAGACATTAGATAGGCATTGCATAAGTAGGAGGTAGTGTATAAGTTTTTTAATTTATATCCATAAAATTTGTCCAAGATAAAAAAATCCACTAATTTTGTACTTTCATAATTGATAATGGTGATTGTAGCTCAGCTGGTTAGAGCGCTGGTTTGTGGCACCAGAGGTCGCGGGTTCGAGTCCCGTCTTTCACCCATATTTGTTACATTCCTTCAATTTTTTTGCCTAGTATACTTTCTAAGTTTCCTCCACTTAATCTTCCTCCTTTTCATTATAGGTTAAAAAAAGGTCAAAATGGCGTGTTTATTTTTGATATCATCAGAAAAAAATATGTTTTTCTTACACCAGAAGAGTGGACAAGGCAACATGTTATTCATTATTTCACGCAGTATTGTGGTTTTTCTCCTTCTCTTTTAGCTGTAGAAAAAAAAATTGCTCAAAATATACCTTTGCGTGCTGATATAATTGTTTACAACAAAAATTGTCATCCTACAATACTTGTCGAATGCAAATCTTCCTTAACTATTTTGAAGCAAAAGAGGCATTTACCCCAGATGCTACGCTATAATGCATGTTTAAATGTAAAACAGCTTATTGTAACTAATGGCATTAAATTTATGTATTATACTTTTTAAAAATATATTTAATTTAAGTGTCCTATTTTTGAGACCGTTTTTAACGGTATTTGTTGAAAGTAGTCATAATGTAGAGTATATAATACTCTACAAATAAAATAGAAGAAAAATTGAAATAAAAATTATTTGCTAAATTATAATTTTACTATTCATTATTTTATTCAATTAAATTGAAAATTTACCTATAAATCCATTATGCAACCTTCTCCTTTTTCTATTGATGCTATTATAGTTTATGTATTTATCTTGATCACCCTTATTGTAGGCCTACGGGCTGGACAAGTTGTAAAAGATATTAAAGAATACGCTATTGGAAATAGAAAATTTGGTACTATAGGACTTTTGTGTACATATTTGGCAACTGTTTTTTCTGGTCCTACTATTTTATCTCAAACAGGATTGGTATACGCTGGTGGTATAATGGGAATTTTTGCCATCTGTGGTTTTATTTTTGCCAATATCACTACAGCACTATTTATTGCACCAAATGCAGTTAAATATCCTGATTGTTTTACAATGGGAGATATTATGAAAAAATTGTATGGTAAATATCCTGGTATTATAACAGGTATATTAGGTTTATTGGCATCAATTATGTACTCTGGAATGGAGTTAGCTGCTTTGGGATTGGTTGCAAAATTTCTTTTAGGTTTACCTGCTACATATAGTATAGTTATTGGTGGTATTGTATTAACTTTATATTCAGCACATGGAGGTATAAAATCAGTAGTTATTACAGATATATTGCAATTTGTGATGGCTCTTATTGGTATTCCATTTATTACATATTTAGTAGTGAATAAACTAGAAGGAATAGAAACTGTTTTAGCCAATATCCCTATAGAAATGATACAAATAACTGAACATAAAGATTTCGTAAAATCTTTTATATTATTTTTGTGTTTTTGTATATTTCCTGTTGGTATGATAGATCCTGCTGTTATACAGCGTATGCTTATGGCAAGTCAACCATCGCAACTACGCAAACAATACTTACTAGCTAGTGTTTTTGATTTTTTTTCAAAAGTTTCCCTGATTATAATAGGATTAGGGGGTTGGTTAATCTATAGTGGTAATATTTCTTTAGAAAAAGATACCATGACATTATATATTATTAATGACTTATTGCCTATTGGCATTAAAGGATTAGCCATAGCTGGATTCTTTGCTTTAATAATGTCTACAGCAGATTCTTTTTTACATATAGCAGGTTTATCTATGGTGCATGATGTACTCAAGCCTATTGCTAGAAATAAAAAAAAATTTCAAAAAAAAGAGAAATTTTTTTCACAAATAGCTACTCTTTTTGCAGGAATTTTTGCTATGGGTATAGGGCTAAGTACAACTAATTTGTTTGATCTCATGATGGAAACATTAGAAACTACTACTCCTATATTATTGTTTCCTTTATTTTCAGGCATGATGGGACTAAAAACAGATAAAAAATCTTTTTTTGTAGGTATGTCCTGTACTATAGTAGTCTGGATTGGCTGTAAAATATTTTTACCAGAAAAATATGAACATTTTGCTTTGCTCAACATGATCATAGCCAATGGAATAGGATTTTTCGGTACACATATTATAAAAAATAAAGGAATAGCTATTGTTAAACAAAAAGATAAAGGCATTTCTTTATGGAAACCAAGTGGAAAAAAATTGATGAATTATATCAAAAATATTTTACCTACTCCTAAAAATATTTATCGGTATTCTGTTACACGAACTGAGAAATACGGTGGTCCATATATTTTGTTTGGCATATTTTTTACTTTTCATTTTCTCTTGCCCAATTTTATAGATCTTCATGGAAATGATATTAATAAAGAATTTTTAGTTTATCTCCGTATTTTTGCAGCTATATTGTGTGTCTTGTTGATCACAAAAGATGAATGGCATTCAATTATCAAGCCGTTTTTCCCCTTATTTTGGCATTTTACTATTCTCTATTGTTTGCCATTTTTAAGTACTCTCACCTTATTAGTAGCCCATGGTAAAATAGAATGGCTCATTAACATTTTTGGTACAGTAATATTTTTAATTGTACTTGTTGATTGGCTTAGTGCTATAATTATTGGCTTATTAGGTGTTTTTTTAGCTTGTGTAGTATATGCTTATTATATAGGTCCTTTATCAGGAGCTTTAGATTTTCATGCAGGCTATTTGCTTACCTATCAAACCATTTTTGCCATGGCTTTAGGCTTTTTTTTCGTTAGGCGTAAAGAAAGAAAACATAATCATCTTTCCCATGATAATAAAGTGCTTACTGATAAAAATCAGCATATGGCTAATGAACTTATAGAAACTGCAAGAAATAGACGTACAATTTTATCGGTATTGCGAGAGGCTCATTTTTCTAACCTAGGAAATTTAGTAATTAATTTAAGAGAACTACAAGAAGTCGTAAAAAAGCAAGGACATATATCCATTGCAAAAGCTATTGGTAATATTCACCAACCTTTGGCAGCTATAGCACAAAAAACAGATGCTATAGAAGAGCGTGCCAATTATATGCGATTGCAAGTAGATCAAGTATATGTACATAGTATTTTACAAGATGTACAGCAGCAACTGAAGTCATATGGTATTAAGCAAGAAATTATGTTCAGCATAAAGGATGAAAAAAATACTATTCAATGCGATCCAGCTAAAATAAAAGCTGCTTTGATTAATGCTATTACTATACTAAGTAAAAATAACCCCAATAGTAAGTTTATTCTTAGATTAGCCAATAGTAAGTTGGTATATCCTGTGAAGAGTGTATCAGAAAAATATAAAAAGAAAACTTCATCTTTGGTTATTGTATTACATGCACAAAATAAGGAAATTAACACAAGCTATGAGTATCCAGGCTGTATAATACATAATTATCAAGAGACTAAAGATGAAGAAATAAAATTATTATCTGAAAAAAATCATCAAATCATCTTAGCGCACTATGGTTATATTGAGAGTTCTTCTGATACATATATTTTAGTTATTCCTCAAATCTTACATGAAGTAAGAGATAAAGAACTTGATAATGAAGTGATGAAACTTGGTCAAGCTATGTTGGCTGCTGATGATACTTATCCAGGTGCTCAGGAGCAAGAAAAAGAATTATTGGCCTTAGTCAAAAAACATACTACTATAGATCTGGAAAATATTCAGGAAGCTATTACAGAAATAAAGATAGCCCATGGTCATGTACGTAGACGTTCTGGGGAACCTTATTATCTACACCCCATTGCAGTAGCAAAAATTGTATTGCTATATGATCAAAGCAAAGAAGCCATTATTGCAGCTCTATTGCACGATACTATTGAAGATACTCCGATGACAGCTAACTACATTGCTATCAAATATGGACGAAAAGTAAGTGATATGGTGAAAGATGTAACCCACTTATATGGTCAAGGGTTTAGTAATGTAAGGCTTAGCAATAAAGAAAATATCGCACAGCTGATGAATCATACTGATAAACGTAGCTTAATTATCAAGCTGGCTGATCGACTGCATAACATGCGTACAATTCAGCATAAGTCTATACAAAGTCAGATGTTGAAGGTAGATGAGACACTTAGTTTTTTTGTACCTTTAGCAAAGCAGAGTTATCTTTAGATGAAGTAGCCCAAGAGCTCAAATCAATATGTATGAAAGTTTTAGAAAATGAAGGGCTAAGGCCTTAAAGGATATAGTTATAGATTTTTAGGGATATCCTAAAGATATTCCTAATTTCATTTCTTTAAAATAAAAAACCGAATCCTATACATAAATGGGTATATAAAGGACTGTTATTTTGTGTATTCCTAAAAAAGTAGGAATATCCCATAGAAAAAGAGGAGTCTAAAATTAGATTATTTGCAAATATATATTTCGATCCAATTCCTAAAGTTGGTGCTATTCTGATGTGGCTTGTTTTATTTTCTTCTCCTGTTATTTTTTCTTTTATTTGATTACCTTTTTGAAGTGTTAAACCGAGTAAAAAATATTTTTTTGACATTTTTTTAGTAGCATAGTCAAATTTTATGCCTATGGTAGATGTATAAGTACAAAGTTTTAGGCTTTTCATATTGACAAAATCAGTAGATAAAATTTCAAATAATGCTCTATTTTCCTCGGTTATTTTTTGATTTTTTTTATACATACGCAACTCTATAAAAAGTGTTCCATAATCAATTTTAGCTTCGTATGCAATATCATGATAGCCAAAAAGATGCCCAAAAGTATTTGTTTTAATTGACTGTGTATATTTTTTATCAGAGTATCTTTTAGGCTTATTTTTTTGATAGCTCAAGCAATTGTTAGTAGGCAACCAAAATAAAAGATATTGAAGGGTGAGTATATAGAATAATTTTTTCATAACTGTAAGGGATTAAATTTAAAATTATTATATAAAGATATATAAAATGTTATAAATTAAATTTTATATACAATAGTTTAGCATAGGGGGGAAATAATTAACACATTTTAGGCAAATACATTTCAAAATAAAGTAATAAAATAAAAATATTCAATAAATTTGGAAATAAATAAAAAAATACATAATATATCGAAAAAGAAGTTTTGGAAATAATATAAATTTTCAAAATAAGAAGAGCAAGCAGTTAAAAATTAATTTTAAAAAAATTTACAATATTATGAAACAAACACAAAAAGAGAAGACAAAAAATCTACAATACAATACAATACAATACGACTATTAAGTTCAGTATTATTATTCGGAATACTATTCAGCAGCTGCAAAAGCAGCCAAACGAAAATCGCCGAAGAGCGAACCAACCAGATAGAACTGCAAGGGAACATACCAGTCATAGGAAAAATCAACTCAAAGAAGATATTATTACTCTCAGGATTAGCCATCAATACCTTAGGAAAACAAGTCCTACATACCGAAAAGATAACTATAGATACATCTCCAGATGATTACTTAGGCAAGAGAAGAAAACCAAACGCACAATGCATGTACAAGGATTTAGTAAATCAGGAATTACTCTATCCAACAATACATCCAGAAGTATTATCCAATTACTTTCAGTCGGACATGAAGGTAATAAACCAAAAAGCCAAAACAGACAAAGTCTTCCAAAAAGAACTAGAGACCACACTAAAGATGGAAGAGACATACCGGGACACACAACAAGAGTACAGCAAACTACTCATAGCAGAAGGAGCGAAGAGTAAGTCGTTGCCAAGTGAACGGGAATTGCACGAAAAGCTCTCAGACATGCAGTATGATTTAATAAATCTAAGCAATAGGATATTATATAAGAAGATAGTTTTAACCCAAAAAGCGAAGGGAGTATGGAAGAAAAAAGGAAGGAAGTACGGAAAAAGTGGAGCAATAAGGGAGTTGATAAAGATTGTAGGTCCGTATGTGGAGAGTGGGGTGGGGTTGTATAATGATGCCCAACTACACCTGACGAAAAAAAACAAAGATATAATTAAGAATTATTATGAGAAGAGGGGGAAGACAAAGATATTTGAAAGAGGGATGACTAGAAATATTAAAGAAAGAGGGTTGGTTTTGACTACGGATGAACAAGAAATTTTACAAGCAAAGATTGAAGATTATATAAAAGATAATAAAAAAGATTGGGAACAAGTAAAGGAAGAAGTACGGCAATGGAAAGACAATCCACAAGATTACTCAATAGGGCAAATACAGACTTGGTGTGAAGAGGTAAAATCAGGAATGAATTCTTGTGAAGAACATAATTCCCGGGATTATAAAAATGTAATAGAATATGTATATGATAATTATATAATAAAAGCAACTAAAGAACATATAGAAAAAGGAATAGAATTAGAACTCAATATTATAGATGGTCGTGAACCGAAAATTTTTAATATTTCAGAGATAAAAAATATATATAGCACTAGAAGAAAAACACCAAAAGGACAAATTATTAGAAATATGATAATAGATAGTAAACATAGCCTAGGGTGGAAAACAACAATGAATAATAACCTTGATATTATAGCCGTTGTCGGTTGGGATGCTAGTAAGCGAGAAGGGTATCAGGACGGGTATGGAAAATATATATCAGATAGGGTTATAGAGCTTAAAACAGTAGGAAAATTAAATAAAGAAGAAATTCAAGGTATAAACCAACTATATAAAACTAGAATAAAAGCATTATGGATTAGTCTAAATGAGACATTGAAAAAAAAAGAGAAGTCCCCTAATACATTAATTGAAAATGTGAATATAAATGGAAAAACGTATTCAGTATTTTTACCAAAGGTAAAAATAGACGAAGTAAACGAAGAAAAGACAAGTCATAATCGAGTATTAACAATGATGCCGCAAATAACGATTTCCGGAAGCTCACAAGAGGTCAATAATTTTATTTATAAAAGAAACCAGAAAAAGTTAACAGAAGCCATAAATGATTACAATAATCATAAAGATTTAAATAAACAGAAAATATGTCAGAGAGCACTAACCAGTAACACAAATATGTGTCTCTTAGCGAGTCAAGGTTGGAAAGCTTGCCAGGATAAGATAGATTCATTAAAAAATATCCATAACCTAGTCCAATTCCAAAATAGCAATTGTGGCGGCATACCACAAATTTTACAAGCGAAGATAAATAACGATAGTAGTGTTATATTGGGTATATACGATAAGAAAAAAGGTGATCGGGTTGACCAAATGACAGATAAAATACGGACTTTACTATATGAGATCACATGTTTATTTACCAATACAAATGAAATGGATCATCAAGACAACATATACAGAGAGACTATAATAAGGAAAACAGGTAATAATTTTGCTAAAGGATTACTATCTATACTGCCAAGACGCAATATAGATATGTATACTAAGGAAGAAATAAATCAAATAAATAATCTGGTTAGAGAGGCAGAACTAGGTGAATTTACATATCGACTATGGGATAGAGAAAATGAGGGAGGTAAGATAACGTTAGCAGATTACATAGAAAAATTGATGGAAAAAAAAGAAAAAAGTTTGAAATGTGAAAAACAAAGTAATTTAGATTGTATATACTTAAATGATAAATTTCCGCAAAGGCAGATACCTTCTACGATAATCCAAGCAAAGGATGAGTATGAAGATGAGATGATAGTTGAATTTCGCGATTTGTCAGGTTATACCTTAAAGTTACCAGAGGATAGAGAAGATTTACTATCACAAGAAGCTAACAATAAAGAATTAACTGAAAAAATAGAAGGTGAACTAAAACAAAATTATACTCAGATAGAAAATATGATCAATTCTTGGTTTTCACAAGACAAGGCATCCAGGCCATATCATCTATTTATAGATGATGGACTAAAACCTGGTAAATTAAAAAAGATAAAGGATACCATCTAAATACAAATGAAAAGATATTTGTGTACAAATACATACGTAAACAATTTTATGAATAAAACAAAAAAATTTACGATAAAAATATTGTGTTTTTTCTTTTTTATCTCAAAAACATTAGCCGTAAGCTATGCTGAGCTCTTAGAAGAGATTAAGGAATACAAAGTCGATAGAAGATATGGGATACATACGAAACCTTATAAATTTTTAGATATGATGATTAAATATTCACGAAATCAAGTAGTAGTCGATAAAATTTCCACAAAATATGACAAGTCGATAAAAAGTGGAAGTATACAACTAACCCGTAAAGATATATTACACTTAGAAAATCTTTTAATGTGGGAAAAGGAAGACACCGAGCTGGCAGCTACATACCTTACTAAAGCACTTAATAAAACCGAGTATAATCATAAATGCAAGTTGTATTTAATATTTTTTATCGAGAGTCTGGACGATAATATATAAGATACACAACAAAATTATTATATTTTTTATGATGAAGATTTAAGTATTAAAAGATCAAAAGCCTAAATCACAAAAGAAAACATTGGCATTTTTAATACACAATAGTTATTTGTTACAAACCGATCTAAAAAAACTAGGTTATTGATAATAAATCAAAACCCATAAGATTTTTCCCCACTATATTGTGGGGTTTATTTCTTCTCTAAAAAAAAGAAGCTGAGTATTTTTCAGGATGATCTAAGATATCTCGGGCTCTTTCTAGCATACTTATATCATATCCTGATCTTTCTAAAATGTCAATAGCAATGGCTTGATTAGACTTTCCAGGTATAATTTTGTAGGTATACTGAAAATCTTTTTTACTTTTATTACGTATAATATATACTTTAAAATTTTTGAATCCAAGATCAGGTGCATTTTTTTCTAAAAGCATAACCTTTGGAAAGTGTGTAGCAATAATGTTTAAACTATTTTGATATTTACCCATATATTCCATAATACTATAAGCAGCAGCTTCACCCTCTTTAGGGTTAGTGCCACTAAAAAGCTCATCCATAATACTAAAGCTAAATTTACTTGCAGGTAAATTTTTTAATATTTGAATATGCTGATTCGCACGGTCTACCTCTGCCATAAACAATGATTTACCATCAGCAATGTCATCAGCTACATTAATATAAGTATTGATTTTATTGAAAGGAGTAATTGTAGCTTTTTTACAAGGAGCAATACCAAAGGTCTGACTGAGTAATAGCGTAGTCGTCACACCAGTAAGAAAGGTAGATTTTCCACCAGCATTAGGTCCTGTAAGTATAATAGTTCTTGTGCCCTTTTTACTATCCATATTAATAGTATTGGTAATGGCTTGTTTAGCATCTAAGAATGGATTCCACATATCTGCTAGTTGGATATAAGGTGTTGATGCATTTTGGATAAATTCTGTAAATATATATTGATTATTACTATATTTTTTTGCATCATTGATCAATTCTACTATCGAAGAAAATGTATCTATTATGCCTAGGGCATAAAAAGTATCTAAGAATTCATTTTTATGATCTAAAAATATTTTATAGCTAGCCAATAGCTTACCTGTGTTATTCAGAAAATATGACCAATTGTGCAAAGGAAGTGTTTGTAAGTTATGGATACAACGTCCAATTTCTGTATCTTTTTTTTGAAATAAAAATTTTTCTAAAACTTGTAGGTAAGGTAAGTAATACGCTTTTAAAGATGGCTCGCTATTTAATAAAGTATACAGCTTTTTCATATTTAATAATACTGTTTTTAGATCAGCCATACGTAAGGCTTTATAGTGTAAAGCACGAGAAAATGCTAAATAATTCTTTATTGCAGAGCTAGTGGCATATGCATGTAGTGCTGAAAAAAAATAGGTTGTATATATTGGTGTATTGACACCGTGTTTTTTAGAAATTTTTTTAGGTAAATCACTAAAAAGATTATAATAAGGCATGAAGAAGCTACTGTAGTTCTTAAATGAAACACGACTTTCTAATACCTTAAAAAAGCTAATCATCCCTAGTGGATACAATACTTTTAATCCTAAATTGAGGGTATCTTTTTTTAAACGTTTTCTTGTTTCTAAAGCAATGGTGCTTTTATTTAGTGCTTTACTTTTAAAATAAAAATGTTTTTGCATATAGTCCTTATAGTGCTTACTATATAATGGATCTTTTTTATGCCATAGTGATAACACTTTTTCTTCTACAAGAGCTATTTTGGCTATTGTTTCTTGAATGCTATGTTGTAAATTTTTATTTTTTAGTAAAAATTTTAAAATATTTTGTCTTTTTCTGAGTACAGAAACATCATCTGTAGGGTTAGCAATAAAAGAGGTAAGCACAACTTCACCTATTACGGTTTGCGTTTTATTAATTCTAGAGACTAAGTGATATTGAGGATTAGTAGCATTTCCATAAAAAAGATGCAAATCTTCCCAAGCATACTGGTTAAGGGTTTTTTCAAATTGTTGTGTTAGATATAATGGGCTTTTTGCTAAAAATTGATGATATACAATGTTTCTTTTAGTGTATTGTGCTAGTTTAGGGATTTTTATATTTTTTATCTGAAATTTTTTTTTCTGTTTATTATGCTCTTTTTTTTGGGGAGCTGTTGGAAAAGATTTGAGATAATTATCTGCTAATTTTTGGGTCAAATGGTTTGGTTGAGCATTTGTTTTTTGGCAAAAAATTATGCTGTAAATTATTATGGATATAAATGATTTTATTATATAATTTTTGATCACAGTATTTAAATTTAATATATGCTAAGTCCGGTTGTAAAATATAAAGATAAAAAATTTTTAATTTTCTACATTTTCTAAAAGCGTTTTAGCCAAATTTTCAACCTTATTTTTTGCATCTATATACATTAAACTAAACTGTTGTACTTCTTCCTGCATTTTTTTCAATTTTTCTATTGATACTTCTTTTTCTTTATCAAAATATTTTAAAGCTTCTTGTTTTATTTTTTCTGCTTCTGTTTTAGATTGTTGTATAATTATTTTGGCCTCTTTTTCAGCTTGAGATATTAATTGATGTTGTGTAGATTCTATTTTTTGTATAACATCTACCAATTTTTTTTCTATTTGTTGTAAACGTGTTATTTCGTTTTGTGCACTTTGTATTTTTTTTTGCATTTGCTCTTGTGTTGATAGCATTTTTTTCCATTCTTCTGCAAGAATGCTTAAAAAATGATTTACTTCTTTAGTACTATATCCACGAAATTGTTTTTGAAAGCACTTTTTTCTTATTTCTATTGGTGTAATAGGCATATTTTTTTATTTAAAAATTTTTTTTTTATTCAGTACTCTTTTATAGTACATTGCTTTAGCACTATGTTCTTTTAGTGTTTTAGAAAAATTATGCTTGCCAGAAAAATTTTCCTGAGCAGAAAAATATAAATAATTATGTTTTGTATAATACAATACTGCTTCTATAGCTTTTATAGATGACATACGTATAGGGCCTGGTGGTAAACCTTTATATATATATGTATTGTATGGAGAAATAATGTTTATATGTTTATATAGTACACGCTTGCAAGAAAAGTTTTGCATAGCATAGCGCAAAGTAGTGCAAGATTGCAGTCGCATACCACGTTTTAATCTCTTCATAAATACACCTGCAATAATAGGATATTCTTGTATGTTGTTGGTTTCTTCTTCTATAATAGAAGCTAATATACATACTTCTATAGGAGTTAACCCTATTTTTTTTGCTTGTAATCTGCGTTTATTGTTCCAAAATTTTTGGTAAGAGTCATAAATTTTTTTAAAGACCTGTTTAGCATTGTATGTCCAATATACCTGATAGGTATTCGGAATAAAAATAGCTTTTACTGTATGTTTGTTAAGGTCATACTGCTGCAAAAAATTTTCATCTTGTAAAAGTGTTAAGAATTGTTCTGATGTCAAACCAATATTATGGGTTATTTTTTCAGCCAAATCTTTGAGGGTTCTTATGTTACTAAATGTGATATTTACTGGATGCTGTTTACCAGCACGTAACCATTTTATGGTCTCTAAATTATTCATCCCTTTTTTTAGTTTGTAGTGCCCTGGTTTAAGATTTTTATCAAACTTCATCCAACGTGCTACTATGCTAAAAGCCAACATATTTTGGACAATATTTTCTTCATATAGTTTTTTCTGCAATTGTTTAAAAGTCATCTTGTAGGGAATAATTAGCATACTGTCCTTTTGTTGTACTAAAATATTAGGTCTATATAGTATTTGATAGGTATATAGAGAAAATGTAGTGAGCAATACTGAAAAAAATATAATACATCCAATTTTTATTTTCATATTGATTTTTTTAAATTTTTAAAATGCTGTATTGTTTCTACAATATGCGATGTATGAAATATTGCATGTCCTACAATAAGGATATCAGCGCCTGATAGGAGAAGGTCAGGGGAGTTTGCTATATTTACGCCACCATCTACAGCAATTAAAAGGCTTTTGTTGAGGGTTTTACGTAGGGTATGAAGTTGTTTTACTTTGGAATGTATTTGTGGAATAAATTTTTGTCCACCAAAGCCAGGGTTTACAGCCATTACACAAACTAGGTCTGCAAAAGGCAAGATATCAACAAGCATGTTTACTGGCGTATGTGGGTTAATGGCCACACCTGCTTGGCATTTTAAGTGATGAATTTGTTGTATAGTGCGATGTAAATGTGTACAAGCTTCATAATGTATAGTAATAATTTTTGCTCCTGCTTGCGCAAATGCATCCAGATATTTTTCTGGTTGTACTATCATTAAATGTACATCCAAAGGTTTTTGTGTGCATGTAGCAACAGCCTGTACAATAGGTAAACCAAAAGAGATATTAGGCACAAAGGTACCATCCATCACATCAAGATGAATCCAGTCAGCAGTGCTTTTATTAATCATATTGATATCTCTTTTAAGGTGTAAAAAATCTGAAGAGAGCAGAGAGGGAGATAAAATCATAGTGGCAAAATATCCAATAAAAAATAATAATTTTTGTCTGTGTTGTAGTTAATTTTTCTTAAAATAAAAATATTCACTAGGCAAAGAGGCTATCTAGCTGAAAAATTTAAAGAGGATTATTTATATTTTTCCTAGTTATATATTTGTTTAACCATCCAATGAATAAAAAATCCATAAATTTAAAAAAGGCTATAATTTTCTGCCTATTTAAGGTATCATTACTTATATTTTTTGTTAAATTTGATAAAAATAATCTTTAATAACTAAATATAGTATGCTTATAAATTTTTTTAAAAAATATATTATTTTATTTTTTTTAGGTATTCTTTTTACTCATTGTGTAAGGATAACACGTATAAGTGCTAGTAAAGAAATAGATTTGAGTGGAAGATGGAATGATACTGATTCTCGATTGGTAGCTGAAGAAATGGCTAAAGATGTTTTACAAAGGCCTTGGCTTATACATTATAAAAAGGATAATAATCAGAAAAAGCCTGTAATTATTGTAGGAGAAATTTATAATAAAACGCATGAACATATAGCTTCAGAAACTTTTATTAAAAATATAGAAAGAACAGTACTTAATGAAAATGTAATTAGAATAGTAGCAAATGGTAGTTTTAGAGAAAAGTTACGCCAAGAAAAATATAATCAGGAAGGATATGTTTCTATAGAAACACAAAAAAAGGTAGGTCAAGAACTAGGAGCAGATTTTATGCTCTTGGGCAGTATAAACAGTATAGTAGATACGAAAAAAAAAAAGAAAGTTATTTTTTATCAGATAAATCTGGAGCTTATTCATCTTGAAACTAATGAAAAGGTATGGATTGGTGAAAAACAGATCAAAAAATATCAGTCATAGAATATATTATATGCCATCAGAATTCAAAATTATTATATATCTTATTTTTGGCGTTGTTTATTTTTTGTTTAAGCAGTATCAGAAAAATGAGGCTAAAGAGCAAAAAGATGGGCATAAAAAAAGTAAAAAACCTGCTTCTTGGAGAGATCTAATTGAAGGTGAAAAAAATGATGTGCAAGATGATAAAGAACAAAAAATATCTATACCCAAAGTACAACCTGTTGCTGCTGTAAAAGTTTCTACTGTTCAACCTAAAGTATTTTTAAACAAAAAAGTACAGCAAAGTGCTATGTGTACACAAAAAATTAAATCAGGCTATAGTTTTAATCTGAAAAAGGCTATGATTATGAATGAAGTACTTGGGCCATGTAGGGGTTTATAGTTTTACATAATGGTGTTATTGTGTATCGTCTATTTTAGAAGATATAAAAATATTGTTGTATTTTTATACAAATTTTGTATAATAAGTATTATACTATAATTCTAGATCAGAAAAAAAGGTTACTAGAAATATTTTTTTAATGCTTTTTTGATATCATACCGTAAACAATTTTTTTTCATTCTTATAAATATTTATCAACATCAACATTTATCAACATATTTGTTTTATGGAGATATTACTCACTATGGTAAGTGACAGTAGTCTTTTATTATTATGATCTAAACTACTATTATCCTGTTTATTTTTAGATAATGTCTAATTCAACAGATTTTTTTAAACCATTTTATGCAAATAAAGGCATTATGGGTATTCTTAATATCACCACAGATTCATTTTATGATGGTGGAAAGTATATAGAAGACAAAAATATTTATTTCCGTGTAGATGCTATGTTAAAAGAAGGTGTATCTATTATAGATGTTGGTGCTTATTCTTCTCGTCCTGGGGCATGTGATATTCCTGAATCTGTAGAAACAGACAATTTGCTGCGTGCTATACGTATTATTAAACAAATAGAAAAAAAATGTATTATTTCTGTAGATACTTTTCGATCACATGTTGCATTAAAATGTATAGCTGCAGGAGCACATATTATTAATGATATTAGTGGAGGAAATTTAGATAATAAAATGTTTGATGTAGTGCGTGATTTACAAATACCTTATGTTTTAATGCATATGCGTGGTACACCACAAAATATGATGCAAAATACAACTTATGAGCAAGGTATTATAGAGGCTTTATTACAATATTTTCAAAAAAAAATAAATATACTAACACAAAAAAATATAAAAAAAATTATTCTTGATCCTGGTTTTGGTTTTGCCAAAACATTAGACCAAAATTTTTGTATATTAAACCATCTTAACGAGCTTTTGTGTTTTAATTATCCTTTGCTTGTAGGGTTATCTAGAAAATCTATGGTTTATAAATTGTTAGATACTACTTCTCAACATGCACTTAATGGTACAACAGTACTACATACATTGGCACTTTATAAAGGTGCTAACATACTTCGGGTACATGACGTAAAAGAAGCTAAAGAGACTATTACCTTATTTAATAAAACAGTATCTGTTTAAATACAGTTAAAAATTTATGCTTTTTTTTACCAAAATTTCTCTTTATCATTTTGTTACTTTTTTAGATATTTTATTTGTGAGTTTATTATGCTATTGGGTTTATATTAGGCTTAAAGGTACATTTGGTATCCGTATTTTATTAGGTAGTTTAATGTTATATGCATGTTTTGTAGTTTTGAAAATTTGTGGATTTCAGTTTATGACTGCCCTATTAGGTCAGCTAATGGAGTTTAGTGCATTGGCTTTTGTAATACTCTTTCAACAAGAGATTAGAAAATTACTTTTTCGCCTTGGCCATACCAGTTTAATAAAAAAATTCCTACTAAGATGGCGTTTTTTTAGTAAAAAAAAAGCAGATCAGTCTGATTTAGCAGTTATACAAACGCTTATACACACTATACAAACCATGCAAAAAGAGAGGGTGGGTGCTATATTGGTATTGTCCAAATATAATACATTGAAAATGTACGAAGAAACAGGTCAGTTGCTTAATGCAAAGCTTTCAGCTCGGTTATTACTATCTATTTTTGCCAAAAGTAGCCCTTTACATGATGGTGGTGTAATTATATATGCAGATACCATTAAAGCTGCAGGTTGTGTATTACCTATTACAGATAGGGTAATAAATGCTAAGCTAGGCCTAAGGCATAGAGCAGCTATGGGCATGGCAGAAATAGCTGACGTGTTAGTTATAGTTGTTTCTGAAGAAACAGGTAATGTAGCTATAGCTCAAGAAGAAAAGATAATACAAAATGTAAATATACAGCAGGTACAATCAATGATCCATACATATTTCAGTATTTAGATTTAATCTATATCATTTAGTTGATGCCTGATATTTTCTATTTGACCAGCTATTTTTATCTTTTCATGCATATCCCTGCAACTGACATACTCTAATCCCTTTTTTAAATAGTCTAATGATAACTGATATTTTTTTTTTGACAAGCTGAAATAAGTTTTGATATTTTTATCTTCTTTTTGGAAGCATAAAATTATCTTTTGAATTTTTTTTTTAGCTTTTTCAATATCAATTTTCTCTAATATGGTACCAATATTAGATTGTAAATTACGTATATATTCCATATATTCATCGTACTTTTCACGCTGTTTATCTGTAATTTTTGTCTCCTTTTTTCCTTTAGAACAAGCAGAAAAATTAGCAATTATAAAGAATAATAATAAATTAAGTTGAAATAATTTTTTCATATTTTTTTGAAAAACTTGTATTTGTTATAACAAATATAATATTTCTTGTTAAAAACAATATTGCCATGCTCCTCTTTCTTTTAAACTAAAATAAGGAATATTTTTTCCTAAAGCCTCTTGTTTAATCTGTTGTAAATACCTTTTGTCTATTTTATGTCCTAAAATTAATTGTTTAACATGGAAATAAGCACAATACTTATTTAAAGATTTTATATTTTCTGCATTTAAATATAAAAAATCTATGTTAATTTTTCTTGCTAATGGAGGCAGTGCATATATAGGTTGAGGAATATAGACTATTATTTTACCCTTCCAAACAATAAAAATAATATTATTTATTTTTTTATTAGCTATGTCTTTAAAAGATATTTTGCTATCCAAAAAATGCTGTTGTATGTTATTAATGCCTAAGGCCATTTGATTGGGCATAATATGGTATGTTATTTTTTTTTTTACTTTACTTAATGCTTTATCTAGCCATAATATAGACCTTCTTCCCTGGCAAAAAGCTATGCATTGATGCCTTGGAATACTATAAATGATAATTTTTTGTTGTTTATTACGTATTAACATATTTTTTCCCCACAAAAAAGATAAGTATAGAAAACAACAGAATGCCATTACAAAATGGATAAATTTTTTTTTAGCCATTCCCCATAAAAGGAACAACAAAAACAAATACAACAAAAAAATTATAGCCTTAGATACAGCAATATTTTTTACTTGACTATAGGGCAATGCACTTAACCATAAAATATATTGATTAACACCACTAATCAATTTTTCTAATAGAAAAGAACATCCTATATGTAAGTAGGTATTAAAGCTAGATAACAATACTATAATACTACCTAAAAGCATCCAAACAGCAGCAGGAACTACTACCCAGTTGGCAAAAAGAAAATAAGTAGGATACTGTTGAAAATAATAAATACTAATAGGTGTAGTAGCTATTTGTGCAGCAATAGAAACAGAAGATAGCATCCATAATTTGTCCACAAAAGAAAATTTGCTTTGGTATAAGTGATATATTTTAGGTTGTAAATATACAATACCTAAAACAGCAAGATAAGATAGCTGAAAGCTTACAGAAAATAAAAGAAAGGGATCTATACACAATAAAAAAAAGGCAGAAATAGACAGTGTATTATATATATTGGGTGTTCTTCTTAGGGCTTTAGCCCACACTATAAAAGAAAACATGGTAGATGCTCGCATTACAGAAGGGGATAAGCCTGTAAGCAAAGTATAAAACCACAAAAATACCAACACACTACATGCATACAGCCAAGTATTGCGTCGAAAAAAGGGAATAAGATTTAAGATAAGGCTCAAAATCCAATATAAAATGCCTACATGTAATCCTGAAACAGCTAAAATATGCATAGCTCCTGTACCAGCATAAGCTGTTTTTACATCCTGATCTAGTGCATCCTTATTGCCCAAAAGTAGTGCTAAAACTATACCATAAGTTTGTGGATGGGTTATATATTTTGTTAAAATATGCTCAAAATATTTTCTAAGCTTTAATGTATATTTTTGGATCCTAAAGTAAGACAAGCTTCCTGATTTTATATAGTTTTTTTCTGTAATAAAATGGCAATGGTAAATATTTTGATAGGCTAAAAATTGTTTATAATTGAATTCATTAGGATTTTGAGGGCCAGAAATTTTTTGTGGTTTACCAATAATCAAGAGCTTATCACCATAATGCAGATGAAGATTTGCTGTTTTGGGAAAATACAATACTACTTTTCCTTGCAATTTTTTCCAGGATTTACCTATTTTAGCCCATTGCATTGTTGTTAAAAGATATTGACTGTTTGTTTTTTTTTCCACATCACCAATAGCCTGTATTTCGTAAGCCTCTATTTTCTTCCAACAATGTGCAAAATGTTTGGGATGGTGAGGCGCATAATGCAGATAGGCAAAAATATAACCTAAGGTAAAGATTAAGAAAATAGCTAAAAACCCTTTAAGTAAGTAAAAGGTTTTTAATACAGTAAAAAAGAAAAGGAAGCAAAAACCAATTACAAAAATTATTTGTACAAGAGAAAATTTTTGAGGAAAAAAAGCATAAGCTGTAATACCTAATATAAATGCAAGTGCAATACGCACAAAAGGAAAGCAAGAGAAATAGCCCATACTATTATATTTTTGGTGATTATATAAAAATTATGTAAGCAAATAAATTTTTTTTATCTATAAATTAAATTTTTTATTTTTTGTTCAAAATTTGAATTTAATATTGGTAGTCCATATTAAACTTTTTTGTATTAATGGATGAATATTTCTAATTTAAACTTAGACATTTTTTTTTATACTGATATATAACAGGCTAAATATTATAAAAAATATCAGTAAAATTGTAATAAATTTTATAAAACATATTATAGATATACACTATTAATATATATTTTTATTAAAAATAAGTATTGTAATTTTTTTTTGTATGTTCTCCTTTTTTCTTAAATATTCAGTTATAATTTAGCTATATAGTGAGTATTTTGTTTGCATAGGTATGTTTTATTGTGAATAGTACTTTAACCAAATAAATTTTTTTCTGAAAAAATATTATATTTGTAAATGATAGCAAATACTTGCTAAACGATACATTTTCTACTTCTTGTAGAATTACTCTAAAATAATTTTGGCAAATCGGTATGTACTAGCTCCTGTTCAATCCTCCAGGTCTGGAAAGAAGCAAAGGTAAAACGGTTGTAGCAGTTCGATACCTGATTTGCCTTTTAAATTATAGTACTGTAATTTACCCATTTTTCTTATGCTATTTTTTTTAGATTCTGCAGAGCTAGCTGAAATACAATCTGCCAATACTCTAGGTATACTAGATGGAGTAACTACTAACCCCTCACTTCTTGCTAAAGCCAATATTGCTAAAGAAGCTATTTTTGAACACTATAAAGCTATTTGTAATACAGTAGAAGACAATGTAAGTGTTGAAGTAATCGCTACAGATTTTGATGCTATGCTTAAAGAAGCATATGAGCTTGCTGCATTAGATAAAAAAATTGTAGTTAAAATTCCTATAACAAAAAATGGTTTACAAGTAATTAAAAAGCTCTCAGAAGAGGGCATACGTACTAACTGCACTCTAATATTTTCTGCAGGACAAGCTATTCTTGCAGCAAAAGCTGGAGCTACTTATATTTCGCCATTTATAGGTAGGCTAGATGATATTGCTGCTGATGGTTTAGCTTTAATTAAACAAATTACTACAGTATATCAAAAGAATTATTTTAATACTCAAGTTCTTGCAGCATCTATACGCCATCCTATGCATATTATTCAATGTGCTCAGCAAGGTGTAGATGTAGTTACCTGCCCATTGCCTGTTATTGAAAAATTATTGCATCATCCACTTACTGATGATGGATTAAAAAATTTTTTGGCAGACTATCATGCTACATTTAAGTAGAGCATATGTTTTTTATGCAGAAGCCTATAATTCAGTTGCAAGGTGTACACATTTATCAAAACAAAAAAAAAGTATTTTCTAATATCTCCTTTACCATATATCCTGGAGAATTTGTATTCTTAATAGGTAAAACAGGTAGTGGAAAAAGTTCTCTCCTACGTACGCTATATGCAGATCTTTCTATACATTCTGGCAAAGCTGTTGTTTTAGGCTATGCTTTAAAGAAATTAAAAAAAAGAAAAATTCCTTTTTTGCGCCGTAATTTAGGTATTGTATTTCAAGACTTTCAACTTTTGTTTGACAGAACTGTAGAAGAAAATTTGTATTTTGTTTTGCATGCTGTGGGATATAAAAAGAAATATATACCATCTAAAATTACTGAAGTATTGGTGCAGGTAGGCTTAATAGATAAAAAACAAAAGATGCCCCATGAGCTTTCTGGAGGAGAACAGCAAAGAATAGCTATAGCCCGTGCTCTACTAAATGATCCATTGGTGCTTTTAGCAGATGAGCCTACTGGTAATTTAGACCCTGAGGTAGCTCAAGAAATAATACAGTTATTTTTAGACATTAATCTTGGTGGTACCACTGTAGTTATGGCTACTCATAATTATACTTTTTTATCTCAAAATCCTACAAAAAAGGTTTTTAGATGTTATGATGGCTATATTGAAGCCTATCAACCTTGTGAAAAAGATGGATAAAAAATTTTTTCTCTTTTGTTATTTAATGATAGGGTTTGTGGTTATGCTTTTGGTTACTAATATTGTAACAATAAAATATTGTGCCTTAGGTCCTTTTACCCTTACAGCAGGTGCATTTACATATCCATTTACTTTTTTATTTTTAGATCTTATTACAGAAATTTTTGGTAAGTATTATGCAAAAATTGTAGTATGGATAGGTTTAGGTGCTAACATATTTTTGTTAGGAATTATTATTTTTATTATACACTTACCTATACATGCACAATCTCCAATAAGCCAAATAGCATTTGAGCAATTTTTTAGCTTTATGCCCAATTTAGTTATTAGTTCTATAGTTGCCTATATTATAGCTCAACTTTTAGACATTTACTTATTTTGTACTATTAAAAAGTATACTGGAAAGAAATATTTATGGTTCCGCAATAATATATCTACTTTTTTAAGCCAAGTGGTAGATACACTATTATTTGGTTTTTTAGCTTGGATTTTTTTTCCTAGCATAGGGTTAGGTGGGTTTCCTATAGCACACAATATGTGGTGGAATATTACCTTAAATGAGCTAAGCTGTAAAGTTATTTTTACTGTTTTTTCTACCCCTCTTTTGTATTTGGGTGTTTTTCTAATTAATAGAATTACAAAAAATGATTATGAGCGATGCATATAAAACTTAGTATTTTCAAATAAGCCATGTCTATTATTTTAGATTGAGTAATTTTATTTGTTGTAGTAAAATCAATATGGCTACATCAAAATATGTATTAGTACTATCCATTTTGTTTTTTAATCTGTATTTTCCCTTCTACTATGTACTTCATCTATTATCTAATGACATGCTTTTCCACTTTTTCATAAGAGTATTTTTTGGTTTTTCCTACTACATATTGTTAAATTATATGTTTATTTTAATATTTATGTACTTATATTGTTAAATATATACTAATTGATTTTACGATTGTATTGATAAGAATTTAATTTTTTGATTAAAAACTGTTTATAATTTTTTTGTCTGTTTTTACAATGTTTTATATTTGTATATATTTTTATTTTAATTTCTTTTCTTGAATTTTATGTATACATACATTATTAATACATATATTTTATATGAAATAATTAAAAATAAGAGCAAGAACAAAATTTGTCCATGAAAACAGTCCTATGTATAATTTACATATACAAAATAAACAGTATACACTATTTCTGTTAATGTTTTTAATTATCATTTTTACCCTTTATAACGTCTTGGTCTTGTTGGTATATTATAATTTTTTTTTATGTTTATAATTATAAAAGTTTTACCTAAAGTATGCCCCAACGCACAGATTTAAAAAGTATTATGGTTATAGGTGCTGGTCCTATTATTATAGGCCAGGCTTGTGAGTTTGACTATTCTGGTACCCAAGCTTGTAAAGCCTTAAAAGAAGAAGGCTATAAAGTTATTCTAGTAAATTCAAATCCTGCCACAGTAATGACTGATCCTAGTATGGCAGATAAAACTTATATAGAACCTTTAACTGTGACTATATTAGAAAAAATTATTGCCAAAGAGAAACCTTGTGCTATATTACCTACATTAGGAGGTCAAACAGGGTTAAATCTTGCTATTGCTTTACATAATCGAGGCATTTTAAAAAAGTATCAAGTAGAAATGATAGGTGCAGATGCCAAGGTAATACATAAAGCAGAAGATAGAGAAAGCTTTAAAAAAGCCATGGATAGTATAAATCTTGCATCAGCAAAATCTACCACAGTTTATAATTTAGTAGAAGCTAAAAAAGCAATTGAAAAAATAGGTTATCCATGTGTGGTAAGGCCTGCTTTTACCCTTGGAGGTACTGGTGGAGGTATTGTATATGATGATAAATCTTTAGCAAAAATAGTACAAGGAGGCTTACAAAATAGCCTTATTCAGTCTGTGCTTATAGAAGAATCACTTATAGGATGGAAAGAATATGAATTAGAGGTGATGCGAGATAAAAAAGATAATGTAGTTATTGTTTGTACAATAGAAAATTTAGACCCTATGGGTATTCATACAGGAGATTCTATTACTGTAGCTCCTGCGCAAACACTTACTGATAAAGAAATGCAAAAAATGCGTAATGCAGCTATAGCTATTATGCGTGTTATAGGTGTAACTACTGGAGGGGCCAATGTACAATTCGCTATAAATCCAAAAGATGGCCGTATGGTAGTTATAGAAATGAATCCACGTGTATCGCGTAGCTCAGCATTAGCATCTAAAGCAACAGGTTTTCCCATAGCAAAATTAGCTGCAAAGTTAGCTGTAGGTTATACTTTAGATGAGCTTCAAAATGACATCACAAAAAAAACACCTGCCTGTTTTGAACCTACTATAGATTATGTAGTAACTAAAATACCACGCTTTAATTTCGAAAAATTTAGTCCTAAAAATAAAACATTAGGTACTACAATGAAATCTGTAGGAGAAGCAATGTCTATAGGACGCACTTTTAAAGAATCATTGCAAAAATGCATCCGATCTTTAGAAAATAAACGCAATAATCTACATGATTATTGTGATCAAATAGCAGCAATGCCTTTTAGAGAATGGAAAAAAAATCTTATACATCCTAATCCAGAGCGAATTTTTTATATTACCTATGCCTTTAAACAAGGCATGTCTATAGAAGAAGTACACCAGTATACCAAAATAGACCCTTGGTTTTTACACCAAATACAAGAAATAGCACAAGCTCCTACATATTTTGCTGATACGCAAGATGCTATACATAAGGCAAAAAAACTAGGGTTTACAGATCAGTTTATTGCTCATTATCTACCGTATAAAGATGAGTTGGCTTTACGAGAAAAGAGAAAAGCATTGGGAGTTTGTCCTGTTTATAAATTGGTAGACACTTGTGCTAATGAGTTTGAAGCTTATACACCCTATTATTATGCTTCTTATGAACAAGAAGATGAAGTACTGATAAGTAATAAACAAAAAGTAATGATTTTAGGCAGCGGTCCAAATCGTATAGGCCAGGGTATTGAGTTTGACTACTGCTGTGTACATGCAGCTTTATCAGCTAAAAATGAACAGTATGAAACCATTATGGTGAATGCTAATCCAGAAACAGTATCTACAGATTTTGATATTTCAGACAAGCTATATTTTGAACCTTTAACTTTTGAAGATGTATTGAATATTTATGAAAAAGAAAAACCTCAAGGTATAATTATTCAATTTGGAGGTCAAACGCCATTAAATTTGTCAAAGAAATTAGAAAAAGCAGGAGTTAAAATTTTAGGTACATCTTCTAAAAGTATAGATTTAGCAGAAGATAGAAAAAAGTTTGGTCAGCTATTGGAAGAACTTAAACTATTAACTCCAAAATATGCTACTATTATGCATACTGCAGAGGCATTAGACAAAGCATCAGCTATAGGATATCCTGTAATGGTACGTCCCTCCTATGTTTTGGGTGGTACTGCAATGCAAATATGCTATACAGCCCATGCATTGCAAAAGTATATTGAAAAGTGTAAAAAAGTATCTCCTCAGCATCCTATATTAATAGATAAATATTTTGAAAATGCAGTTGAAATAGATGTAGATGCTCTGTCTGATGGTGAAGATTGTATTATAGCTGGTATTTTAGAGCATATAGAATTGGCAGGCATACATTCTGGAGACTCTGCTTGTGTTTTTCCTACATATTCACTAGAAGAGAATATTCTACAAGGTATAATAAAAGCAACAAAAAGTTTGGCTAAAGCATTAAAAGTTTGTGGTTTAATAAACATACAAATGGCTATCAAAGAAGATAATATTTATGTTTTAGAAGTTAATCCACGTGCTTCGCGTACTATACCCTTTATAGGTAAAGCTACAGGTATACCCTGGGTAAAATTGGCTACTCAAATTATTTTAGGAAAAAAGATTAAAGGATTAGCTATACCAAAAAAACAGCCCAAGTATTTTGCTGTAAAAGAAGTGGTATTTCCTTTTAATAAATTTACCCAAGTAGACCCTATACGTCAAACAGAGATGCGTTCTACAGGAGAGGTTATGGGTATAGATAATCATTATGCATTAGCTTATTATAAAGCTCAGCTTGCTGCTGGTCAAAAATTGCCTTTAGGGATGGGTAGTTATATAGGCATACAATATACATCTGAAGTTAAAATATTACAACATTTATTAGTAGCATATAAAAATTTAGATTTCAGAATTTTGTTAATAGGTGATGAAAATGAGGTAAAAAAGCATATTATTCAAAATAAAAATATAGACATTTGTAGCATAGATCAAGGAAAAAAAAGATTAGCCAATGGAAAAATTGATTTATTAATTAGTATACCTGAGATAGATTCTACTACTCATCATGCAAAGGTATTGCGTCAAATGGCCATAACATACCATATTCCACTAATTACTTCATACGAAGCTGCAAAAATGAGTGCAAAGGCAATAAAAGCGAGAAAAGAGCTAGGGTTAAACGTAAAAGCAATACAAGATTATTATAATTGATTTAAAAAAGTAGTAAGAAGATAATTATATTACTAGGTTGAGCAATATAATTTGTGGTAAGAAAAAAGTATAAGTATAACATAGAGTACAGAAATAATATATATATAGGAATAGCGAAGAAATGGGAGTATATTTCCTATATCAATTCTAGAAATATGTTTTGGTGATTGTAAATAATGGTTATGTTTTACTATTTGGCAGGATGTTTAGATTTATTGTGTATTTGCTACATATTTTTTTTATATTTACTTCTTACAATAAATGTAAATAAAATTTATACTTATAATAACTTTTAAAATTTAATGATTATGAAAAAACAATTACTAAAAAATATAAAAAAAATAAAAACAGAAGTGAATAATAAAAAAGTATTTAACTCATTGTATTTATGTATATTTTTTGTTGGTATGTTGAGTTTGGCTGTGGGGTGTAATTCAGCAAAAGGAAGATTTGAAATGGAGCAAAAAAATATGAAGAATAGTTTAAGATTAGCTAATTCGGATGATGAAAGTGAAGATATAATAGAGAAAAAGAGTTCAAATATGGGAGAGGTAAAAAAACCTGAAGGAGAGGAAAATGATCTTGAGATAAGTAAACTTCTTGAAGAATTAGAAAAAATAAAGCATTCAGAATCAGGATACATAACCCCTACAGGTAAGAATATAATAATGACTGAATCAGGATACATAACCCCTACAGGTAAGAATATAATAATGACTGAATCAGGGGTAAGTTCTCCTCAAAAGAATGAAAATATGATTGAATCAATACATTTAAATACTGATGGAAGTAAAAATATAGTAATAAAAAATTTTTATGAAAAGCAAAATTCTGGGTTATCTAAAAATTTTAAAAAGAAAAAAGAAGAGGATTTTAATTGTTATAGACAAGATGTGTATGAACCACAAAGACAAGATATGTATATACCACAAAGACAAGATATGTATATACCACAAAGACAAGATATGTATAGACCACAA
>CAWUJG010000014.1:0-23923 GCA_963922775.1 uncultured Cytophagales bacterium
TTGTTCTTTTTCATTATAATTGTTGTATTGTGAGGTATATTTTTTTTGTTCATTTCTAGGGTTTTTATTTTTGTTTATCATATCTTTTCTAGAAGCTTCTAAAGCTAAGGCTAATTGTTCTTTTTCATTATAATTGTCGTATTGTGGAGTATATTTTTTTTGTTCATTGCTAGGATTTTTTCTTTTGTTTATCCCATCTTTTTTAGAAGCTTCTAAAGCTAAGGCTAGTTTTTGTTGTTGTTGTTGTACAATCTTTTGTAATTTATTTTCTACTAATGATTCATTTTCACTTTGTATGTGCATAAAAAGTAATTGATCATTTTTTTGAATAAAAGATAAATACTCTTGATTACTTAATAATCTTATTTTGAATTGCTCTTTCAATTTATCTAGTTTATCTATTGTAATACATTCATTTTTTTTTGTATTTTTTACAAATTTATTTAATTCTTTTTTATATACTTTTTTAGTGTGTTTATGAAAATTTTCATTTAATAATGGTAATACATTAATATCATTGTTATTTATATCAAATGCTTTGCATAAATTAATACGATTTAGTATTTCAGTTTTTAAGCTTTTTTGATATTCCATAAAATCATCAGTATATTGGCTATTAGGAGTATGAAAAAGTAGATTTAAATTTTTATTTATGGGTAATATATTTTGAAATATTTTTGTGCATTTAACATTTGTTTTTGTCAATATAAATATACTATTATCAAAAATATCTTGTATAAGGTTATTAGAAATAATTTTTTCCAATATTAATTGAAAATTTTTGAATCCTTCTGCTCTTGATTCCTCAAAACTGGCTTGTGTTGCCATAAAAATAAATTTTACTGATTTTGCTTTAGTAAAAATATTTTTTAAATATATAGCATTCATTAATTGGTTTTCTATTCCCAAGTTTTCGTCTATTTGATTTATATCTATACCTGGTAAATCTACATAAATCATTCCAGATTCTTGTTCTTTAAATTGTGGCTCTAATGTAGTATTTGAAAAACCATGACCAATTTTGAATACATTATTAATTAATTTTTTTTCCACTTCATATACATGTTTATTTTTTTTTAGCTTATGGCCTAATAATAGATTTAGTACAGTACTTTTTCCTACACCACTATTGCCTAATACTACTACTATATCTTTATTTTCTATTTCTTGATATTTCTCTGGATCATACTGTTTTTGTATAATTTGATTTAAATCGCATTTTCGATTATCTATTTTATTTTCACTATACATAGTATTATGTATAGTGAAAATTTTATTTTTATATATTTTGTTGGAAGAACACGCTAAAAAGTTCAATATGAATATAAAAAGAGTAAGGTTTTTCATAAAAATTAGTTTTAGATTATATTTTTGATATTTAAAATATACGACAGAATGAAGATTTTTTCGGTGATGTTCGTCTTATTATTACCCTTGGTGATGGTGGTCGTCTGTTCAATAAACTTGTTATTTGATTTTGTTGATTTTCTATTTGATTTTCATAATTTTTTTTCATTTCTATTTGATTTTCATAATTTTTTTTCATTTCTTGTTGATATTTTTGTATATTTTCTATTTGATTTTCATAATTTTTTTTCATTTCTTGTTGATATTTTTGTACATTTTCTATTTTTTTTTCATAATTTTTGTAATTTTTTTGATGTTTTAATTCATCAATATGTTTCTTTTTTTTTCTTTTAATTTTTTTTCTAATTTTTTCTGCCAATTCACCATAAAATTTTTCATCAAATTTTTTTATAAATGATGCAAATATAAATTCTTTTTCATTTAATTTTATAAGTTCTTGATTCAATTTAGCTTCAAAAATTTTTATGTTATAATTACGATATTTTTTAATAAAATTTTCAATAAACGTTTTTGCTTCATACATGCAAGTTTTTTCAATATTTTTTTTTAGATTTTCATTAATCATATGATGAATATTTATTTTTTTTATCTCAATTTCCTCTAAATTATCTATCCCTTCTTCTATATCTTCTTTCAATTTAGCTTGGTAATTCTTAAAATTTGTTTCTAAAACTTTTTTGCTTTTAGGATTATGAAATAAAATTACATTATCTTCATCGTTAAAAATATCTTTAATATCAAATTTACTTAAAAACTCATTATAAAAATCTGTGGCTTTATCAAATAAATGGCTTTTTGTAACAATAAGAAGATTAGCATCTGCTAATGATGAAAACTGATCTTTTTCTAAAATATTTTTGATTTTATTTAGTAATTGTTTAAAACTTTGACCTCTACTTTCAGCAAAAGCTGCTTCTGTTGTAAAGAGCAGAAATTTTACTGATTTTGCTTTTGTTAATATATTTTTAATGCAAACAGCATTCATAAAATCTACTTCTTCACCTCTAGAATCACACAATCCAGGTAAATCTACATATATTTTATCTTCTATTTCTACTATTTTAGGAAATAGAGTTTTAGAATTTACAATTTCATGACCAATTTTGAATGCCTCATGTTCATTGTTTTTACATACATATTTATGA
Source organism: uncultured Cytophagales bacterium (assembly GCA_963922775.1). GTDB lineage: Bacteria > Bacteroidota > Bacteroidia > Cytophagales > Amoebophilaceae > JAHDDH01. The sequence continues at coordinate 2,514 of CAWUJG010000014.1, forward strand.
CCATCAATTTTTAGTTCGTTTCCTATTAGCAAGTTTAAAAGGGTACTTTTTCCTGCACCTGTATTGCCCAAAACTACAATAATATCTTTACCTTTAGTTATATCAAAAGCTTTGTTATTATTTTGGTTCATATAATCTACCAATATTTTTGTAAATTTTTCTTTGAACTGATTAATACTATCACTTTTTGTTGTCTTTTTTTTTAAAGAAAAAAACTCTAATCTTGCATCTTTCGGCGGATTCATCGTCACTCCCACACTATTCCTCTCCACTTCTTGCATAGTTCTTTTATTACAAGCGGTTGCAAAAACAGTTAAAGCAAATAAATAAGTGAGTTTAGAGATTTTATTTTTTAGTTTCATATTCATAATTATATGTAAATGGTTTTGTATTGTATTTTTAAATAAAAATTTATATCTGAAATATAGTAATTTGTTTAATAACAACAAATTTTACAGATTTTTTAGAACATCTTCTGAGAAGAAAATTGCTTGCTAATTGTAATTTAATGATGACTAAATGACCTGTATCTATGCCTAAGTTTCAGGCAGTATGCCATATATTGATAAAAGTAGCTAGTAATAATTATTTTTATACAGCTTGCTTGTCAATTGCTTTTTGTTGAATTTCAGTTACTTTTCTGCTAAAAAAACCGTAACCACGCCTTTGGTAAGGGGTACTATTTGTATATTTTTAAATGAACACTTTTTGAGCAAAAGCATGATGTTATGAGGAGAATAAAAATTCTGTACAGAAGAAAATAAATATTGGTAAGCTGTAGCATGTTTTGCAATTTTATGCCCTATTTTTGGTAAAATATGTTTAAAATACCATTGAAATATTCCAGTAAATATGCTTTTAGTTGGTATGGTAAATTCCAAGAGCATGAGCTTACCATTATATTGTAGTACTCTATGCATTTCAGCAAAGCTTTTTTCTATATCCACAAAATTGCGTATGCCAAAGGAAGAAATTACGGTTTGAAAACTTTTATCTTTAAAACACAGCTTTTCAGCATCACCATGTTGAAAATCTATAATTTGGTGTACATCTTTTTTCTTAGCCTTTTTCTGGGCTTTGTGTAGCATTTTTTCTGCGATGTCTATGGCTATAATTTTTTTTGCAGATAAATATTTTAAAGCAAAAAAGGCTAAATCTCCTGTGCCAGTAGCAATGTCTAAAATTGTATTGTTGTTTCCATCAGAAAGCATTTTGATGGCATTTGCACGCCAGTAATTGTCTAAATTTAGGCTCAAAAGATGGTTCAGTAAATCATAGCGATGACTTATTGCATTGAACATCGCTATAACTTGTGTTTTTTTTAGTTTGTATGTTTTTGATTGTTGCATTTATAATGTGCAAGTTACAATGTTTTGATACAAAAATGTTGTGAGCATAAATTTATATCTGATCATGATAGTTGAAGCAATAAATTGTATTCAAATCTATTCGCTTGACATCAATATTAATCAGTCTTTATTTTTTTTTGTCTTTTGTATCTTTATTTTGTAATGTTATGGCTGTTTTGCTAAATGTAACTCTTGTGCCTTGCTGATCAATATCTACTACTACAGTAGTATCGTTAGTAGCATATACTTCTCCATATATTCCACCTATGGTAACTACTTTATCTCCTTTTTTTAGTCCTGCTAAAAATTTTTTTTGTTCTCTAGATTTTTTTTTCTGTGGAAGTATAATAAAGAAATAAAATATGAGCATGATGGCTCCTAAAAATATAAATTGTGTAGGAAATGGTTGTGCATTTGCCGATAGTATAGTAATACTAGTCATATGATAAAAAAATTATAGTTATAGTTTAAAATATTGCAAAAATAGTTATTTTATTTTTATTGTGGATTATAGTGGGCATTTTCTAATATTTCTTGTGCATGGCTATGCATCATAATGTTTGCTATATTTTTTTTGTGCTGTTTAGCATACTGGCTTACCAGTTTAAAGCCTATCCATTGTCCTATTTTACCTGGGCATTCTTGGCTAATTGGCAGAGTAAAGGGGCTTTCATCGATATATTTTTTTTTTATTGTTGCATTGGTAGTATAAAAGAGTTGATTTGCAATAAAATAAGTCCATAGTTCTTTTTGACTACAATTTAGGCGTTCAACTTGTTTTTGGGTATAACCCATTAGTATGCTTTCTTTTTCTTGTGGATGTATTTTTTTTATAAAATAATATATTTTGCCATAGTATACCATTTCATCAATTAAGTATTTTGAAGCTTCTTGTTTAAGAAAGTTTTTTTGTACAACTTGTTTTAATATATAAACTACTAGTGCTTCTGGGGTAAACTGACGGAGTAGATATTGGGGTAAATTTGGCCTATATTTTCCTTCTTTGCCTAAAAAAAAGTCTAGGCCTATTACAATTATTTTTTCATCAACATATAGGTCATACTCCATGCCTGTAATAAATGTTATAATTTGGGGTATGGTATAGTTTGGATAATATTTTTTGATGTTGCTAAAGGCTTGGTTAAGCTTTTTTGTAATATCATCGATATTTTCATATATTTTTTGTACTTCTTTGTATAATTTTTGTATATTTTTATCTTGAACCATGTTATAAAGCAAGTCGATAATTTTTTCTTTGTTCTTATTATCTTGATTGTATTGAAGAAAATGTTCACTAAATGTCGTTTGCGCTTTAAGCAGTTGTTTTATTTCTTTTTTGGTAGTTGTTTTAAATAATTTTTGTTCTAATCGTACAATAGATATATTGCTATTGCAATACTTTTTTTTTAACCAAATTGTACAAATAGCGCCTAATAAAACAATTATTGCTGTGCTGCTAATTAAAAAATTTTGTTTAATTTTGTTTTTTTTATTATTTACCATCCTAAATATTTTATTTTATCAATGTGCTTTATCAAAAGGTTCGTTTTTTTATGTTATTTATGTTTTGCATTAAATAGTACAGCTTCCGCCCATTCCATTTTTCTTTTTAGGGAAGGGGTTAATATCAATATAGCTCCCACTATAACCTATCAGCGCTTGTATAGCAAACCTAATAACTCTTCTTTTATTTCTAATAATATTTTTGCAAGTTGCTTTTTCTTTCTTTCTTATGATTTTTTCTTAAAAAAGAATTATTATTTTAATACAGGTTTATGTTATAGATTTCATCGTATTCATCTTCAAAGTGAAAAAGTAGCTGTAGATGATAATTATTTTTTACAATATATTCAAGTTCCCTTTTCGTTAAAGGCCTATATTCTTAAACATCAAAATAATATATTTTTTCTTCAGATAGGTCCTGCAGTTGCTATAAATACTTATTTTAACTATAATAAACCATCTCCTTTTGTAAATAAAATTGTGCCATTTGAATTATCAGGATCTGTGTGTTTAGGTGCTGAACGAATGCTCAATAACAATTCTGCATTATACATAGCACTACAATATCAGATGGGTTTTACTAATATATTGTTTTCTACAAAAGAAAAATCTATACCTAAGTTATATTTAAAAAATAATTTTGCGAGCTTATTTATTGGGCTTAAATTCTAACTTTTTTACTCAACTTCATTTGCATCATGGGAAAAAAATTATCTGCATATCATTTTGATCTACCTAAAAAAAATATAGCAGCTTATCCTTCACAAAAAAGAGATCATGCCAAACTTATGGTTTTACATAGGGATACAGGTAAAATAGAACATCGTTTATTTAAAGATATTGTTGATTATATGTCTCCTCAAGATGCTTTAGTTTTAAATGATACTAAAGTATTTCCTGCTTTGCTAAAAGGCAATAAAGAAAAAACAGGTGCTAATATTGAGGTATTATTGTTGCGTCAGCTTTGCAAAAAATACAATTTGTGGGATGCTATTGTAAGTCCTGCAAGAAAAATACGTGTAGGGAATAAACTTTTTTTTGGTGATGGAGAATTAGTAGCTGAAATATTAGATAATACTACTTCGCGTGGACGAACGCTCAAATTTTTATTTGATGGCTCTAATGAAGAATTTCTTCATCTAGTGCATACTATAGGCATTATGCCTTTACCAAAAGTTATTAATAGAAAACCTATAGAACAGGATAAGGTAGATTATCAAACTGTTTATGCTCAAAATATAGGAGCTATAGTATCTCCTATGGCTGGATTACATTTTTCAAAATATCTACTTAAACGCATAGAGTTTAATGATGTAGTAATTTCTCCTATAACGGTACATACAAGTTTATCTATATTTAATGCCATAGATGTAGAAGATCTCGCAAAATATAAGATAGATGCAGAGAGTATAATTATCAATCAGCATGCAGCCCAAAATATTAATAAAAGCTTAGATACCCATAAAAAAGTTTTTGTAGTAGGTGCAAATACTATGAAAGCTGTAGAATATGCCATAAATTCATATGGAAGGGTAAAGCCAGTAGAAAATTGGATTAACCTTTTTATTTTTCCTAAGTTTACATTTAATATTACTTCTGCATTAATTACTAACTTTCATCTTCCTAAATCTATTTTATTTATAAATACAGCGGCTTTTGCTGGATATGATATGCTTATTCGGGCTTATAAAGAAGCTATAAAAGAAGGTTATAAATTTTTTATTTATGGAGATGCTATGCTTATACTATAATTTGTTATTATAGTGTTCATTTTTTGTTCTTTTAGAGGTTATTTTTGGTGTAAAAGTATTTTTAGTTAGCTGTTGGAAAAAAAATAAGTAGAAAAATTTTATAGTTGTTGAGGTTTTTTAGTTTAAAGAATTGGATTAGTGGTAAATTAGACATAAAAAATAAAATATACAATGTTTATGCCAAAATTTTCTATAACACAAAGAATATTTTTTTACCTTTTATATTTTTTATTGTTTTGCCAAGTAAAAATTTTTGCTTGGGGATTTTTTGCGCATAAAAAAATAAATAGGATGGCAGTTTTTACATTGCCACCTCCCATGCTAGTCTTTTACAAAAAATATATTCAATATATCACAGAAAATGCTACAAATCCTGATAAAAGGCGCTATGCTGTAGAAGGAGAAGCGTCTAGGCATTATATAGATATGGAACATTATACTACAAATCCTCACTACAAAGCAGCACTTTCATGGAAAGAAGCACAAAAAATTTATGGCCAAAAACTATTACAATCTCATGGCATTATTCCTTGGCATATCATTAAAATGCAATATCAGCTTACAAAAGCTTTTAAAACAAAAAATGTATATCAGATTTTACGTCTTTCTGCTGATGTAGGTCATTATATAGCAGATGCACATGTGCCTTTGCATACTACTAAAAACTATAATGGTCAATTGACTAATCAGCATGGTATACATGGTTTATGGGAAACAAGACTGCCTGAGTTATTTTCATATCAATACAATTTATTTGTAGGAAAAGCCAAATACATTCACGATATTCATACAACTATTTGGAAAACTATCATTCATACACATCAAGAAGTACACAAGGTATTGTTTTTAGAAAAAAAACTTTCACAGCAATTTCCTAAACGGAAAAAATATTGTATAGAACAAAGAAAAACTAGTTTATTTAGAAATTATGCTGTAGATTATGCTAAGGCCTATCATCAGCTACTTAACGGACAGGTAGAAAGACAAATGTGTGCAGCTATAAAAATGGTTGGTGATTTTTGGTTTACTTGTTGGGTAAAAGCAGGACAGCCTGATTTAAAATCTCTACTTAAAGTACCTCTCAAAAAAAAATATTTAAGAGAAAAGTTCAATAAAAAGAAAAAGTTAAACATACGTGCTTGTCATGAACATGCAAAAAAATGAACATAAGTTTTTAAAATTATAGGGGTTAGAGGCTGCTCTTAGCATTTAACTCTGTATATCTTATTTTTAGTTATTGAATTATTTGATTGAAAAATATTTTTATGTACTAATATTGTCTTTTTTGTAAAAAATAATGATGTGCAATTATTATCAAAAATAATAAAACGTTTTTAATAAATTTTTTATGCTTACTATTTTATTGCTATGAATTTTGCTCAGGCATCTAATTTTTTATATACTCATTTTTTTCATTATCAAGAACAAGGAATGTTAAATAATTTTTCTTTAGCAAAAATTAATACATTATGTCATTATATTCATCATCCAGAAAAAAAGTTTAAGTCTATACATATTGCAGGTACAAATGGTAAGGGAAGTACAGCACATGCTTTAGCAGCTGTTTTGCAAACAGCTGGATACAAAACAGGCTTGTTTACTTCACCTCATTTTCACTGCTTTAGAGAACGTATTAGTGTCCAGGGAAAAAAGATAGACAAAAAATTTGTTGCAGCATTTATCACCTTGTACCAAGATATACTTCAAAAAGTAAATCCTTCATTTTTTGAGGTAAATGTAATGATGGCTTTTGCTTTTTTTGCTCAAAATAAAGTAGATATTGCTCTAATAGAAGTGGGTATGGGTGGTAGTTTAGATGCTACTAATATTATTTTGCCTGAAATAGCTATTATTACACATATCGGATTAGATCATACAGCTATTTTAGGTAATACATTGGAAAAAATTGCTACAGAAAAAGCAGGTATCATCAAAAAAAATGTGCCCACTATAGTGGGAGATGTATTACCTGATGTTATGTCTGTTTTTCAAAAGATAGCCCAAAGTAATAAATCATTAATTTATGAAGCATCTCACCAGTATTATATCCAAAATCTAGAAAGAAATTGCTATGAAGTAATACATCAAAAAAAGAAGCAGAGATATCGTTTAGAAATAGATGTAAAAGGCCATTATATGCAAAAAAATTTACCTACTATATTGCTAGCTATTGATATTTTAAATCAAAAAAATTTTTTTATAACACATCAACAAGTAAAACAAGGTCTTAAAAGTGTATGTTTAAGGACAAATTTGCGTGGAAGATGGGAAATATGCAATAGAAATCCAATGGTAATAGCAGATGTAGCGCATAATATTGCAGGGATACAAATTATACAAGAACAATTAAAAGCTATGCATTACCATCAGCTGCATATTGTTTGGGGTATGGTTCAAAAAGAAAATGCAGCTGATATTATGTTTTTACTTCCTAAAAATGCACGCTATTATTTTTGTATGCCTAGTATTTCTCGTGCCTTGCCAAAGAAAGATATATTAAAAATAGCAAAAAAATATCAACTCATTGGTAATTATTATACTACAGTAAACCAGGCTTATAATACAGCAAAAAAACAGGCAAAAGCAAAAGATTTGATATTGATTACAGGAAGTACCTTTGTAGTGGCAGAAGTTTTGAAATAAATTTTATATATTTTAAAAAAAATAACAATGAAAAAAATTATCATGTCAAAAAATTCTACAAAACAGTGTTCTTTAGCAACTCAAACTGAAAAATTACTTAACCAACAAATTGCTATGGAAGCAAAAGCATCATCAGCTTACTTGGCCATGGCTTCTTGGGCTGATATAAAAGGGTATGAGCATGCAGCAAAATTTCTATATGATCATTCCAATGAAGAAAGAGAACATATGTTCAAAATATTTCATTATGTTAATGAAGTAGGTGGGCATGCTTTATCACCTCAAATTAATGATATCAAAATTGAATTTGATAGCTTAAAATCTATCTTTGACTTGGTGTTAACACAAGAAATCAATGTGACTAAAGCAATACATGAGCTGGTAGATCATACCCTTGACATAAAAGATCATGCTACATTTAATTTTTTACAATGGTTTGTCCTTGAACAGCGAGAAGAAGAAAAAGTAGCCCGAAGAATTATAGAACTATTCAACATTATTGGAGAAAAAGGTGTGGGGCTTTATATGATAGATCAAGAAATAGGAAAAGTGAAATAAAATATTAACTAGTTTTAGCAGAGAAATATTAAGATGAATAAAAAATATATTTTATTGTCTACATTTTTTTTAAGCCTGTTTGTACAATGCGAATGTAAAAATAAATTTATAGGAAAATTTAGGAAAAAAAATCAAAGTAAAGTTTTATGCTGGACTAAAAAAGCAGATCCTCCATTTCAAGTAAAAGATATTGATGTATGCTTTGTATTAAATGATAGAGCATATGTAGGTGGTGAAAATTTTTGGGAATATGATCCCAAAAGAAATGTTTGGCATAAAGCAGGATTAAAATTTCTACAACACAAAGGAAGATCAGGAGCAGTGGCATTTGTACATAATGGCAAAGCATATATGGGTACAGGAAAAAATATTAGTAGAGAAGGTGATATATATGAATTTAATCCTACTCAACATTCATGGTATTGGTCATGTCAAGGTTTGAAGAGGTATCCAACAAATACTGCTTATTGCATTGCTTTCACTTTAAAAAAGAATGAAAGTGAAATAATAACATATGTAGGTATGGGAGAGCATAAAAATTCAAATGGAAAATACAAAGAAATATATAAATTTGATGGTGAAAAGTTTGATGAAACCCCTATTTATTTTCCTGAACAGGTTCACTTTTTAGAATTTTCTTGTGTATCTACTATTGATAATACAGCTTATATTATTAATAAATCTACCTCTGATTATGGACAAGATTTTTATGCTTTTTCTAATCCTAACAAATGGGAGAAACTATATTTTAAAGCAGAAGATGCTGCATATAGCACTATGTTTGCTTTAAATGGTAAAGTATATGTAGGCTTAGGTAGTAATACAGTAAATCATGCTTACTATAATGCATGGCATATGTATGATCCTAAAACTAAAGTATGGAATAAATGTAAAAATAAATTTCCAGAAAAAAGAAAAGTAGATAAAATGTTTACACATACAAAATCATTTACTATAAATAATAAAGCTTATGTACTTTGTGAAAATGAAAAGGGAAAACTTATTTTTTATGAAGGAAGCCTAAAATGGAAATGAAAGAAAGCCTAAAAAGGAATACTAAAAGTAGTTAGTACTTTATTTTTTTTCTTCTTTGAAAAGAAAGAATATTACTTGATTATTGAAAGATTGATAAGGTTTTTTATACTAAAAATGATAGAAAGTGGAGGATATCGGAGTCGAACCGATGACCTCCTGCTTGCAAGGCAGGCGCTCTAGCCATCTGAGCTAATCCCCCATGAAAAAAAGTACAATTTACTTTTTTTTTTATATTATTACAAATAATCTATAAAAATAGAATTAAAATTCATCTATTTTTGTTTCATTTGATTTACTGCTAAAGCTTTTTGTACAATATTTTCTGCACTTAAACCATATTTTTTTAATAATTCTTCTGGCTTACCACTTTCACCAAATTTATCATCAACACCTACAAACTGTATAGGCACAGGAAATTTTTCTCCTATAACTTGGGCTATAATGCTGCCCAATCCACCATAAATTTGGTGCTCTTCTGCTGTAACTACAGCTCTTGTTTTTTGAACGCTTGCCAAAATTGCTTGTCTATCTATTGGCTTTATTGTATGAATATTAATAACTTCTGCTTGTATATTTTTTTCATTAAATAAAATATATGCAGCTTCTAAGGCTTCCCATACCAGGTGTCCTGTAGCAAAAATGGTGATATCTTTGCCTTCTACCATTTTAACTGCTTTGCCTATTTTAAATGTTTGATCTGGTTGGGTAAATACAGGTACCTTGGGTCTACCAAAACGCAAATATACAGGCCCATAATAATGGGAAATAGCTATGGTAGCAGCTTTAGTTTGATGATAATCGCAAGTATTAATTACTGTCATGTTGGGTAACATATTCATCATGCCTATATCTTCTAAAATTTGATGTGTAGCACCATCTTCTCCAAGTGTAAGGCCTGCATGTGAAGCACATATTTTTACATTTTTTTGTGAATAAGCAATACTTTGTCTTATCTGATCATACACTCTACCTGTAGAGAAGTTAGCAAAAGTGCCTGTATAAGGAATTTTTTTTCCTATAGTCATGCCAGCAGCTATACACATCATATTGGCTTCGGCTATACCTACTTGAAAAAATCTCTTAGGAAAATATTTTTTAAATTTATCCATTTTTAGAGATCCTGTAAGATCTGCACATAAAGCTACAATATCATCATTATTTTTTGCCACAGCTACTAAACCGTCTCCAAAGCCTGAACGGGTATCTTTTTTTTCTGTATAGGTAAATTTTTTCACTATAATTTATTGTTTTTTTTTGTAAAATGTCTGTAAAAAGCAATAACAGTTTCTATGCCTTTAAAAAAATGACTTAAATGAAAATGTTCATTAGGCGCATGTATGGCATCTGATTCTAAACCAAAACCCATTAATATACAATCTAAGTTTAAATTTTCTTTAAATTTTGTAATTACAGGTAAACTTCCTCCTCCTCTTGTCCAAAGAGGTTTTTTCCCCCAAATTTCTTCAAAAGCTTGACTTGCTGCTTGAAATGATTTTTGATGATAGTTAAATAAAATAGCATTTCCTCCTCCTTCATGTATTTTTATATCTAATTGAACAAATTGAGGTGTAAGGCTATATAGGTATTTACAAATTTTTTGATTAATATCTTGTATTTTTTGATGAGGTACCAAACGGATAGATAGTTTAGCATGTGCTTTGGCAGGTAATACTGTTTTAGCTCCTTTATCTATGTATCCTCCCCATATACCATTAATATCTAATGCAGGTCTTGCACCTATTCTTTCTAAAATAGAATAGCCTTTTTCTCCTAAAATATTTTTTATGCCAATAGATTTTTTGAAATTTTGGGAATCAAAGGGAATATTATTGATTACATTGCGTTCTTCTTTTGAAAGTATTTTTAAATCATCATAAAACCCTGGAATAGTAATTTTTTGATCTTGATTTTTGAGTTTAGATAATATATCACAAAGTATTTGAATAGGATTGGCTACAGTACCACCATAAAGTCCAGAATGTAAATCTCTATTTGCACTAGTAAGTGTTAATTCTAAATAAGTAATTCCTCTTGTGCTAATTGATATAGAAGGTTGATTCTTAGAAAAAAGTGTAGTATCTGAAATTAAAATAATATCTGCTTTAACTAAATTTTGATTTTTTTTTTCTGCTAAAAATTGGATAATGCTTTCACATTCTGCTTCTTCTTCTCCTTCTACTAAAAATTTTACATTACATGGCAAACAATTGTTGGCTATCATAGTTTCTAGTGCCTTAATTTGGATATACAATTGTCCTTTATCATCTGAAGCTCCTCTAGCATAAATTTTTCCATCTTCAATATGTGGCTCAAAAGGAGGGGTTTTCCACAAATGATAAGGTTCTACAGGTTGTACATCATAATGACCATATACTAAGATGGTGGGTAGATTTTTATCTATAATTTTTTCTCCATAGCAGAGAGGATATTTTTTTGTTGGAATAAGTATAGATTTATCTAGACCTGCTTCTAAAAGTTTTTTTTGTACAAATTGTGCTGCTGCTTTAGTATCTTCTACATGTTGCTTTTGGGTACCTACAGAGGGAATGCGTAAAAAATTGCATAATTCTTGAAGAAATCTTTCTTTATTATTTTGAATATAATTTTTAATCATAACAAATTCAGCATTAAAGTTTAAAGTTATTAAATAGTTTTGTGGTGGATGTTTTTCATAAAAGAAAAAAATTAAATTTACATAAAGAATTGAATTAAAAATATAGTTTTCAAATTTTATGTTTTAAACATACTACTATTTATAAAAAAGTTCTAGCATTATCAGATAAGTTATAGCTATAGTTAATAGTTAATAACTAAGAAAATTAATTGATTCTATGTAATTTTTGACATAATCAAAATGAGTTCTTAAAAATAAGAAGTTATGGAAAAGTATAAAAAAGGATTAAATTTTAATTATATATTCAGAAAAAAATTTTAGGATCTAGATCAAAACCTGATAGCAAGCTATTGATATTATGATATTTTTAATAGAGCCAAAAAAGTTAAATAAATGGAAAATTTTTAATTCCTTTTATTATTTTAGTTTTGAAATATTAAGATATGAATTAGATATAAAAAAATTTTGCTCTCTACATAAAAAATAATTAAAAAATTATATTTATTTTTGTGTTCAAAAACTGATTATGGAATTTACTTAAAGTGTTTTATCAATAAAAATTTTAGATGTTGTTTAAATTATCTCCTCTTGCCTATCTAGAACTTTTTGCTGCTGTTCTACTCATTACCTCTACATGGCTACAAGCAAAAGAAAAAATTATTTCTTGGTGTATTGCCATTATTAGCCTTATTGTTAACATTTTTATTCTGTATACTTGTACTTTATATGCCCAATGTATTACCAGCTTTGTTGAGCTTGGCATCAGTTTTTATGGCTGGTACTTATGGCAAAGAAGAGATGTAGACAAAAAGATGGTTATTTCTACAATAAGTAGAAAATATTTTTTTTATATTCTAACTTTAGCTTTAGCATGTAGCCTTTTTTTAGATTACCTGCAACATATTTTTTGCCTTAACATATCTGCTATTGATATTTATTATATTATTTTTGTATTTATTGCTGAGTGGCTAATTATACGAAAAAAAATAGAAGGATGGATTTTATGTATCTTCTTAGATATTTTTTGTATAGTACTATTTTATCATAAAGGGATTTATATATATTCTTTCCTCTACTGTATTTACGTTATTTGTTCTGTCTACGGCTTTATTACTTGGAAAAAATTTGTAGAAAATAAGCGCAAGTCTGCCTATCGCACCATATAAAATAAGCATATGGTGAGGAAAGTCCGGACAACATAGAGTAACCTACTTCCTAACAGGAAGGCAATATTCACTACGGTATTGACAGCTAGTGCCACAGAAAATAAACCGCCTAAAATTTTAGGTAAGGGTGAAAAGGTGAGGTAAAGGCTCACCGCTTTATTGGTGACAATAAAGGCAGGGTAAACCTTAGGTGTTGCAAGGCCAAATAGATACTACGTTTTATTATGTTTATAATAGAAACCAAATGACTCGTTTGTTATGTAGTTATGGGTAGGCTGCTAGAAGCTATAAGCAATTATAGCTCCAGATAAATGATAGGCTATATACAGAATCCGGCTTATAGACTTGCGCTTATTTTTGTTTTTAATATATGTATTTTTGAATAATTAATTATTGTAAATTATACATTTTCCTCATTTGTTTATAATGATTATATCTCTATATCTCATTATGATATAAATGATATTGATGCATATTTTATCGACATATACTGATATAAAAGTATAGAATATTTTTTTATATTAAAATATATTTAAAAGTAAAATATACAAGATGTACTTTCTTTTTTATAGAATACGAAGATTTTTTGGGATAAATTATAAAAATTTAACACAAATAGAATATTTTGAAGAAACTGAATCTTTGTGTAAACAAATACATCAACTTTACAATATTTTTTATGAAAAATTTGATGATAAAACTAGATCTAAGATAAGAAAGACATTAATAAAATTAATGAGATTACAAAAAAAGAATAAAGCATATTTTAAAGCTGAGTTAAAGGCAATAGAAAAACTAAATACAGAAGAACAACAAGAAAAAAGTTTTTTGGTTCATATAGATAACATTGACAACAGAATAAGAAGACTAGAAATTATAACGCCAATTGATGTAGCTTTAAGAGAATTTGCAAAAAATAATCCTTATCCAAAATAAGCTTAGACTATTTTTGTTGTGTTAATAATTGCAAAATAATGCTTAGCCAGTTAGGATAAAAAAATCCTCCTAATACTAGGAATATAATCAATACCATAAAAGTTCTTACTATAGGTGTTAAGCTAGCATTTTGTATTTTTTTTTTTACTAAAAAATACTGCAGCATTTTTATACCATACAAACTCATTATAAGCCAATTGATACCTAAAAAAAGTATCACAATAATTATACAAATTTTTTTTTTAATTGTATAATATTTCCATAATATCATAAGTATAGATAGTTTACTCCAAAATGTTGCTGTAGGTGGTAAGCCTATTAATGCTATTATACAGACTAGTATGCATCCATATATAATATATTTATCATATTTAACAGAAATTGATAATTTGTTTTGTATATGTTTTTTGTATTGTACAATCAAATAAAATAGAAAAAGTAGTATGGCATTGGTAATTACCACATATATAAATAGGGTATAGTAAAGATCAATACGAAAAAATGTACAGCAGCAAAGTAAAAATCCATTTTGCCCTATAGTATAATAAGCAATTAATGTAGGTAATTTTTTGGCCTGATATGCCATTAAATTGCCATATAAAAAAGTGACCATACCTAAAAGTATAAAAGGAGGTTGCAATAATGTAAAATTTTCAAGCAAAGAAAAAAATTGTACCATCCAAATGAATAATGTAATTTTTGTTGAAAAATTGATATATGCAATTACAGAAATAGGTACACTATAATATATAGGAGGAAGCCAAAAATGTAAAGGAACTATGCCTAGCTTCAAAAAAAAGCCAATACAAATTAGAAAAATGCTTGCATTAAGCCAAAAGAGTATAGGCATAGATGTAGATGTACCTAAAGCATATGTATAATAAAAATTGCCTGTAGCATAAAAAAAATAGCTTATTCCCCAAAGTAATACAAGAGATCCTATAACTTGGTATAGCATATATATTAAGCTAGTATACAGTTTTTTAACATTAAATATAAGAAAGTAATAACATAAAGATGAAAGTACTAAACTTACATAAGTCATTAACCAATGGCAAGATGTAATAAAAAGCAAATTGCCAAGTAAGGCTCCTAATATAAATAGATAGTGTTCAGTTTGAAAATTATTCTCTTGTTGAGCAATAAAATAGATAATTATAGCACCTATTACTAAAACATTTCTACCTACTATATTTATAGTATTATAGGTGAAAAGATGATGATAGATTAATGTATTAGTATTTTTTGTACACAATATAGCGTATAAAGTGTAAAAAAAGAGTAATGAAAATCCTATGCTTAAAAAAGTGTGGATAATTTTATTTTTAGTATTTTTTTTGAGTACAATTTCCAATACTAACGTGCATAAAATTATTATGAATAGTATTATTTCAGCTATAAAATATTTCATAAAAAAAATGAATTCTTTGTAAGAAATCTAGATAAAATATTATTATCACAATTTACAATTTTATGACAATATATTATGATATGATATAGTTTTATTACTTTCTGCGAATAAATATTGAAGAACATATATAATATTTGGTATTTTAACATTATATTTATCTTATACCAAAATTTTTTGCCCTATTTTAATTATATTATGATGCTGATATTGTATAATATATTCTTTTCTAAAATTATTTTATGATTGTATCATATATCATATCTTATTTTCATGTGCATGACACTTTTTAATAGTTAAAATTATATATTGCAATGTCTTACTTTTTCAATTGAATTGCTTTAAAATTGTATATTATGGTATATTATTTATTTTTGGAGTTATGCATAAAAAAACATAATAACATGTTTTCACCTTAAAAGTATGAGTAAATAATATATCGATATATAAATTGTGTCAAAAAAATTATAAATACACTACAAATCCATTCTAATATTTATGTCTTATCCTAAAGAAACTTACCTTTTTTGGTATGAAACTATGCTTTTAATGCGAAAGTTTGAAGAGAAATGCAGTCAATTATATGGACAACAAAAAATAAAAGGATTTTGTCATCTATACACAGGTCAAGAAGCTTGCGTAGCAGGTGTAGTATCTGCCTTAAATAAACAAGATAAATATATTACTGCTTATCGAGATCATGTACACCCCATTGCTTTGGGTACAGATCCTAAATATATTATGGCAGAACTTTTTGCTAAATCAACAGGTATCTCTAAAGGCAAAGGAGGATCTATGCATCTTTTTGATAAAAAAAATCATTTTTTTGGAGGACATGGCATTGTAGGTGGGCAAATACCTTTAGGTATAGGCATTGCTTTTGCTGAAAAATACAAAAAAATACAGAATATTTGTGTAACTTATATGGGTGATGGTGCTGTACGTCAAGGTGCTTTTCACGAAGCACTAAACTTAGCCATGCTCTATCAACTTCCTGTACTCTTTATTATTGAAAATAATGGTTATGCCATGGGTACTGCTGTAGAAAGAAGTTCTAATATTACTGATCTCTATCAGTTGGGCAAGGCCTATAAAATGCCATCACAAGCTATAGATGCTATGGTAGTAGAAAATGTACATGAAGCTACACAAAAAGCAGCAAATAAGATAAGACTTGGACAAGGTCCACAATTGTTAGAATTTAAAACATACCGGTATAGAGGCCATTCTATATCAGATCCTGCAAAATATAGAACTAAGGAAGAGTTAAATCATTATAAAGAAAAAGACTCTATTGATGAAATAAAGAAAACTATTTTGAAAAAAAAATACCTTATCACAGAAGATATAACAGACATAGAGACTAAAATAAAAAAAATAGTACAAGAAGCTGTAGTCTTTGCAGAACAATCTCCTTATCCTGCTCCAGAAGCAGTATATGAAGATGTATATGTAGAAAAAAATTATTCTTTTATGCAAAACTAAAAAACACATTATGGATAAAAAAAATTTAGATCAACAATCACTAGCCTATCATCAAAAAGCACCAACAGGAAAAATAGCACTACAGTCTACCAAACCTCTACAGACGCAAAATGACCTTTCTTTAGCCTATTCTCCAGGTGTAGCAGCACCTTGCAAAGCTATAGCAGAAAATAAAGAAAAGGTATATGATTATACAGCAAAAAAAAACTTGGTTGGTGTAATTTCTAATGGTACAGCTGTGCTAGGCCTAGGCAATATAGGTCCTGAAGCCTCTAAGCCAGTCATGGAAGGAAAAGCAGTACTTTTTAAAAAATTTGCTGGCATAGATGCATTCGATCTTGAGCTGGATGCAAACGATCCAGATTTGTTTGTACAAACTGTACAGGCTTTATCCCCTACTTTTGGTGGCATTAATTTAGAAGATATAAAAGCACCTGAATGCTTTTATATAGAAGAGCAATTAAAAAAAAAGCTTTCTATTCCTATTATGCACGATGATCAGCATGGCACAGCCATTATTTCAGGTGCTGCTTTACTGAATGCTTTAGATATTGCCGAAAAAAATATTCGTACTATAAAAGTAGTAATTAATGGAGCAGGAGCCTCAGCCATAGCTTGTGCAAAATTATATCTAGCTTTGGGTGTACAAAGAAAAAATATGATTATGTGTGATAGTAAAGGTGTTATTCAAAACAATAGGAAAGACCTAACGGCTACAAAGCAACAATTTGCTACAGATAAACATTATCGTACTTTAGATGAAGCTATAAAAAATGCTGACTTGTTTTTGGGCCTTTCTAAAGGTAATATTTTGAAGCCAGCACATCTCCAAAAGATGAATATTAATCCTATAATTTTTGCTCTAGCCAATCCAGATCCTGAAATCAACTATGATTTAGCCCTATCTACAAGAAAAGATGTTATTATGGCTACAGGCAGGTCAGACTATCCAAATCAAGTAAATAATGTGTTAGGATTTCCTTACATTTTTCGTGGTGCCTTAGATGTAAGAGCTACTACTATAAATGAAGCTATGAAATTAGCAGCAGTGGATGCTTTAGCTCAGTTGGCTAAAGCACCAGTTTTAGATGAAGTAAAATCTATTTATCAAGATGCTAATCTTACTTTTGGTAGGAATTATTTTATTCCTAAACCCATAGATAAAAGGCTAATTACAACAATTTCTATTGCTGTAGCCAAAGCAGCTATGGATACTCATGTAGCACAAAAAAGTATTACAGATTGGCAAGCATATGAGGAAGAGCTAAAAATGTATTGGAAATAAGATATAGATGTTGTTTAAACAAAATAGTTTTTCGATAAGAAATTGAAATTTTACAATTATACTGTAATGAAAAAATATAATGGCTAGGCACATAAGTTGATACTTTTATGTTCATAAGTTTGGATAATAGGGAATAGATAAAAAATTATTTGTTTTACAAAAAAATCAGTTGTATATACCTATTTTTGTATTTCCTTTTTATGCTCTGATTGATATATAATTTTTTTTATTAAATTGGTGATAAAATTATTCTTTATATTTTACCTTTTTAAAAGCATAAAATTATTATCTCATATGCCAAAAAATAAACTTACCAGAAAACAAAAAGAAGCTATAGGGTTGCTTTCTATAGGGACGTTTTTGGAGTATTTTGATTTATTTTTGTACATACATATGTCTGTACTATTGAATGAGCTTTTTTTTCCTCAATCAGATCCTGTAGCAAAACAACTGATGACTGCATTTGCATTTTGTTCTACTTTCATGTTAAGACCTATAGGTGGTT
The DNA here is from genome assembly GCA_963922775.1 of uncultured Cytophagales bacterium. Lineage (GTDB taxonomy): Bacteria > Bacteroidota > Bacteroidia > Cytophagales > Amoebophilaceae > JAHDDH01. The sequence continues at coordinate 20,752 of CAWUJG010000014.1, forward strand.
ATATCATTGGAAAAATAGGAGATTCCTTAGGAAGAAAATTTACGATCATGCTTACTACATTCATTATGTCAGGGACCTGTGTAGTAATGGCGACATTACCTACTTATGAAAAAATTGGCATTACCGCTAGTATTATTATGATTATTTGCAGAATGCTACAAGGATTTTCTTCTTTAGGTGAAGGAATGGGGGCAATAATATATATGATTGAGGCATTAAAAACACCCTATAAATATATTGCTGTAGGAATAGTAGATGCTTCTGGTCGTCTTGGTGGATTTTTGGCTTTATTAATAGCTTATTTTGCATTATTTATCAATTTTGATTTTAGGTTAGCCTTTTGGATAGGTGCTATTATTGCACTTATTGGTTTATTTGCTCGGGTAAAATTAAGAGAAACCCCTGAATTTGTTGATTATCAAAGAAGAATTAAAAAAAAAAATGAAATATGTAATACATCGATGGATCTACCTAAAGCCTCTATTGATAAACGATCCGTCATTGCTCTATTTTTCGGTATCATTACTGTGTCAATCAGTTTCTATGTTGGTTATGTATATATAGGCAATCATCTAAAATCAGCTTTTGGTATGAGTCCAGAAAATGTTATCGAACATAATTTGAAACTTGCTGTACTTAGTATTTTTTCAACCATTATTTTGTGTATTCTATCAAAAAAATATCATCCTCTAAAATTTTTAAAATACATTTTAATTGCTGTACTTTTTGTTATTCCTTTTGTACCATATCTTCTTGAAAATATAACCAACTTATATTTTATCACTATTATCCAGTTCTTACTATATGCTTTTATAAGTTCATTTTATAATGAGGCTATGTGGATAAAACATTTCCCTATTCAAAGACGTTTTATGGTTATTGCGACTGCATTTGGGGTTTCAACAGCTATTGGATATACAATAATTTCCTTTGGTCTTAATCCTCTAGCTACATACTTAGGGCATTATGCAATATTAGTCTTTTATATTCCAGCTATTTTTGGTTTTATTTGGGGTCTCAATTACCTCAAAAAATTAGAAATAAAAGCCGGAAGATATAATAACTACCCAGAAGAAGACTTTCCCAGCCCAGACACAGGAGCAAATGAATCAGATTTTCAATATGAACTAGGCAAAGAATATACTCCATTTAAAAATGACTGTGTGTATAAAAAAGAACTTCTAGAACAATTAGACGAATTCGGAAAAAATAATAAACACAAAATCAATCTCAAACTCATCCATAAAGCCATCACCTACACAAAAAAATGGCACGATGGACAGATGCGAAAAGACAAAAAATCTCCTTTTTATTCTCATCCCTTTAAAGTAGCAGAACTAACAGCAAAATACTATTATAAAACAGATATGATTGTAGCTGCTTTACTACACGATACAGTAGAAGATACAGCATGTACATTAGCAATGATAGAAAAAGATTTTAACCAAAGAATTTCCCAAATAGTATATCGTCTTACAAAGGTAAGAATAAATGAAAATGGTAAAGAATATAATATGACGCTTAAAGAATCAATTCAAAAAATGGAAAAAGTTAAAGACTATGAATCAATATTTATCAAAGAAAGAGATCGCTTACACAATCTTTCTACAATAAAAGCCTTAAATAAAGCCAAACAAAAGAAAATAGCAGAAGAAACAAATAGTGATCTAATAAAACTTATAGCCATAGTAGGCGATAAATTAAATATTCAAGGTACTTGGCATCTTGAAAATAAAATTTTTGATATCTTAAAAGATATTTTAGGGAAAAAATAAATTAAAAATTATCTATTAACATATTTAAAATTAAATTTAAAAAATATTTATGTCTAACAATAAGCTGACCAGAAGACAAAAAGAAGCTATAGGGTTGCTTTCTATAGGGACGTTTTTGGAGTATTTTGATTTGATGTTGTATATTCATATGGCAACATTGCTAAATGAACTATTTTTTCCTCAATCAGATCCTTTTGCTGCCAAATTGTTGGCTACTACTGCATTTTGTTTGACTTTTATTTTAAGGCCTTTTGGAGGTCTTGTTATAGGAAGAATAGGAGATATGATTGGTAGAAAGGCTACTATTTTAATAACTACCTTTACCATGTCTATTGCCTGTTTAACCATGGGATTAACAAAAACTTATAATGAAATAGGCATAGCAGCTACAATTACTATTATGATTTGTAGAATGTTACAAGGGTTTTCTTCTTTAGGTGAAGTAATGGGAGCATCAATATATTTAGCTGAATCATTAAAATCACCTTACAAGTATATTGCAGGTGGTATTATGGAAATAAGTGCAAATTTTGGTGGATTTTTTGCTTTAACAATTTCTTCACTGGTATTATCTTCTAGTTTTAATTGGCGCATTGCTTTTTTTATTGGAGCTTTTATTGCTTTAATAGGTATTTTGGCAAGAACAAGATTAAGAGAAACACCAGAATTTGCAAATTATAATAAACGGATGAAGCGTAAAAAAGAAATAGCCGGTACTAATATCAATTTAAATATTAAAGAAAAAATTGATAAAAAAGCTGTATTTGGATTGTTTATCACTATATTTTTATGTCCTGTCTGCTTTTATGTTACATACCGTTACTTAGGAGATTTTGCCAAGGAAGTTTTAGGTATGACTCCTATAGCTGTTATTAAACATAATTTGAAAATTGCCATTTATACTGTTCTTGGTGCTGGAGTAGTTGTTTTTCTTTGTAGAAAATATTCACCTGTACGAATAGTAATGTTTAGTCTTATTATTTTTTCTTCTATCTTGATTTTTATACCATTTTTACTTGGTAATATTATTTGGGAAAAAAAAACAGGTATTTATATATTGTTTTTTTTACAATGCATTATTTATTTGCCTGCATTAAGTAATCTTGTAAAGATAAATACATGGTTAAAATATTTTCCTATACATAATCGTTTTACAGTTGTAGCTACTATTTTTGGATTAGCCAGTGCCACAGCTTTTCCTACAGCATCTTTTGGTTTAATATTTTTAGATAAGGCATTTGGTTATTATGGTCTCTTATTTTTATTTACACCTGTACTCATCGGCTGCTTTTGTGCTTTGAACTACCTCAAAAAATTAGAAATAAAAGCAGGAAGATACAAGAACTACCCAGAAGAAGACTTTCCCAGCCCAGACACAGGAGCAAATGAATCAGATT
>CAWUJG010000015.1:0-23142 GCA_963922775.1 uncultured Cytophagales bacterium
GTCTGAATTTTACTAATGTAGAACGCGATATTTATGAAGGTCGTTTAAAATGGTTACGCCATGAATCTCTTATTTTAGAACAACCTTTTGAAAAAGGTATAAAAAAAGGAATGGAAAAAGGAATGGAAAAAGGAATGGAAAAAGGAGAAAAGCAAAAAGCGCAATCTATTGCTAAAAAATTGTTAAAAAATTATACTCTAACTTTAGAGGAGATAAGTCAAATTACTGGTTTGGGTAAAACAGAAATTGATGCTTTAAAATATAAAATGTAGGTATATGTTGGATTTTTATTCTGTGAAATTTTTAATCCTAATATTTAAATTTTTCAAAAAAAATATAAAAAAATAATTTTGGAACAAAAAAAATTATTTAAAAATATTGTTGCTCATGCTAAAGCTTATGGATTTGTATATCCATCAAGTGAAATATACAATGGTATGCAATCATTTTATGATTATGGTCCTTATGGTGTGGAGCTCAAAAAAAATATTCAAAATTTTTGGTGGAAATCAATGGTACAGTGGCATGAAAATATAGTGGGTATTGATACTGCTATAGGTATGCATCCTCAAGTTTGGCAAACATCTGGACATATAGATCATTTTCATGATATTTTGGTAGATAATTTAGATTCTAAAAAGCGCTATCGTGTAGATATGCTTATAGAACAACATATAGCAAAGCTTAGGCAAGAAGATAAGTATCAAACAGCAGAAGATATAGCAAAAGCTATGCACGATGCCATAACACATAAGCACTATCAGGTACTATATAATATATTGATAGATCATAATATACAATGTAATATAGCAAAATCTTCTAACTGGTCTTCTGTGCGAGCATTTAATCTTATGTTTGCTACAAAAATAGGTTCATTAGATGAAGAAGCTAATATTATGTATTTAAGACCAGAAACAGCTCAAGGTATTTTTGTAAATTTTTTAAATGTACAAAAATCAGCACGTATGCAGATACCTTTTGGGGTAGCGCAGGTAGGAAAAGCATTTCGTAATGAAATTGTGGCTAGGCAATTCATTTTCCGCATGAGAGAATTTGAACAGATGGAAATGCAATTTTTTATAAAACCAGATACAGATATCCATTGGTTTAATTATTGGCAAGAGAAAAGGTTAGAATGGTATGGTATGTTAGGAATAGCACCTCATCAGCTGCAAGTTAAAACACACGGTAATTTAGCACATTATGCAAATAAAGCAGTTGATATTAACTATGACTTTCCTTTTGGAAGTAAAGAAATAGAAGGTATACATTCTAGAACAGATTTTGATTTAAAAAAACATGAAAAAGCAACAAAAAAAAAGCTACAGTATTTTGATCCTCAAGAAAAAAGACATTATACGCCATATGTTATAGAAACTTCTGTAGGATGCGATAGATTATTTTTAATGGTATTATGTAATGCCTATAAAGAAGAAGTTATAAAAACGAAAGAAAATGCTAAGACAAGGACTTATTTGAGGTTATCAAAATTGTTGGCACCTATTCAAGCAGCTATATTTCCTTTAGTGAATAAAGATGGTTTACCAGAAATAGCAAGAAAAATTTTTGATGATTTAAAATATAATTTTAAGTTATACTATGATGCATCCCAAACTATTGGAAAACGCTATACAAGGCAAGATTTGATAGGTACACCTTATTGTATTACTATAGATTATGATACTTTATCTCAAGGAAAAGTAACTATAAGAGATAGAGATACTTTACAGCAAGAAAGTATTGCTATAGATAATATAGTATCTTTTTTAAGTAAAAAATATCAAAATATTATATAAAGTCATATATTTTTTGTACCGTATCAACAGATAAATAATAAAATTTTACATCTGAGATTATTTAATCGATATATTACTTATAATCCATATAAAAAGTCCTATGGATACAAATTTAAAAAAAGCTACAAAATCTTTTGAAGAACTTGTTAAAATAGTTCAAGAGTTACGTAAAAAATGTCCTTGGGATAGTAATCAAACTTTAGAAAGCATACGTACACTTACTATAGAAGAAACATTTGAGCTTTCAGCTGCCATTTTAAATAAAGATATAATAGGAATTAAAGAAGAAATAGGTGATTTACTATTGCATATTTTACTTTATGCACAGATAATGGATGAAAAATATTCCCATAACATATATGATATTTTATTTCAACTGTCAGAAAAACTTATACAAAGACATCCTCATATTTATAAAAATGGTATTGCTAAAAATGAGGTAGAAGTGAAAAAAAAATGGGAAAAAATAAAAAAAAAGCAAGAAAAGAAAAAAATATTGGCAGGTATACCTGAAAGTTTACCTACTTTAATTCAAACTTTTCGTATACAAGAAAAATTATTATTAAATGGTATAGTTTTTGAACAAAAAAAGAATTTGATAGAGGATATAAAAAATACTTTAATACTACTAGAAAAAAAAATAATACAAAAAGCTAATAAAGAAGATACAGAAAAAATACTGGGCAAAATTTTCTTTAGTTTAGTGCATTATGCTTTACAGCATAATATTAATCCAGATAATGCTTTATCCAAAGAAAATAAAATATATAAAGAAAAGTATAAAGATAGATAGCAATATTATTTTACCATCTTGCAACTCCACATAAATACTTCATATAAATACAAAAAAATTACTAAAAAAAATTTTACAGCTAAGTTATTATCTTGGTACACAAAAAATCAACGTGCTCTACCTTGGCGTAATACTATAGATCCTTATAAAATTTGGCTTTCAGAAATCATTTTACAGCAAACACGCGTAGCACAAGGTACGCCCTACTATCTTAAATTTATTAAAAGATTTCCTAATATTAACACTTTAGCACAAGCAGAAGAACAAATAGTATTGCACATTTGGCAAGGATTAGGTTATTATTCAAGAGCTCGCAATCTATTATACTGTGCTAGGCAGGTAGTACAGAACTACGGAGGAATTTTTCCAAAAAATTATCAACAATTGCTAACCTTAAAAGGAATAGGAAAGTATACTGCAGCTGCTATTGCTTCTTTTGCTTTTAAGTTACCTTTTGCTGTAGTAGATGGTAATGTATATAGAGTATTAGCAAGAATTTTTGGCATAGAAAAAGATATAAGCTTAACAGCTAATCAGTTATATTTTCAAGATTTTGCCCAAAATTATTTACCTGAAAAAAGATCAGATCAATATAATCAAGCAATTATGGAGTTTGGAGCTATACATTGTATACCTAAAAAACCCTTTTGCTACCGATGTATTTTTCAAGAAAATTGTTTTGCTTATGCACACCATAAACAACATATTTTACCAAAAAAAACAAAAAAGATTATACTAAAAGAACGTTTTTTTTACTATTTTATATTACAGTGGAAAAATATGTTCTGTTTAAAAAAACGTACTAATAAAGATATTTGGCAAGGATTATATGATTTTTTTTTAATAGAAGAAAAAAAATATATTTCTTTGCAAGAAATTAAGCAATTAGATATTTTTTTACCACATAATTTTTGTATTACTCCTACAGGAGCTACCTATAATCATTTGCTTACTCATCAAAAACTATATTGTACTTTTTATCATGTTATTATATCAGATAAAAATGGATATAATTTTATAGTTCAAAATAACCTTAAACCTTATACTAAAGCAGAAATTAAATTGCTGCCTAAACCAGTGTTAATTGAAAATTTTTTGAAAAACAATGAGTTTTTCTCTAACTTTACAACAGAAAATTTTTAAAACAAAATAAAATATAGATCTATGCCTACAGTAAATAAAGTGATTATAATTGGAAACCTAGGAAAAAATCCAAGCATAAAACATTTCGATAATGGTAACGTATTGGCTACATTTATGGTAGCCACAAATAATCTGTATAGAGATAAAAATGATAAAAAAGTAATTACTACAGAATGGCATAGTATTATTGCATGGAATGCATTTGGTACTATGGCAGAAAAATATTTAAAAAAAGGAAATAAAGTATATATTGAAGGAAAATTGTCAACAAAAAATTATGTAGATAAACATAATATTAAAAGAAATACAACAGAAATAGTAGTAAAAAATATGGTTATTATTAGTGAAAATTCAAAAGAAAATAAAGATATAGGTGTAGTAGATGGAGAGTATTAAATATTTACGGGATGGTATTGTTATTGAATTGTAAAATTCAATATAAAAGAATAATTTGAATATTTTTAGTTCAGTATATATTGAAAAATATTAGTGTAAATAAATTTTTCTAGTATGGAAAAAAATAATTGTGTTGTTAAAATATAACAATACCTTCTAATTGAAAAATATTTAGGCAGGAATACTTATCATTATGAATGAAAATCAAAATATAATGCATGCTTCTGCTCATTTTCGTGCTGGATTTGTTAATATTGTTGGTAGACCTAATGTAGGTAAATCTACATTAATCAATAAAATATTAGGAGAAAAACTCTCAATTGTAACCCCTAAACTACAAACTACTCGACATAGAATTTTAGGTATACTCAACATAAAGAATTGTCAAATTGTATTTTCAGACACTCCTGGTATTATTGTACCACAATATGCATTGCATCAAGCTATGATGCAAAATTTGAATATAGCCTTTAAAGATGCAGATATCATACTTTGGCTTATAGATGCTATCGAAGAATATGACGAAGAATTACATAAAAAAATAACAAAATATGATACAAAAATTATTTTAGTTATTAATAAAATTGATTTACATACAATAGCAGCAAGAATAAAAATAATTAATTATTGGAAAAAAAAAACTGGCTTAGATATTATAGCTATTTCTGCATTAAAAAATATTGAGCTCAAAAATCTTATAAAAAAAATTATACATTTATTGCCAAAGCATCCTCCTTACTATCCTTTAGATGTGCTTACAGACAAGCCTGAAAAATTTTTTGCTGCAGAAATAATTAGAGAAAAAATTTTTTATAAATATCACCAAGAAATTCCTTATAGCACAGCTGTCTATATTAATACTTTTCAAAAAAAAAAAGATTACATTTATATCCAAGCAGTAATATATGTAGAAAGTATATCACAAAAAATAATTTTGATAGGTAAAAAAGGAGTTAGCTTAAAAGAAATGAGTATATCAGCAAGAGAATCGTTAGAAATTTTTTTTGAAAGCAAAGTTTTTTTAGAAAATAGAATTAAGGTTATGCCTAAATGGAGAAAAAAGATGGATTGTGTTAATACAATGGGATTATTATATGAAAAATAAAGTCTTTATCAATGGTTTATTTTACTATAAAAATTAAAATTAATTACTAACTGTCAATTAAAAAAAGCATGAAAATATTCATTAACTATAATATAATATGTTTTTTATGTTAAAATAGTGATTTAATACTAAAATATATTTTCTAAAGAAATGAATAAATTAATTTTTTGTATAAATATTTTTTTGCTCTTGAGTATAAGCTATAAAAGTTATATATTCTCTTTATAAGCTTTATATTTAAGTATAAGTACTTCAGTTTTGCATATTACTTTTTTTGAAACTCACCAACAAAGAATGCAATTTTACCCCATTGCATTAACAAGGCCTATAGCAAAAATTCGTATTGGAATATATACTATAGCAGAGAAATGGATGAATTACTTAAATACACTTTGTCATAATTTTTTAACCTCACGGTATCTCCAAGAAGATTATGTAACCCATAAACTAGATATACACCTGTATATTAATAGTACTATATTACCAAATAAATTTTTGGTCAAGGCTATTTTGGCACTTAGGCCAAATCAGAAATTAATGCACAAAAATGGTATTTTAATAGCTTACTTAGCATCACCTAATAGAAATAATAAAACATTTCTTCTATTTGAAGACAATATTCTTCATCTAAAGAATATTCAAGATTGTATTCTTTTACATGATAAAATAATACAAGATGATTTTTTTTGGAAAAAAAAAAAATCAGAAAATGTTAAAGATAAAAATACAGTAATATATAGCAAAGAAAATATTTTTATAGAAAAAAATGTTAAAATACGTGCTGCTGTTTTAGATGCTGATTTAGGTCCTATATATATAGATAAATATGCTACTGTAGAGCCTAATAGTACCATAAAAGGGCCTGTATTTATAGGAAGAAATACTTTGGTTACTTCAGGAACACGTGTTAATTCATCTACTATAGGTCCTTTTTCAAAAATAGGAGGAGAAATTAGTAATTCTATTATATTAGGGTATAGTAATAAGTTGCATGATGGTTTTTTAGGGCATTCAATTATCGGAAAATGGTGCAATTTAGGGGCAGGAACTTGTACATCAACTATGAAAAATAATTATAATACCATAAAATTTTGGGATTATAAGCAAAAAAAAATGATATATGGCAATATGAGATTTGCAGGTACTTTAATGGGAGATTATAGCAAATGTGGTATTAATACAACATTAAATATAGGTACTAAAATTGGTGTAAATGTAAGTATAGTGAATACTCAATATAATACAAGTTATGTTCCTTCATTTACTTGGATTACACCAAAAGAAAAAAAAATATATAATTTTGACAAGGCTATTTGTACAGTACAAAAAACAATGGAACGCCGTAATTATTATATCACAGCAAAAGAAAAGAATATATTATCGCATATTTATATGTATAGATAGCATCTAGAATATTAAAAAAAATTTATGAAAAAAAGTGATATTGTGCATATTATAAAATCTAAAACAGGTATTCCTCAAGCAGACGTTAGTCTTATTTTAGAAGGTTTTCTTACAGTGATAAAAAATACAGTGGCACAAGGAGATTCGATTGAAATTAGAGGATTTGGTACATTTTCTAAAAAAAAAAGATCTCAAAAAATTGCCAGAAATTTACAAAATAATACAGCTATAATTATTGAAGAGCACTATATACCTTATTTTAAGCCTTCAAAAATTTTTATTGAAAAAGTAAAAAATAAATCCTAATGCTTAAATACGATTGTTGTCTTTTTATATGAAAAAAAGACTAGCATAAAATTAATTTAGTTTTCTATAATTATTGGTATAAAAAACCAAGTATAGAATAAAAATATATTTACATACTATTAAAATTAATTTATATAGTAAATATTATAATATTATGTTAATGAAAATAGATAAAAATATATGGTATAATTTTACAACAATTACCTTACAAAAATCTATATCTTTCTGTAATATTATTTTATCTGTACAAGAAAAGGCTTTTTATAAAAAAATTAATCATAAACAAAAAAAAATAGAATGGCTTGCAGCGCGCTATTTACTACAAAAATTGTTTAACAAGTTAAATCTTACTTATTATGGCTTAAATAAAAGTAATTCAGGAGCTCCTTATGCACTTTTTCATGATATCGGGATAAGTATATCACATTCTTATCCTTTTGTAATAGTAATGGTTAATACTAGCGGAAAGATAGGTACAGATATACAGGTTTTGAATACTAAGTTGATATCCATTCAAACCCGGTATTTACAGAAAAAAGAGCTTGTCTTTATGAAGGATAATTTATTTAAATTAACATTAGCATGGAGTGCTAAGGAGGCGATATATAAATTATATACTAAAAAAATATCTTTGCGCGATGATATTCTAGTCATGCCTTTTTTTTTACAAAAAAAAGGGATAATAACGTGTATAATACATAATCAACTGCGCTTAAATGTATATTATATTATAACTGATGTTTATATTTGGTGCTATTGTTGTAATTAATTAAATGACTTATATGTATATTGGCTTATTTTTTGGTTCTTTTAATCCTATTCATTTTGGACATTTAATGATAGCACAAAATATACTAGAAAAAAAACTGGTAAAAAAAATTTGGTTTATTACTTCTCCTCAAAGTCCATCAAAAAATAAGGATTCCTTGGTATCTATATACCATAGAATGAATATGGTACGTTTAGCTATTGCTAAAAAAAAAAACATGTTTATTTCTACCATTGAATTGAATATGCCTCAACCTAATATTACTGCACAAACCCTTTTAAAATTAGCAAAAAAATATCCAAATAATACTTTTCGTATTATTCTTGGAGAAGATAACCTTATGAGTTTACCTTCTTGGGAAAATTTTACTTTTATTTTAAATAATTTTGCTCCAATTGTTTATCCTAGAATACATTCTATTGAATATAATAGAAAACAGTATTCTACTATAACATTTTTAGAAAAATCATTATACATCCCTATTTCAGCTACTATAATTCGCCATTACGTGCATCATGGAAAAAATATAGGTTATTTTGTTCCTAATTGTGTAGAAAAGTATATAAAAAAAAATTGTCTTTGGAAAAAATAAACATATTAAAATCCAAATTCTATAATATATATATAGATATTATATCCACTTTATTGTTTTAGGTGTATAATAATGTATACTTTTGTCATGTATATGCTGTACTATAAGCAATCCTAATGCTGTTATACCTATTATTTTTCCCTGTATTATACTATTTTTCTTAAAAAAAGATACTTTCTGTTGATATTTATACATATTTTGTATATATTTTTTTTTCAAAATTGTATTACAGGTTAAATTTTTATGATAATAATGTTCAAAACATAATAATAATTCATTCAACAGATGGTAAAGTGAAAAGAAACCATAACATATATCTTGTAAATAAGTAGTACAATAGCTTTTATCTACATGTGCATTTACATTGATGCCAACACCAATAACAGATTTTTTAACCATTGAACCATAAATATAGTTTTCTACTAATATTCCTGCTAATTTTTTATTCTGATAAAATATATCATTAGGCCATTTAATTTTTAGATTATTGGTTTTTATATATAGTTTTAAACATTTATGTATAGCCAAGCATATCATTATATTTAAATCAAAATATTTTTGTGTTGTTAAACTATGTGGATAAAGTAAAAAAGAAAATGTTAAATGTTGAAAAGGTTTGCTATACCACTTATTTTTTTGTTGACCCCTTCCATTTATTTGATAATTTGTGGTTGCTAACATGCCTTCATTATCTTGTTTATGCCTAATTTTATGGTGTATTATATCTTGTGTAGAAAAACAAGTATGTGTATATAGTACGTTTTTTCCTAAAAATTTTGTATTATCATGTAAAAAATTTAACATACGGTCTATATTGATAACTATATTTATACTTTAACTTCTTAATATACATAATGAATAAGCTAAAAAAAAAATCTAAAAATTCAAGAAAACAGCAAATATTATTTTTAACTGTTCTATTTATAACTATTCTGAGTTTTTTTTACAAGAATAATTTTACCAACCTGGTTCAAATATCTGAAAAAAGATTTGAAAAAATGATGAGAGATAGTGAAGTAGAAAAAATAACGCTTGTTACTAACAAAAAAATAGTAAAAATTAGACTTAATCAGGAAGCTTTAGCAAAAGAACATTACAAAAAAGAGCTACAATCTAGAGGGAAAAAAAAAAAATATCACTATGCATTTAAAGTACCTGCTGCTGTAGTTTTTAATAAAAATTATAAACTCTTAGAATCTCAATTATCTCCTAGCCAAAAAATTGGGTATTTTACTGAAGAAGAAATAGATTATACTGATTTTTTTGCTAACTGGGGTTTTTTTATTTTGTTTGTTTTGGGATTTTGGATGCTTTCTAGAAGAATGTCTTCTGGAGGATCTGCAGGAGGTATTTTTAATATAGGTAAATCAAAAGCAATACTTTTTGATGAACAAAACCAAGTAAACGTAAAATTTGAAGATGTAGCAGGCATGAAAGAGGCTAAAGAAGAAGTCCAAGAAATAGTAGATTTTTTAAAATATCCTGAAAAATATGCTGATATGGGTGGATATATACCTACAGGTATACTTTTAGTTGGAGAACCAGGCACAGGAAAAACTTTGTTGGCTAAGGCTGTAGCAGGAGAGTCTAATGTACCTTTTTTCTATCTTTCTGGTTCTGATTTTATAGAAATGTTCGTAGGAGTAGGATCTTCTCGTGTACGAGATCTTTTTAAGCGGGCTAAAGAAAAAGCTCCATGCATTATTTTTATAGATGAAATTGATTCTATAGGTAAATCCAGAGGTAATACTACATTTGAAGGAGGAAATGAAGAAAGAGACAATACACTTAATTCACTTTTAGTAGAAATGGATGGATTTACTCCAACCACAGGTATTATTATATTAGCTGCTACCAATAGGCCAGAAACATTAGATAGTGCTTTATTAAGACCTGGAAGATTTGATAGGCAAGTATCTATTGATAAACCTAACATTGTAGAAAGAGAAGAGTTATTTAAAATATATGTTGGAAAAAGAAATAAAGTACATGTAAATGTTAAAGAAGAAATTTTAGCTCAGCAAACACCTGGATTTACAGGAGCAGAAATTGCCAATGTATGTAATGAAGCTGCTTTAATTGCAGCACGTAAAAATAAAAATAACATTGAAATGGAAGACTTTCAAGATGCTATAGATAGAGAGATAGGCGGCTTAGAAAAAAAGACTAAAATAATATCAAAAAAAGAACGTAAAATAGTAGCTTATCACGAAGCAGGACACGCTGTAGCAGGATGGTTTCTTGAAAATGCCAATCCTATAGTTAAGGTAAGCATTATACCAAGAGGCATTGCAGCTTTAGGCTATGCACAGTACTTACCCAAAGAGCAATTTTTATATCAGAAAGAACAACTGCTTGATGAGATGGGCATGGCTTTAGGTGGAAGAGCAGCAGAAGAAATTATTTTTGGAAAAATATCTACAGGTGCCCTGAGCGATTTAGAAAAAGTAACGCAAATTGCTTATAATATGATAGGTGTGTATGGTATGAGTGAAGCTATAGGCAATATTTCTTTTTATAATAGCAAAAAAAATTATAGTTTTACCAAGCCATATTCAGAAGATACAGCAAAAATGATTGATGAAGAAGTAAAAAAAGTAGTATCTTCCATATACAATAGAACTAAAAAATTGCTTTTAGAAAAAAAAAAAGAATTAGAAGAATTAGCACAAGCCCTTTTACAAAAAGAGGTATTATTTAAGTCAGATGTAGAAAATTTAATAGGCAAAAGAAATTTTGAAGAAGAAGAAAGTAATTTAAATAGTACAGATAAGAGAGTAGATAAATAAAACTATCTACTCATTCTTGTTGTAAACCATGCACTTCTCTCCAAAATTTTGGATAAGATTTTTCTACTACAGTAGGTTTATTGATGGTGATATTTCCTAACATCATAAGAGGAGCAAAAGCCATGGCTATCCTATGGTCTTTATAAGTGTTTATAATAATAGTCTCTTTATTCCAGATTTTTGAGCTACTCTTCAATTGCCAAATCCCTTTTGTGATCTCTTGTAATGTTGTACCTATTTTAGCAAGTTCATTTTGCATAACTTGTATTCTATTACTTTCTTTTATTTTTAAATTTTCTATACCTTTTATGGTAATATCCATTTTTTTAGCTGCCCAAAGTACCATAAACGTAGGAGCTAAGTCAGGATGATGCTGAAAATTAATTGTACTATAGCCTTGTTGAGCTGGTATTTTTTTTATTAGCACATAATCTTCATTAAAAGTAGTTTGTACACCTAAAGGATACATCCACTGGGCTATAATTTTATCTCCTTGTAAAGAATTTTTTTTGAGCCTAAGCAATTTTATGTAGCTTTTAGGATCAGGATGCAGTGCTAAAAAACTATACCAATAGCTTGCACTAGTCCAATCAGCCTCTACAGTATAAGATTGTGGTGGTTTATAATGTTGAGATTTTATTGTAATTTTATCATATTTTTTGTGAATTTTTATGCCAAATTTTTTCATTATGACCATAGTCATATGTATATAAGGATAGCTTTTTATTGGAGGAGTAAGTTGTATAGTTAAACCTTGTGGTAATGCAGGAGCAATTATGAGCAAAGCAGAGATATATTGGCTGCTCTGATGTGCAGATACTGTAATTTTATTTTTTATTTTTTTATTCTTTTTACCTAAAATATGTATAGGAGGATATCCACATAAAGATAAATATTGTATGTTATAGCCTATAGTTTGTAGGGAGTTTACAAGTATTTTTATAGGTCTTTTGTACATATCTTGTGTGCCTATCAAAATTTTTTTTTGTTGGGTTACACAGAAAAATGCTGTGAGAAAACGCATGGCTGTTCCAGCATCTTTCACATTAATAATTGTATTTTTACACTTTAAAGCACGTATCATAATTTTTGTATCAGCTGCTGTAGATAAATGCTGAATATTTATGTCTTTTGTGCAAAGAGCTTGTATCATTGCAACTCTGTTACTTTCACTTTTTGATGCAGGTAAGTTAATAGCAGCTTTTAAAATATTTTTTTTATTTTTTAGCTTAAGATTTATATATTTATCCATAAAATTTCTAAATTCAGCTATAATGTAATTTACAATATTCTAATAAAAATAAAATACCTAAATTGAAAAAAATAATATGGAAAAGAATTTTTATACTATTTTTTACTATATTTGATAATTATTTATTTTCATATAATGAAAGAAATTATAAATCTGTATTTGTAATAAATATTATGAAAAAAAATATTTTTATAACCATCATCTGCTTACTTATTACCGTAAGCTGTAAAAAGGAATTTCATCAAAAAAAAATTTCTAAACAAGATTCCCTTCACCTTACTATGGATCCATCTCCTAGTATTCCAGAATGTAATGAAGATTATGGAAAAGAATATTTTTACATTTTTGATGTAGGCCAAGGTAATATGCAAATGGCTTTATATCCAAGATTTGCTGTGATTTATGATGGAGGCTCTAAAACTAGTGTAATGCCTGAAAAAATAAAAAGATTACAGGATATAAATAATAGAATTATATATACAAGTACAAGTTCTCAAGAAAAAAACACATTTGAAAATCAAAAGGAAAAAAAAAGAACTTCAGCAGGTACAGAAGGGTCTCCTCAAAAATTTACTATTTATAATAAAAATGAAAATTTTCAAAATTTTCAATCCTTTTGTTCTGATAAAGTGAAAGATATTCTTGAAAAAAAACATACTTCTAACTATTATTTATTTGTTTTTTTATCCCATCCTGATGAAGACCATATTAGTTTTTGGACAAAACCAGAAAATATTGTACCAAATAAATTAATGGAAAATACCTATGTTTTTTTGTGTGGAGATTGGATAAACCATTCTACAAAAACAACAATAAATGTTGTAAAGGCTTTAATGAAAAAAAATATTAAATTTCGTTTTCCGTTTTTACCTGATTTAGAAAAACATGAACTTCGAAATAGCTATATTGATGATGATATAAAATTAGAATATAAATTGAATATAAAAAAAAATAATCTAGATATTTTTTCAGGCAATATCAATGAAGCATTTGATAAATTTTTTTTAAAAGATAATCTTTTTTTAAAAAATTTAGAAAAAATAAAAGACTTTGAAAAAGTTTACATCCTTGGCCTAAATTATAAAGACAATGAACATAATGTTAATGCCCATAGCCCTATACTCTCTTTTGATGTAGGTGATCATCGTTTTATTACTACTGGTGATGCTACTCCTCTTGCAATATTTACATATATGTCTAATTTCCGTAATAAAGCTATGGCACATCAATGTAAAAAAGTAAATACTGGTTTGGGTATATCTTTTTCTCAAAATTCTCAAAAAAAATATAATCCACATAATAATTCTGTGTTGGTATTACCCCATCATGGAGATGCAAAATATTATAATAAATATGTAGATCAACAACTCCGATCCGTAGTAGGTGATATTAAAGGTTATGTAATTTCATCAGGGTTTTCTAAACAGTATTATCATCCAAGTTATACATTATATGAACAACTTTGTGGTATATTAGATGAAAAAAGTACTGAAAAAATTGAAAACATTTTTACATTAAAAACAAAAGATGATTTAGGAACTGATAACATTGGTATGTGGAGAAAAGAAGAATTTGATGATAGTAAAGAAGAGATAGTAAAAAATTGTTACGTTATCAATACAAAATATCCTATATATAATACTAATGTTTTAGGTGATATTATGTTTAATGGCAATGAGCATAATATTAAAACATCATTTTCGAATCATTGTAAAATAAATGATAAAGAAAAAATAATCGATATTCATAAAAGTTTAGAATCTAAAAAAATTATGTGTGAAAAAAATGTACATAAAAATGATATTTGTATTCAAAAAAATCAAATATTTGCTGTATTAGGAGGAAAGCACTATTTAATATATGATCAAGAAAATATTACTAATTTTGATAAAATGCGTGATGAAGAAGTAGAAGAAGAAATAGAACAAAAATTAAGCCAAAAAATGGTAGAAAAAGAAAAAGATTTAAGTTTAAATGAAAAAAGATAAAATGTAATTATTAATGTCAATTTTCAAAAAAATATTATTACTCCTTATCATCCCTTTCTTTTCCTTTGGAAAATCAGCTAAAGAAAAAAATGATGTAGATTTTATTATGCATCACATAGGCGATGCTCATGAATGGCATCTGGCTACTATAGGTAAAACACATATTACAATTCCCTTGCCTATTATTATTTATTCTCCAGATCGGGGTATAGAATGTTTTTTATCTAGTAATTTTTTGAATAAAAACCATGAAAGAATTATTTACCAAGGTTATAAAATTAATGAAAATGAAAAAATTATTCCTATAGACACAAATCGTACTATTTATGATTTTTCAATCACTAAAAATATAGCAGCTATGCTAATAAGTATGATTGTGCTACTGGCTATAGCATTAACAGCTGCTCGCCAATACAGTAAAAAATCAACTAAAACACCTAAAGGTATAGCTTTATTTTTAGAAATAATGATTTGCTATGTACGTGATGAAATTGCTATTCCAAATATTGGTAAAGCAAAATATAAAAAATTTATGCCTTATCTGCTTACTGTTTTTTTTTTTATTTGGCTCAATAATCTTTTAGGTCTATTGCCAGGATCTGCTAATGTTACAGGAAATATTTCTATTACACTTGTTTTAGCTACTTTTACATTTTTTATTACATCTCTTAATGGTAATAAACATTATTGGAGTCATATTATCAATCCACCTGGTACACCTCAATGGCTTTTACCTATCATGATTCCTATTGAAATTATAGGCCTTTTTGTAAAACCTTTTTCTCTCATGATTCGTCTTTTTGCTAATATTACAGCTGGCCATATTATTTTACTTACTATTATCGCCTTGATATTTATTTTTAAAAATGTTTTATTTGGTGCTATTAGTGTTCCTTTTGGTACATTTATGTTTTTATTGAAATTAATCGTAGCTTTTTTACAAGCTTATGTTTTTACTCTTCTGTCTGCTATTTATTTTGGTACTGCTACAGCAAGTAGTCATCAAGATTGAATAAAAAAGTAGATAGATTTTTTTAATCTTAAATTTATATATTATGGTAACTTTATTAACTACAGGATTATCGCTTTTAGGCGCAGGTATAGGTGCAGGAATTGTAGCATTAGGTGCTGGTATTGGTATAGGATATATAGGTAGTGCTGCTTTAAAATCTATAGCAAGACAGCCCAGCGAAGCTAGTAAAATTCAAACAGCAATGATTATTGCTGCTGCTCTTATTGAAGGTGTTGCTCTTTTTGGCGTTCTTATTTGTCTTTTAATTGCTACAAAATAGCTGTTTATCCTGAATTTATATAAGGATTATGAACTTAATAACGCCCGATTTTGGGCTTATATTCTGGCAAACTATTATACTTTTAGTTGTATTATTTATACTTAAAAAATATGCATGGAAGCCTATTTTACAAGCTATTGAATTAAGACAAAAAAATATACAGAAAAATTTATTGGCTGCTGAAAAAGCAAATGATACAGTAAAAAAATTAGAAGAAACATGTAAAAATATGATGCTATCTGCTGAAAAAGAAAGAGATAAAATTATAAAAATAGCTATTGAAACTAAAAAAGATATTTTGCAAAAAGCGCAAGAAGAAGCTTTACAGTATCAAAAAAACATAATATCCAAAACTAAGCAAGATATAGAAAATGAAAAAAAACAAGCTTTAAATCAAACTAAACAAGATATAGTAGCTTTATCTGTACAAATAGCAGAAAAAATTTTAATGGATAATTTAAAAAATGATAAATCGCAAGAAATACTGATAAAAAAAATGATAACAGAAAAATAAAAATATATTGTCAAGAAAAGTAAAATGCAAAAAGTAAGGATAGCAAAAAAATATACCCAAGCATTATGGGTCTTTGCTCAAGAACAAAAACATATTGAAGTAATATATAAAGATATGATATACATTAATCAATTTTTTAAAAATCATAATGATATATCCTCAATATGTAGTCATCCTCTTATTGATAATAAGACTAAAAAATCTATACTTCAAGCTATCTTTAGCAATGTGCTTAATCCAAAAACATTTTTTTTATTTGACTTGCTTTCAAAAAAAAACAGATTTTTTTTTTTATACACAATTACGGCAAAATTTATACAGCAATATAAAATTCAAAACAGAATACAAGATGTATATGTAAGCACTACATATACATTGAGTGAAGACTTAAAAAAAAAGATACAAGACTTTATTTTAAAAAAATTTAATTTTAGAGAAATTATAATGATAGAAAATATTAATAAAAAGCTTCAAGGTGGTTTTACTATACAAGTAAATGACAAAAAAATAGATTGCAGTATAGCCAACTATCTCAAAAAGTTACAAAAAGTTTTATCTCAGCCATGATAAATAAAACAATACACTTAAAACCTGAAGAAATATCTTCTATCTTAAAAAAACAGCTTGGTAAAGTAGATCTTAAAAAAGATATAGAAGAAGTAGGTACTGTCCTCCAAGTGGGAGATGGCGTAGCAAGAATTTATGGCCTTTCTAAGGTGCAGTCTGGAGAATTGCTTTTATTTAATGATGATGTAAAAGGTATAGCATTAAACTTAGAAGAAGATAATGTAGGAGCAGTGATATTAGGGCATGTTAATAAAGTAAAAGCAGGTGATACTGTAAAAAGAACAAAAAAAATAGCTTCTATAAAAGTAGGAGAGGGTATGTTAGGTAGGGTAGTGGATACTTTAGGTGAACCTATAGATGGTAAAGGGCCTATTATAGGTGAATGTTTTGAACTTC
Source organism: uncultured Cytophagales bacterium (assembly GCA_963922775.1). Classification (GTDB taxonomy): domain Bacteria; phylum Bacteroidota; class Bacteroidia; order Cytophagales; family Amoebophilaceae; genus JAHDDH01. Next base: position 17,103 of record CAWUJG010000015.1, read on the forward strand.
CTTTAGAGCGCAAAGCACCAGGGGTAATTTATAGAGAGCCTGTTAATACACCATTACAAACTGGTATAAAGGCTATTGATGCTATGACCCCTATAGGAAAAGGACAAAGACAGCTTATTATTGGAGATCGGCAAACAGGAAAAACAACTATTGCTATTGATACTATTTTGAATCAACGCACCTTTTTTGAGCAAGGTAATCCTGTATACTGTATTTATGTTGCTATAGGGCAAAAAGGTTCTACAGTAGCTAATCTAGTCTCTATTTTAGAAAAAAATGGTGCATTACCTTACACTATTATTATTGCAGCTAATGCCTCTGCTGCTGCTCCTCTACAATTTTTCGCTCCCTTTACTGGAGCTACTATAGGAGAATTTTTTAGAGATACAGGAAAAGATGCTTTAGTAATTTATGATGACCTATCAAAACAAGCAGTAGCATATAGAGAAGTATCTTTACTCTTAAAAAGGCCTCCAGGAAGAGAAGCTTATCCAGGAGATATTTTTTTCTTGCATTCTAGATTATTAGAAAGAGCAGCAAAAATTAATTCATCAAATGAAATAGCACATAAAATGAATGATCTGCCTACTGCACTAAAAGGTATGGTTAAAGGAGGAGGTTCATTGACTTCTTTACCTATAATAGAAACACAAGCTGGAGATGTATCGGCTTATATTCCTACAAATGTGATATCTATTACTGATGGACAAATATTTTTAGAAAAAAATTTATTTAATGCAGGTATTCGTCCTGCCATTAATGTAGGTATATCTGTATCACGGGTAGGAGGTGCAGCACAAATTAAATCGATGAAAAAAATTGCTGGAACACTAAAATTAGATCAAGCACAGTATAGAGAACTAGAAGCTTTTGCTAAATTTGGTGCTGATCTTGACCGTGCTACACAGCTTACTATTGATCGAGGAAGAAAAAATCAAGAAATTTTAAAGCAAGATCAATATATGCCAATGCCTGTAGAAGAGCAAATAGCTATCATCTATATTTCAACAAAAGGATATTTAGATCAGTGTCCTATAGCAAAGGTTAAAAAATTTGAAGCTTATTATCTTGATGTATTGCGTACACAACATAAAAATATTTTAAAAAAATTATCTCAAGGAATATTGAATGATGATATTATTCAAATTTTGGATCAAGAAGCTAAAAATACAGCTAAACAATATTGTATATCTTTATAAAAGTTTATCATGTCAAGTATACGAGAGGTAAAACAAAGCATACAATCTGTAACTGCTACCAAGAAGATAACCAGTGCCATGAAGATGGTAGCAGCAGCAAAATTAAATCAAGCACAAAATAAAATTTTATCTTACAGGCCATATACTGAAAAAATACAACAGATATGTACACATATATTTCAAAATGAACAGATCAATTTCCTAAAAAAATATACTAAAAAGCACAAAAATAATAATACACTTTTAGTACTTATTTCTTCTGATAGAGGACTTTGTGGATCTTTTAATGCTAATATCTACAGAAAATATCAAGATTATTTATCTTCTAGTAAAGAAAATATACATGTATTGCCTATAGGTAAAAAAATAGTTGACTTTTTGAAAAAAAAAAATAAACTTATTCTTGGAGATTATATTGATATTATGCATCAACTGGAGAAAAAAAAAATAATTTCATTTATTCATTTTTTAATCAAAAGTTTTGAAAAAGATACTTATGGAAAAATATTATTTATTTACAATGCATTTCAAAATGCTGCTATGCAAATTACTACTATAGAAAAATTTTTACCATTTTCTATTCCTTCTTCTACTCATAAAAAAGCTATGTACTATATTTACGAAACAAAAAAAGAAATGCTGATCAAAAAAATTATGAAGGAAGTCATGCAATCACAAGTCTATAAAATATTATTTGAATCTGCTGCAGCAGAACATGGAGCACGTATGACAGCAATGAATAAAGCAACAGATAATGCTGAAGATATGCTCAAAGAATTGTATTTATATTATAATAGAACACGACAAGCAGTTATTACTAATGAAATTTCTGAAATTGTAGCAGGAGCTTCTTCTTTAAACTAAAAAAATGTAAATATTCTTTTTATGATCCATACATTATCCAAACTATCTTTTTCTTTATTATTTTTTCTACTGCTTCTTTTTAAGAAGAGCTATGCTCATAATAAATATACTGTTGCTTACCAAGCAGGTCATAATTATGATGTGATGAAAATAAAATCTATTAATATTAATATAGGAGCAGGTTTGCGTGAAAAAAATACAGGCATAACTGTACAAACAGCGCCTAAAAAATTTATAGGTTTTGGATCAGGTTTATTATTTAACCAAAAATTGTATGCAGTACTAGATAGTTATTCATATAGTCATAAGGCATGGAAAATTATTAAATTAAAATATTTTTATAATATAGATCAGCTAACTTATTTAGAAATTCCTATTCAGTTCTATTTTTATCCGGATAAAGCAAAAAATTTCTTTGTTTATATAGGTTTAAAATGTGGATTCTTGCTAGAAGCAAAAAAAGGAAAAGGAATTATAGAAACAAATAAAATAAAAAATAAGAAAAAAAAAACAAAAAAATTGAAAATTTTGCCTAAGCATTTTGTCAACACAAAAAAAATTAATGCTATTTTAGGTATAGGATATGAATTTTTCAATGGTATAGGTATAAGGCTACAGGCAGATTATAGAATAGGAGATATTTATACAGAAGATTTTTTAAAAAAATACACAGAGTTAGCAAATCATTATCCTTTACCTCCTATTACTCTACAATTGAATTTGAGCTATAATTTTGTGAAATTTATTTGGTGGATAAAAGATAGAAAATAAAGTTTCATTTTTTTAAATTTATTTTTATGTTTAGTAAGTACTTATTAGTAATATTTTTTATTACATTTTTTCAATTTCGTCTTAGCAATGCTAGTATATTAAAAAAGAATTTATCTTCATTGAATATTGAATTCAATATAGGGGTGCTTCAATCTGAAAAAATACCATATGTTAGTGATATAAAAAATATCGGTATAAATTTTTCTTTTCCATTGTATCATTTTTTTCCTGAATTTGTAAAATTAAAAATGGGTATGATGTATAGTTTAGTATCTACGATCATACATTGTCCATCATGTGGTTTTTTTTTAAAAGATTATTTACAAATACCTATTGCTTTACAGATATATCCTATAAAAGATCATTCTTTTTATATTATAAGTGGTTTAGAAAATAATTTTTTATTAAATGCAATTAGAAACCGACGAATAATAAAATCTGTAAAAAAAGAATTTAATACTCTACAAATAAATTCTTTATTAGGTATTGGTTATGAAACTAAATTTGGCTTAGGTTTTATGGTAAAATATAAACATCCTCTGTATAGTCCTTTAAAAAAAATTTCCCAACGAGAGCAATCAGGATTTGGCTTTGGTATTCATTTGTACTACAATTTTTTAAAATTTTTATAAAAAAAAATTATTGATTAAAAAAAAGCTTATAGTTATAATAGGCCCTACTGCTATAGGAAAAACAGCACTTACCTTATGGTTAGCAGAAAAATTAAAAACAGAAATTATTTCTGCTGATGCCCGCCAAATTTATCAACAGTTGAATATTGGTACTGCCAAGCCCTCTGCTCAAATACTTCAAAAAATTAAACATCATTGCATAGATTTTTTGCCTTTAAAAGCACATTACAGTGCTGGCCTTTTTGCAAGAGATATTTTAAAATTATTACATAAGGAATTATTCCTAAAGTATCATCATGTTTTGATGACTGGGGGATCTGGATTATATATTCAAGCTGTTTGTGAAGGATTCAATAATTTGCCTAGTGATCTTTCCCTTAGGGAAAAACTCAATATAGTCTATCAAAAGAATGGATTGAATTTTTTAGTGAAAAAATTATTGGCAGCTTGTCCTGATATGGAGGGAAAATTGGATTTTCAGAATCCTCATCGTGTGATTCGTGCTTTAGAAATTTATCAGCTTACGCAAAAATCCCCTTATCTTTTATACCAAAAGCAATCGAAAAGAAATTTTCAAATACTTAAAATTGGTTTGCAAAAAGAAAGATCTATTTTATATCAACAAATTGAAAATAGGGTAGAAGAAATGATGCAAGAGGGTTTGTTAGCAGAAGCTAAAAAATTTTATCCTTTTAAAAATTATCAATCATTGCAAACTGTAGGTTATCAGGAAATTTTTGATTATCTAGATGATAAGTATAGTTTAGAAGAAGCTATTGCATTTATTAAACGGAATACTAGAAGGTATGCTAAGAGACAAATGACATGGTTTAAAAAAGATCCTTCAATTGTTTGGTTTGAGCCTGATGAAAAGCAAAAAATTTTAGAAAAAATACAGCACTTTTTACATTTATGACACATATCCAATCTATGACCGGTTATGGTCAAACACAATATAGCAATGAATCTATCACTATTCATATAGAAATTAAAACAATTAATGCTAAATCTTTGGATATTCATTGTAAAGTGCCTACTGATTTGCAAGATAAAGAACAAGAATTAAAAAACTTAGTAGCAAAAAATTTATTGCGTGGTAAAGTCTACATCCATATTGATTACACCATACTTCATCCTCCAGCTACTGCTGCTACTATTGACACTGCTTTGTTTAAAAAATATTACCAAGACTTGACACATGTAGCCCAAGAGGTAAAAGCAGTTAATAGTCCAATTTTTGAATTGGCTTTAAAAATGCCTCAGGTCATCCACAAGTCTACTACAGTGCCTACTGATATGACAAAAGATTGGCCTATTATTTTAGATAATTTTTCAAAAGCTTTGATGAATTGTTGTACTGCACGTTTACAAGAAGGGCAGCATTTGGCAAAAAGTATTGAAGAAAATAAAAAAAATATTCAATTTTTTTTAGAAAAAATTATTGCTTTAGCACCTCAAAGGACTAAAAAGATTAAAAAGAGTATTCAAGAAAAGATAAAGCATTGGCAGTTGGAAGATATAGTTGATGAAAATCGTTTAGAGCAGGAGATTTTTTTTTATATAGATAAAATGGATATTGAAGAAGAGATTATTAGGTTGCAGAGTCATTTGACTTATTTTGAAAATACAATGCAAAAAGAACAGGTTTTAGGAAAAAAATTATCTTTTATTGCACAAGAAATAGGAAGAGAAATTAATACTATAGGGGCAAAGGCTAATGATGCTGAATTACAAAAATTAACGGTTTTGATGAAAGATTCTTTAGAAAAGATTAAAGAACAAATTTTAAATATTGTCTAATCTTTTTTCAATTTCACCCAATTTTTTTGAATATTATCTTGAAATGATTTTTGGCAGGTATGGTAATCAATTATATCTACTCTGAAGGGAAGATCAGATATCTCGAAATCTTCCTGAATTTGTGCGATTGTGTCAGTAGGAATGTTTTCTTGATAGCATAAGTCTAAATCTGACCATTGTCGAGCATATCCTTTAACTCTTGAACCAAAAGCATAAAAAGTATAAGGATATTTTTTAAGAATGTTCTGAATGATGTTTTGATATTTTTTTTCTGTGTGTATCATTGGCGATATAAGCTATATAATTTTGTAATGAGTTTTTGTAATGCAATAGCAAAAGGTTCAAAAATGATGATGACTGCTGTTAAATTTTCTTCTTCATATGTATGTACAGTAACATTTCTTTTTTGTTGAAAATCAAACCATATTGTAGGGTCTTCGATGATATTTTCAAGTGCTGCTTTTCTAAAAGTATCTCTTGGAGATCCTGTCTCTTGTCCTCGATCATGTAATACCCTTCTCATAATTTTCCAAGCTAATTCATAACAAAATTCAAAAGCTTGTACTGTACCACATTTTTCTTGTTCACTTTGCATATTTTTTCTAAACCTATTGAAAAGAGCTGTAGCTCTTTCCAATTTTTGTAGGTTACTTAAAATTATTTTTTGTTGATTGATCATTTGGTAAATTCTAGTATTTTAAAAAGATAACACACGAAACCATATTTCAGCTTTTATGCTGAAATATGAATCTTTTTTTTAAAAGCAATTTATTT
>CAWUJG010000016.1:0-20054 GCA_963922775.1 uncultured Cytophagales bacterium
TAACTGACTGGGTTACTTTTTTTATTCTAGCATTTTTAGGCATTTTTTTGGCTATTATCAGCTATCAATATTGGATAGGTACTCCTGCTATCATTCAAGATAGTGATACGCTTTATACGCTTATTTATACTATTCTTTTCTCCACAACCATTGGTCTATTTTTTGCTCGTAGAAAACAAAAAACATACGATGATATCACTTTAAGCAATCAATATTTACAAGAAAAAGATCAAGAAAATACCCAAGAACTGCTCTTCTCTTTCAAAGAAAAAATAGGCATCATCAAAACATTGCAACAAGCTAATATCAAAAAATTGCCTGAAATAGCAAAAATGATCAAATCTTTACGTGGACAAAAAAATGATCCTGTAAAAATGGACAATACATTAGATAAACTAGAAGATACTTTAATACCAATGGCAGTAAAATTAGAAAGAATAGAAAACAGATCATTAGATTATCTTCAGCTTGATGTGAAATCTACAAATATCCAATCTATTCTAGATCAATTAAAAGCAAAAACACAAAAACAAAATATAACCATAACATATCATATCAACACAAAAGAAAAATGTATCACCTGCGATCCTAAATATATCCATCAACTGCTTAATAATGCCATTACTTTATTAACAAGTAACAATAAAAATGATATTATATATATTGATATTCAAGAAACACAACTAAGCTATCCATTAGCTTCAGTAGGCAAAGATTATAAAAAAAATATCAAAGCTTTAGGTTTTGTTTTGACAACAAAAAATACAACTCCTAATTTAGATACAACCTATATGGCAGCATTAGAACATGATAAACTACCTATGTCAGATAATATGTCTATGTTGTTATTACACAATAACCAACGTATCATCAAAGCCCATTATGGCTATACTGATGTATGTAAACCAATACAGTCAACACATCTTTATGTGATTCCGCTTAATCTGAATGAAGTTCGGCCAAAATCCATGAATGATAATCAAATGCAATTAGGAGGTACACTTGTAAAGGCCAATGACCATTATCCTGGAGCACAAAAACAAGAAAAATCATTACTAAAAAGTATATCAGCTAAAAGCAAAGCAGATCTAAAAAAGGTAAAAAATGCTTTAGAAATCATTAAATATTATCATGGATTAGAAAAAAGAAAATCTGGAGAACCTTTTTATTTACATCCAATAGCCGTAGCCGAAATAGTTTTGGACTATAACCAAGATGAAGCAACTATTTTAGCTGCTTTGTTACATGATACGGTAGAGGATACTGCTATGCTTTTAGAAAATATAGAAATGCTTTTTGGTCAATCAGTAGCCAATTTAGTAGATAGATTAACACATTTAGAAAGTAAGAAAGATGTTTTTTCAAAAATTAGTTTAGCCAAATTCGAAAATATTTCTACTTTATTAGATGTTAAAGACGAACGTGTTTTATATATTAAATTAGCAGATAGATTACATAATATGCGAACATTATATGCAAAATCTTGGGAAAGTCAACAAAAAAAAGCAAATGAGACCTTAAATTTTTTTGTTCCTCTAGCTAAATATTTAAAGTTAGAAAATGCTGCTCAGGAGTTGAAGGGTAAAAGTTTAGAGATATTAAAGTATAAAACATAAGAATTATTTTTTTATTTCTCTTCCTCGTGTCATTTTTGTGTTTTAAAATACTTTTGATTATTATACATTTTTGAATATCATCTCTCTAAAATAGAGATTAATGTCATAATTTTGTTGTGTTACAATACATAGCCTATGTATATATTTAAATTTGGTGGAGGAGTAATTACTAATGCAGAAAATATACAAAAAATGACAACAATTATTATGGATTATGAAAAAAAATATCCATTAGTTGTTGTAGTTTCTGCTTTAGATAAAACCACAACTTTATTGGAAAAAATTGCTTACAGTTGCTTTAATAACTTACCCTATCAAAAATTATTAGATAGCTGTTATAATTTTCATTATAATATTATAAAGGCGTTATTTTCTCCTAATCATATTATCTTTTCTCTATTATATGCTTGGAAAAATGCATTATTGCAAGACATTAAAAATAAAATTTCTTTCTATAAACTATATAATAATCTTGTAGCTTATGGAGAAATATTAGCTTCAAACATTATTTTTCATTATTTACTTGAACAAAAACTTTGCTTTCAGCAAGTAGATAGTAGAAAAACAATTGAAACTTTGACAAATAGTAATAAGCTTAATTTTTTACGAACAAAAAAAAAAATACAAATATTTGTACAAAAAAAAAAAGCAAAACATGTGCTTACACAAGGATTTATAAGTAGTGATAGCCATGGAGAAATAACAAACTTAGGCAAAGAAGGATCAGATTATACTGCGGCAATATGGGCTGCTGTTTTACAAGCACAAGGTCTAGTTTTTTGGAAAAATGTGCCAGGAGTAATGACAGATGATCCTAAAAAAAATCCACGAGCACATCTATTGCAAGATATTACTTATAGTGAAGTACATGATATGGTTACCCATGGAGGAGATAAAATTCTTCATCCTAGTACTGTACCACTTTTATCTCAACATAATGTGCCACTCTACTTTAAAAATTTTCATGATCCACAACAAATAGCAACTACAACAATTGTAGGGGGAAAAAAAAATTCTCCTATTTTTCGCATAAAACGAAATATTTTTTGGCTTACCTTAAAAAAAAAACAGCAAAAATTATACAAAAAATTTTTAGAAAATTTTTTTTTTACTCAAAGTATAGATATAGTACCTTATATGTATCAAGAAATAAATACAAAAATTTGGTTAGCTCTAGTGCCTAAATTTGACTGTATTGATATTTTTTGCGTAATACAAAACAAAAATTTACAAAACAATTTTGATGTTATTGATATTCAAAAAGCGCATTTATGTATAAGCAACTATGTGGATAATAAAAAAACAAATCATTATCTAAGTAAAAATAATATATTATATCGTATGAATAATCATGGATGGTCTAAAATAGTATTTAAATAAAAAATGATAAGAAAATATTAGTATATAAATTTATTTTTTATTTCATATCTAGAGAAATTATATATTTTCTCCACTTATCTATAATCTGCTGAAAATTAGAGGGCCATGGCCTTTCAAAATACATCTTTTTTTTAGTTATGGGATGTATAAAGCCTAAAGCATAAGCATGCAATGCTTGCTGAGGCATTATTTTAAAGCAATTTTTAATAAAAGACTTGTATTTAGCAAAAATAGGACCTTTACAAATTTTATCTCCTCCATACATACTATCGTTAAAAATAGGATGCCCTACATATTGCATATGATTACGAATTTGATGTGTTCTTCCTGTTTCTAATGTACACTCTAATAAAGTAATATATTGAAAAGTTTCTATTACTCGATAATGTGTAATAGCATTTTTACCTTGAGTAGCATCATTAAAAGTAGTCATTATAGTTCTATATTTGGGATGTCTGCCTACATGTATATTAATCGTACCAGAATTATTTTCAGGTATACCCCAAACCAAAGTATAATACTTTCGTTCAATAGAGTGATCAAAAAATTGTTGAGATAATGATTTCATGCTTTGTATTGTTTTAGCAACTACTAAAAGCCCTGAAGTATCTTTATCTAACCTATGTACAATGCCAGGCCTTGTTTGTTCTTTATTTTGATATGGAAGATTTTTATAATGATATAATAATGCATTGGCTAGTGTTCCACTGTAGTTATTGTGCCCAGGATGAACAACCATACCTGCCTTTTTATTGATAATACAAAGGCTTTCATCTTCATAAATAATGTCTAAAGGTATATTTTCTGGCGCTAGCTCATTAAATGTTGGTGAAATAGGTAGAAATACTTTTATAACATCATGAGGTTGTATTTTATAGTTAATCTTTATAGGTTTTTCATGAACTAGAACAAAATTATTATGTATAGCCTTTTGAATTTTATTACGGGTTATATTGTCAATATTTTCAGTCAAATACTTATCTATACGGTAGGGGTTCTGATTAGAGTTTACTACAAATAAATAGTCTTCAAACAAATTTTCTTTAGAAGAATTCATTTTTTTAGGTTAAAAAAATATTCCAATAGACAGGAGCGTAAAAAATATTTGAATTTTTGTATCAAAAAGCATATTTTGTGTATAAAAAATATTTTATATTATATAAAATGAATTCTAACTTATTATGTAGCATAACAAGTTAAAATATACTCTAATAATAAAATAGAGCATTTAATCTGTATATGACAATAAAATTATATAAAAAATATTTAAATTTACCATTAAAATATTTTTTTGATAAAAAAGGGCATTTTATATATGATATTTTCTCCATCCATAACATTAGCTGATTTAAATCGGCACAGTAAAAATAGCTTAGCAGAACATTTAGGTATAGTATATACTGCCATTAAATCAAATTATATACAGGCTAAAATGTTTATCGATAAAAAAACAAGACAACCCATGGGTATACTCCATGGAGGGGCCTCATTAGCTTTAGCAGAAACTTTAGGCAGTATGGCAGCTAACTGTGCTGTTGATCAAAAAAAATATTATTGTCTAGGTATGGAAATTAATGCTAACCATGTACGTCCAGCTCCTGAAGGAACATATGTATATGCCACTACTCTCCCCTTACACATGGGTAAAACAACACATGTATGGGAAATTAAAATTAATAACAATAATAAACAACTAATATGTATCGCAAGACATACTGTTGCTGTAAGATCAAAAAAATTGCTATAAGTAAATAACATCATAGTGTTAGCACAAAAAAAAATAAATTTTTTAAAAGATGTGTTCCATGCATCCAAAAATCAATGTCTACCTATTGTTTTTTGGAAAAAACCAAATCAAAAAAAAATAACCATAAATATCCAGCTACATTCCAAAATACAAACACTTCATCATAATTATATCAACATAAAAAGTGGATTTATATTTAGCCCGTTTGAAAAAAAAAATGATATATACTATATACAACCTGATATCAAAATACATGTCGGGAAAAAAAACATCTGTATAGTTGAAAATAATAAAAATAATATCAAAAAATTACTGTATGGCAATAAAAAAAAAATTCATAAACAATCTGAAAAGAATATACAGTCTACTACACAAGAAACATACCTGAAGCTGATAAAAAAAGCACAACACAAAATTCAAAGAAAACAACTGCAAAAAGTAGTTACATCTATACGTACAGTAGTAAACCTGCCTGATAAATTTGATCTAGTAATGGCATTTCTAAAAAAATGCCAAAAGGTTTACAATGGATTTTTGGTATTATTGTATACGAAACAGTATGGGACATGGTTAGGAGAAAGCCCTGAAGAATTATTTACAATATTTGAAAAAAAAAAAGAAATAAGTACAGTGGCTCTGGCAGGTACACAAAAAATAAATGATAAAAGCAAACCTATAATATGGAAAGAAAAAGAATATGAAGAACAAAAAATAGTATCAAAATATATAGAAAGTTTTTTCAAAAAAAATGTAAGGGGATCTAGGTTAAATAAACAGGGACCTCATACTATAATCCATAACCACTTGGCACATCTCAAAACAAAGTATATTTGTCAGTTTAAAACTGAAAAAAATTTTTTTTTGTCTCTTTTTTTACAAAAATATGCCCCTACACCAGCTGTAGCTGGTTTGCCTCAAAATTTAGCTATAGATTTTATTCTAAACCATGAACAAGAAAAAAGAAATTTATATAGTGGATTTTGGGGCCCCATAGAAAGAAATAAAAAATCATCAATTTTTGTTAACTTAAGGTGTATGGAAATTATACACCAAAAAAAAGCAGTCATATATTCTGGAGGAGGTATTACCAAAGCATCTGATCCTATAAAAGAATGGGAAGAAGTAAAACATAAATATCAAAGTATCTATAAAAATTTTATATATACCATTTAATACCAAATTATTACGCTTAAAAATCATTTTATATGCATTGTATAAATAAATTTTTTCTAATAGTATGCATACTTTTTAGTACTCTGGGTAAAATATATGCAAATAAAGAACAAATTATACAACAAGGAAAAATTCTTTTTGAAGAAAATTGTACTGTATGCCATGCTATTCATGAAGAAATAGTAGGACCTGCACTTAAGGATGTACATAAAAGACAAACAGTAGACTGGCTAAAAAAATTTATTAATAATTCACAAAAAGTTATACAAAGTGGTGATGAATATGCAGTAAAATTGTATGAAAAATACAATAAAACACAAATGACTTCTTTTGATTTTTCTGATAAAGAAATTATGGATATACTTGCCTACATACAAGCAGCTTCTTTGGAAATCAACAATACAAAAAGTAATGTAGAAAAAAATGTTACTGTTCCCAAAGATCACAAGATATCTGAAATAGGTAATTCAAATTTTATTTCTAATAAATATTTTCTTTTAATCATCTTTGGCATACTATCAATGCTCATGCTTATTCTATTGTCACTACTATTTATTATTATTTTTTTAATCAAAAATAATACAAAAAATACTCTAGTAAACCAGAATAAAAAAAAAAATATTTTCAAAAAATACTATAAAAAAAAAATAGGTACTATTTTACTTCATTCCACTACACATTATATTGGTATGCTAATATGCTTAGCATTTATAGGCAAAACAGTAATAGAAGCGCTCTATACTGTAGGTGTACAACAAAATTATGCCCCTACACAGCCTATTGCTTTTTCCCATAAATTACATGCTGGTGAACTGAATATCGATTGTCAATACTGCCATACAGGTGTACTTAAAAGCAAAAATGCTAACATTCCATCAGTAAATATATGTATGAATTGTCATCATCAGATCAAAAAAAATACTCCAGAAATCAAAAAAATTCATCTTGCTGTAGAAAAAAATCAGCCTATAGAATGGATAAGAGTACATAATTTACCTAAGTTAGCTTATTTTAATCATGCACAACACGTTAAAGTAGGTAATATATCTTGTGAACAATGTCATGGACCAGTACAAGACATGGAGGTTATTTACCAACATCAACCACTTACTATGGGATGGTGTATTGATTGTCATAGAAAAACAAAGGTAAATGCTAAAGATAATGCATACTATGATCGGCTATTAGCCATACACCAACACCAAAAAAAACAGCAAATCCCTCTTAAAGTAGTTGACATAGGAGGTCTAGAATGTGGAAAATGTCATTATTAAAAATACTAAAAAATATCTTAGCTATTTATTTATGCATAAAAAAGTATACTGGAAGGGTATAGAAGAACTTCAAAAATTACCTCACCATAACAAAAATACAAATAAAGCATCTGTTGAATCTCCTCTTAATCAAGAAAAAAATAATGATAGTCTTTTTTCTCGTAGAGATTTTTTAAAATTAATGGGTTTTAGTGTAGCTGCTACTTCTTTAGCCAATTGTGAAGCACCAATCAGAAAAGCTATTCCTTATCTTAATAAACCTATAGATGTTGATCCTGGTATACCTAATTATTATGCCTCTACTTATACACAAAATGGAGATTATTGTAGTATTGTTGTTAAAACAAGGGAAGGTAGACCAATAAAAATTGAAGGCAATAATTTATGTCCTCTTACACAGGGTGGTGTAAATGCACAGGTAGAAGCTTCTGTACTTTCATTATATGATCAAGAAACATTACAATATCCACAAAAAAAACAGCAAGAAACAACGTGGAACAATTTAGATCATACTATAATAGAAAAGTTCAACCATATCCAAAAAAATGATGGACAAATACGTATCATTAGTCATACCATTATTAGCCCTTCTACTCAACAGGCTATCAAAAATTTTAAAAAAAAATATCCTAATACCCAACACGTTGTTTATGATACAACATCATATTATGGTATAAGACAAGCCAATCAAGAGTACTTTCAACAAGCCATTATACCAGCTTATCATTTTGACAAAGCACAGGTTATTGTAAGCTTTGGTGCTGATTTTTTAGGTACATGGCTCTCCCCTATTGCTTTTACAAAGCAATATAGCAAAATGCGTAAGGTGAGTAAACAAAAAAAGTATATGTCAAAACACTATCAGTTGGAAGCTAATCTATCTCTTTCAGGTGCCAATGCTGATTGTCGTATACCCATACATCCTCATGATGAGGGGATAGCCCTAATATGTTTGTATAATATACTAGCTAAAAAAATGCAAAAGCCTATTATTGCAACAGAAAAAAAACTACCCTATGCAGATCACCTGAAAAATATAGCACAAGCGTTATGGGAAAATAGAAAAAAATCATTAGTAGTAAGTGGATCTAACAATACTTCTATACAAATATTAACTAATAGTATTAATCATTTGTTAGGTAATTATGGACATACTATAGACCTTACACATCCTAATTATACCAAACAAGGCAATGATAAAGACATGCTGAAATTTGTGCAAGAATTGCAGCAAAAAAAAATACAAGGTATCATATTTTTTAATGCTAACCCTGTATATAATCATCCACAAGGAAAAATTATTGCACAAAATCTGGATAAAGTAGATTTAACCATAGCTACTAATAGTTGTTTAGATGAAACAGCCTCTTTAGTACAATATAATATCCCAGATCATCATTACTTAGCATCTTGGAATGATGCCTGTCCACAAAAAAATATTTTTAGCCTTACACAGCCTACCATTACACCTATTTTTAAAACTAGATCAGCACCAGAAAGTTTATTAATATGGGCTGATGCTCCCATAAAAAATTATTATCAATTTGTACAAACACAGTGGAAAAATAATTTTTTCCATAAACAAAAAAAATTTACTGATTTTCAAAAATTTTGGGACCATTGTCTATACAATGGTGTCTACCCTTTAGAAAAAGAACCTACACAGCACAAAAAATGGCAAAATTTACCCTTAACATTAATACAGAGCCACGCAAAAAAAATAGATCAAAAACAAAAAAAAAGCTTAACACTAGTATTTTATGAAAAAATAGGTATAGGAAATGGCATGCAAGCCAATAACCCCTGGTTACAAGAAATGCCTGATCCTATTACCAAAGTATGTTGGGATAATTATATTACCATAGCACAAAAAATGGCAAAAAAATACCATCTTGAACCAAAAGAAGGTAAAGCACCTATGGTACAATTGAAAGTAGGGAAAAAAATAATACAGGCTCCAGTAATTATACAACCTGGACAGCATGAAAATACCTTAGGTATTGCCATGGGATATGGAAGAACCAAGGGAGGAAAAGTAGCTAATAAGGTAGGAATAAATATTTTTCCATGGATACAAACCATTCATGGCAACATGAGCTATACTATATCAGATATTCTTTTAACCCCTTTAAAAAAATATTATCCATTAGCACAAACCCAAACACATGAAACATATATGGGCAGAGAAAATATTATTCAGGAGACAACTCTAGCCCATTATCAAAAAAATTCTTTCTCAGGAAAACCATCTCTTACTATAGCCACAAGCCATGGCAATAAAAAACCTGACAGCATCACATTATGGAAAGGACATATGTATCCTAATCATCATTGGGGATTAGTAATTGATATGAATACTTGTACAGGATGTAGTGCTTGTACTATTGCTTGTCAGGCAGAAAATAATGTACCAGTAGTAGGTAAAGAAGAAGTTATTAACAGACGTGAAATGCACTGGATAAGAATAGATCGCTATTATAGCAGCAATGCAACAAAAAATGATATAGAAGGATTAGCACAAGCAGCAGAAAATCCTGAGGTTAGTTTTCAGCCAATGATGTGTCAGCATTGTAATAATGCACCATGCGAAACAGTATGCCCTGTATTAGCTACTACACATAGTGCAGAAGGACTCAATCAAATGACATATAATAGGTGTATTGGTACAAGATACTGCGCTAATAACTGCCCCTATAAAGTGCGTAGATTTAACTGGTTTAAATACCATGACAATAAAAAAATAAAGGACAACACTGCCATGAATAATAGCTTAGGAAAAATGGTCTTAAATCCAGATGTTACAGTACGTGCACGTGGAGTGATGGAAAAATGTAGTTTATGTATACAGCGTATACAAGAAGGTAAACTAAAAGCAAAATTACAAAAAAGAAAATTGTTAGATAATGATATTGATACAGCTTGTGCAACAGCTTGTCCATCAGATGCCATTGTATTTGGTGATATGAATAATCCAGAAAGCAAAATTTATAAAATTTTAAACCAAGAAAATACATCTAGAGCTTATCATGTTTTAGAAGAAATACGTACTCAACCCAATGTTACCTATTTAAGAAAGGTTAGAAATAAATAAATTGAACATCAAGATAATTCTTCTATAATTTTAGGATACTCTTTTTGAAGTGCTTCAAATATTGCTGTGCTGCTTAAAGTATCCCAATCTTTTTCTTCTAAAATTTTTTTGATATGATTAGTCTTAAGATATTTATAGTTTATATTATATATTTTTGATGGATTAATACCCAATTTTTTAAAATCTTGTATTTTAACTATCTCACCCTTGATCTCTCCTCGTTTTTCTCCTCGTTTTTCATAAAAATTGTTTCTTTCTTGTGCACGAGCCAAGGAATTTTCATAACGTGCTTTTAATTCTGTATTTTGAAATATATTATACATAATATTATAACTATTTTTTATATTTTCATCTGTAATAAATTCTGGAACACGATTTTCACTACCACAATTCGCAAAAAAGTGAAGCCATTGTAATTTTATTTCTTCTTTAATTCTTTCTTGATTTACTTGTGTTTTGAATTTTTCTAATTCAAAAATCACCCAATACATTTTATTATAAGGCATTAAAGTATTTGTTTTTAAATTACAGGGCGCATAATGATGTTCATACATTTCTGGGCAAAAGCCTGGAAATTTTTTTTCACCTATAACTAAGATGTAAGTTTCATGGATATTTTTATATTCTTCTCCTATTTTAACTTTTTTACCTATTAAACGAGACATGTAATATTGAATACGAGGCAAAAAATTAATACTTGATTGCCTTTGCATTTCTATATTTATTTGCTTATTATTTCCTGTTTTACATAATATATCTAATTCACTTGATATTTCATCTATACCAGATTTTGGTAAATTTGTTGGCGATAAAGTAACATCTTTTATAGCTTGTAATCCAGTAAAATTTAACATACTATTCAAAAAATTAATCAAGATAATTTTATTAGATTGATCGCCTAAAAGTATCTTAAAGGTCATGTCTACTTTTGGATCAGCAAATGTTGTACCTATGTCAGTTGTACATTTTTTCATATTTTTAAAATAAATGACTTTAAAAAAAAATTTTTATTCATCACAATTATTATTACAAAAATATATTTATATATATCAACAAATATAAAATTTTTTATAAAAAAATGGATAATACCAAAAAATCACAATATTCAATTGCTATTGCCAATAGCAACCCAACAAAAATATACATTATAAAAGCAAGTTGGCATAAGCCTATTGTGGAAAAATTATACACTACAACACAGCATACTTTAATCGAACATAAACTAGACTCACAAAATATTTATGCTGTCAATGTTCCAGGAAGTTATGAACTTCCTCTGGCTGCACAGTGGGCTGCAAAAAAAAAAGAGGTACATGCTATAATAGTTTTAGGATGTATTATAAAAGGAGAAACACCTCATTTTGATTTTATCAGCAAAAGTATAACACAGGCCTTTACATCTGTTGCTTTACAATATAATAAACCCATTATTTCTGGTGTACTTACTACCTATACTTATCAGCAAGCCCTAGATCGTACCACTGGGGTAATAGAAAATAAAGGAAAAAATGTGGCTATAGCTGCTCTAGAAATGATTGCTTTACAAAAAAAAATAGAATTATGAAAAATAAGATTGATTTTTTTTTTCTTGAACAGCAATATTTTTTATCCAAAAATGAAAAAAATTATATAGACATTTGGGTAAAGCATGTAATCAGATCATATAATTTTAATTTTAATTTTTTGAACATTATTTTTTGTTCTGACAAAGCATTACACAAAAAAAATATACAATATCTCAATCACAATACTTTAACAGATGTTATCACTTTTGATTTAGCTGATGAAGAAAAAACCATATCAGGAGAAATTTATATCAGTTCAGACCGAATTAAAGAAAATGCAAAAATATTTCATTGTACAGTACAAGAAGAAATGTTAAGAGTCATCATTCATGGAGTATTGCATCTTTTAGGATATAAAGATAAGCATGAAGCAGAAAAAAAAATCATGAAAAAAAAAGAAGAAGAATATCTTATTTTATGGAAAGCTTTACTGCAAAAAAGACTAAAATAGTCTACTAAATAATATTTTCAGCAAAAAAATGATTAATATCTATTTTTCTATCTATTTTTTCATTAATCTTAGCAAGTATAGGAGCATAATAAATCTTTTTAGGCACACTATATTTAGGCATCACCAATAGGCATTTTTTATAGAATTGCTGCCTTATAGATCTACATAAATATTCTTTTTCAAGCACCAACACCAACTTACTGCCAAGCATTTTATCAGGAATGGAAGTCATAAAAAAAGGACATTGTATGTGTAATTGCTGAAAAATTTTTGCTATACTTCTTTCTATTTTTTCTACAATAATTTTATATCCTCCAGAGTTTATAACATAGTCATATCTGCCATACCATTCAAAAGTATGGGTAGAATGTATTTTAACTATATCATTGGTGTAAATTTTTTTTCCATTGGTAATAACATCATCATAGATCACTAAACAATCCTTATTATCTATGTCAATTTGTACTCTATTAAATACTTGGTAATATTTCTTCTTTGCACCATTCATTCTTTTCAATGCAATATGCGATAGTGTTTCTGTCATGCCATAGGTATGGTAAACAGGTGATTGAATGGACTGTAACGCAGTGTATAGATCATCATTGATAGGTGCTCCTCCTACAATAATAGCTTTCATACCATCCAATAGGCCTATATTTTGTGGATTTTCTTTTAAAATTGTAGACAGTTGCAGTGGTACAAAAGCAGCAAAATCGAATTTTATATGCTTTTGCGTAAATAGCAAAAGTGGATTTTTACAAGGATCAATACAATGGATAGTCCAACCAAAAACTAGAGCTCTTACCAGCATCATTATACCTCCTATATACTGTGTATTAATGGGTATTAATACATTTTTACAATGTTGTAGAGATAAATAATTTACTGTTTTACAAGCACTGTAAATCATCTGTTGGCGTGTGATAAAAATCTTTTTAGCTCTTCCTGTTGACCCTGAAGTATATACTAAAAATTTTTTTTGTGGAGAAAACCACTGTTTCAAAAATTTTAATGTTATTTTTTCTTCCTTACTCCAAGCATTGGCTTTTTTATGCTTAAAATAAGCCTGGTGGATATGTCCTAGATTATATTTTTTGTGATTGAGATAAAAAGTAAACATGATAGACTATTATCATAATTTATAAAAAATAAAATTACAATATTAGTAGATCCATATTTTTATAATTCTTTTACGAATTCTCCATAGGACCAATATAATCCTATTTTTTAAAATTTACCTTAATAGTTAATTATTAATATTTTTTTCTTTTTGATCTAAGTTTGACAGTTTGTGTATTACTTTTTTTAATCCATTTTTTTATTTGCCTTTTTTTTAATGCCTCTTCTGATTTTGAGGATAAATATAAACTCCTATTTTTTTCTTGACGCAATTGTATTTTATATCTAGATGACTGGCTACAATTACAAAATAAAGTACAAAATAGGAATAGGTAATAGATCTTATATATTTTCATAATAACATAATTATTATTTACATTTTTTAATAAAAATTTATTCCATTAAAATAATAATTTTTTAGATAATCACCGTACTGAAGCAAAATGAATTAGAGATAAACTAATTTTTCAAATAAAAGAGAGGAAAAAAATTATATAAATCCTAAATATTTAATTAAATTTAGAAATAAATGTATAATCACTTTTAGATTAAAAAAACTTCAATAAACCATCACATAAAATTTTGGAAAAAAAATCTGAGGAAAAATGCCAAAAACAGGTAGAACAAAAAATTGAAATTTGGGGTGCAAGAGAAAATAACCTAAAAGATATCAACCTAACTATACCTAAAAATAAACTTATTGTAATTACAGGCGTAAGTGGAAGCGGAAAGTCATCTATTGCTTTTGATACACTGTATAAAGAAGGAAAACGCCGATATATGGAAAGTTTTTCTGCCTATGCAAGGTATTTTTTAGGGAATATAGAACGGCCAGATGTAGATAAAATAGATGGTCTAAGCCCAGTAATAGCCATACAACAAAAAACAACAATAAAAAATAATCGATCTACAGTAGGAACTACCACAGAAATATATGACTTTTTACGGCTAATATATGCTAAAATAGCAGATGCATACTCCTACATTAGTGGAAAAAAAATGGTAAAACAAACACAGGAAAATATGAAAGAAATGATTCAAAAAAAATTTTTTGCACAACATATCCTATTACTAGCACCCTTAGTAAGGGGAAAAAAAGGAAATTACCAGGCATTATTTCAAACCATACATAAAAAAGGATTTACAAAAATACGCATCAATGGCAAAATACAAGATATAGATGTAGATAAACAGCTTGATCGCTATAAAATACATAATATAGAACTAGTTATCGATCATTTATATGTTGATAAAGATAATTTTGACAGATTACGTAAATCTTTAGCCACAGCATTAAAAGAAGGGAATGGACTAGCATTATTACAAGATGAAAATAAAACACTACACTACCTTTCCCAAAAACTGATGGACCCCCAAAATGGGCTTGCTTATGAAGAACCTGCACCCAATCATTTTTCTTTTAACTCTCCCTACGGTGCTTGCCCCACTTGTAATGGCCTGGGAGAAACAATAAGCCTTAACCTAAAAAATATTATTCCCAATAATAAGCTCAGTATACAACAAGGAGGCATTATTCCATTGGGTACGTATAGGCCTTCAAATCAATTTAAAAAAATTCAAGTGTTGTTGTACCACTATAACCAAGACATAAATACTCCCATAAATAATTTTCCAGAACAACTGCTCAAAACCATACTATATGGCACACAAAATAACCCAGAAATATACCATGATACAGATATAGATGATGATTTTACATATAAAGGTTTAATGGAATATCTTCAAAAAAGAATAAAAGAAGATGAAGATACATGGGTCATACAAAAAACATGCGAAAGCTGTAAAGGAGGAAGGTTAAAAAAATCTTCTTTACATTTTAAAATAGCAGAAAAAAACATTTTTGAGCTCAGTAAAATGGATTTAAAAAAACTTCAAAAATGGCTACAAGAAGTAGAAAAAAAACTAACAGAAAAACAACAGATTATTGCCTATGAACCACTAAGAGAAATACAAAAAAGATTAAAATTATTGTTAGATATTGGACTATCATATTTAACATTACATAGACCATTAAAAACACTCTCTGGAGGTGAAACACAACGTATAAGACTAGCTACACAAATTGGTACACAATTGGTAGGAGTACTCTATATTTTAGATGAACCAAGTATTGGTTTACATCAACAAGACAATGAAAAACTTATACAAGCACTTCAAAGTTTACGTGATTTAGGCAATACGGTTTTAGTAGTAGAACATGATAAAGACATGATGCTTGCTGCAGATCATATTATAGATATAGGCCCTAAAGCAGGTATACATGGAGGTAAAGTGATAGCAGCAGGCAGCCTATCAATGCTAAGAAAAAATGCACAGCAAAGCATAACCACACAATATTTACACGAAAAAATAAATATTCCTATACCTCCGCAGAGAAGAAAAGGTAATAATAAAAATATTTTATTAGCAGGATGCCATGGACATAATTTAAAAAATGTAGACTTGAAAATACCCTTAGAAAAATTTATTTGTATAACAGGCATGTCTGGCAGTGGAAAATCTACATTAATACATGATACCCTCTTTCCTATTTTAAATAAACATTTTTATAGAGCAATACGTGAACCCTTGCCTTACAAAAATATTCAAGGATTAAACCATATAGATAAAGTAATAGCCATAGACCAATCTCCTATAGGCAAAACATCAAGATCTAACCCAGCTACATATACAGGTGTTTTTACAGAAATTAGAAATATTTTTTCCCTTACTCCAGAAGCCAAAATGTATGGTTATAAGCCAGGTATATTTTCTTTTAATACCAATGGAGGAAGATGTGAAACATGCGAAGGAGCAGGGCTTAAAACCATAGAAATGGAATTTTTATCTAAAATATATATTCTATGCGAAACATGTCAGGGAAAAAGATACAATCAAGCTACATTAATGGTACATTACAAAGGAAAAAATATATCAGATGTTTTAAATATGACTATAGAAGATGCAGCCCTATTTTTTGAAAAATATCCAAACATAAAAAATAAATTACAAGCCCTGCAACACGTAGGCCTAGGCTACCTTACCCTAGGCCAATCATCCACTACACTATCAGGAGGAGAAGCACAAAGAGTAAAACTAGCCTCAGAACTAGCCAAAAAAAATACAGGAAAAACCATTTATATTTTAGATGAACCTACCACAGGACTACATTTTCAAGATATTGAACAACTACTCACCATACTACACCATCTTGTAGACCAAGGCAATACAGTAATTGTAATAGAACATAATATGGATGTAATTAAAACAGCAGACCATATTATTGACATAGGTCCTGATGGAGGAATAGAAGGAGGAGAAATTATTTGCCAAGGCAAACCAGAAGATATATTAGATAATAAAAAAAGTTATACTGTAAAATTTCTTAAAAAAGAACTGAAAGGCAGATAAAATAATTACACACAAAAAATATTCAAGTAAATAATTTGAATATAGATAGAAAAAAAACAACGCTATAATGCTACACATCTATCGTGCTTCAGCAGGGGCAGGAAAAACACACACCTTAGTATTATACTATATAAAATTAGTTTTACAAAAACCTGTTGACTTCAAAAAAATTTTAGCCATAACATTTACCAACAAGGCTACAGATGAAATGAAAAATAGAATTTTATCTACACTTTTCAATCTATCGCAAGGCAAAGAAAAAAATATTGCCAATCAACTCACAAAAACTACTGGATTAAAAACTTATGCTGAAATTCAAAAACAAGCAAAAAAAGTACTTAACTATATTTTACATCAATATGATGATTTTTCTATATGCACTGTAGATAGTTTTTTCCAAAAAATTATACATGCTTTTATTTATGAATTAGGTTTAGAAATACATACCTTATCATTAAACCTAACTCCAGCATTACAATATATGGAAGAAAAATTTTTTTCACAACTAAAAAAAAGTAATTTATCTGCTATGCTATCCTTTGCACAAAACAAAT
Source organism: uncultured Cytophagales bacterium (assembly GCA_963922775.1). Lineage (GTDB taxonomy): Bacteria > Bacteroidota > Bacteroidia > Cytophagales > Amoebophilaceae > JAHDDH01. Next base: position 17,382 of record CAWUJG010000016.1, read on the forward strand.
TGTTACAAGGAAAATCTTGGGATATCAAAAAAAATATTTTAGCACTAGGTAAAGAAATTTTTTCTCCACAATATTTAAAACAAGAACAAAATATACTACAAGACCTCAAAAATCCAAAAAATAGTGAACAATTTACAACTATTCTATACCATATTATACAACATGTTGAAAATCAAAAACAATATTTTAGTCAATATTTTATACATACTATGCAAACACAACAATTGCAAGTACAAGATTTTGCTTATGGAAAAAATGGTGTAGCTGGATATTTTGAAAAATTATCGCAAAAACAATATACAATTCCACCTCCAACACAAAGAATTATACAAGCTCTAAATGATAAAAATTTTTGGTATAGCAAAAATGCTGAAAAAAAAGAAAAAATTATAGCAATACACAAAAAACTTCAACAATGTTTACAACAATGGTTGGATTTTTATCAAAAATATGCTCAATATTACCATACAGCACAAACCATTCAAAACTATATCTATATATTTAGTATTATAAAAAAACTACAGGACTATTTAAAAGACTATAGAAAAAAACATAAGGTTATATTCATTACAGACACAATAAATATATTAAAAAAAATTATTGATAAAAATGATACACCATATATTTATGAAAAAATAGGCAATCATTATCAGCATTTTTTGATAGATGAATTTCAAGATATTTCTTCCATGCAATGGAAAAATCTTTTACCTTTAGTACAAAATGCTTTGGCAGAAGGATACCAGAGTATGTTAGTCGGAGATCCTAAACAAGCAATATACAGATGGAGAGGAGGAGATTGGCATTTACTACAAAAAAAAATATTAGAAGATTTTAATCCTAAACAAGTTCAAGTAAACCACCTAAACTATAACTTTAGAAGCTCGAAAACAATTGTAGATTTTAATAATCAATTTTTTTTTCAAGCAGCAAAAATTTTAAAAACCGTACTCAATGAAGATATACAAAATTTAACACAAACAGATATCGTAGAAAATATATATAAAACTGTAGAACAAACAAAAGTAAAAAACAAAAAAGGATTATTCAGCATACAAATTATAACCAAAGAAAATATAAACAAGACCATTATATCATTAATTGAAAAACTACAAAATCATAATATTGCATTAAAAAATATAGCTATACTAGTACGTAACCATAAAGAAGCCCAACATATCCTTAATCTTTGTAATGACAAACAAAATAATAATGTAAATAAAACATATCAATACCATGCCATAGCTTCCACATCATTACAGTTAAAAAAATCAGTTTTTATAAACATTATTATAGCTGCCATAAACTATCTTCAAAATGAAAAAAATACTATTGCAAAAGCTACATTAGTCAGTTTATACCAACAATATATACTAAACCATCATTTTAGTTTTGAAAGTATTAGTGATAATTTTCTGCCCAAAGCATTTATAACACAAAAAAATCAGCTTTCCTCCTACCCTATTTTCGATTGTGTAGAAAACATTATACAAATATTTCAGCTTTCCAACCAACATTCACTCCCATACCTTGTTGCATTACAAGAATCCATACAACAATGGAGCAATCAACAAAACACCACAAACCAAGAAATGTTTTTACAATGGTGGGAAGATATAGGACAAAATACTTCACTTCCATTTACAGAAAACCAAGAAGCTATACAGATATTAACGATACATCAAGCCAAAGGTTTACAATTTCATACTGTAATTATTCCATTTTGTGACTGGAACTTAGATCATATGCCACAAAAATCTCCAATTTTATGGTGTAAGAATACACAAAAACCATTTAATTATTTACACAGCTTACCTATTCCCTATAGTAAATCTCTACAAAATACATACTATGCCCAGGCTTATGCAGAAGAAAAATGTAATATTTATATAGACCATTTTAATCTACTTTATGTAGCTTTTACACGGGCAAAAAATAGATGTTATGTTATGCTTCCACAAAAAAAATCATCCACAGCAAAAAAAATAACAACAATAGATGAACTAATTTTAAATACCTTATCTGTAAAATCTTCTGATATATGTTGGAATAAGTATTGGGATAAAAAAAATACATATTTTTTTATGGGTAAAGAAATACCAGAAAACAAAAAAGATAACATAAAAACATCTGAGCATAAAATTACCTTAAAAAAATACTATACAGCAAACAATATAATGTTTTATAATAGTAAAAAGACAAAAAATATTTAAGATAAATTTTTTCAACTAGATATCTATATAAGGATCAAGTATATTTAAGGCATAAATATGTTTAAAATCTGAAGTATTTCTTGTAATAAGTTCAAATTACATAAAAGAGTAGTTGCAGCAATAATAGATCTCCTAAAGTTGTAAAAATATTCATCTTTATCTACTAGTTTTGAGGTATTTATTTGACAATTATTACTATCACTACCGATTAGAGTTAGAAAAAATTATTTTTTACAAAAATTTAGTTAAAATTAAAACATGAATACATACTTTTTTTGTTAAATATTTTATTTGTTTTTACAAAAATATTTGTATACTACAAATGTATTTACAATTAAAAAATAATAATTATGTTATAAGTCTTTAATTTTATTAAGCTATGCAAAAATTATCAAGATCTGGAGGAAAATTTGCAGATCCAAAAGTAGACATGACCTTTAAAATGCTTTTAGGAGAAGAA
>CAWUJG010000017.1:0-17779 GCA_963922775.1 uncultured Cytophagales bacterium
GTCTATTCTATTGTACTGTGCTGCATAGTGCAGTGCTGTATTGCCATGAATATCTTGAAGATCTAATTTATTTCCTGATTTTATTATTTTTTCTATATAAGATAAATTATTATTGATAGTAGCTGTCTGTAATTTTGTTTGGCCTGCTGTAGATTTTTTTGTTGTATAAATGCTTTTTTTTTCTAATTCACTTATTGCTGCTGATTTATTTTCATCTATAGCTAAATCTAAAGGTGTTTTATTTGCTTTATTTTTGATTGTTTTATCTGCTCCTGATTTTAACAGTAATTTAATAATTTTTTTATAATTTTTTAATGCTGCTTCATGTAAGGGTGTATTACCGTATTCTTCATTTTTAATATTAATATTTGCTTGATTTTCAATTAAAAATTTTACTATATCATACCGATCTCTTTGGCATGCCCAATGCAAAGGTGTTCTTCCTACTGTATCTTCATCTTTTTTATTAAGAATTTTTATCTTTTTTTCTTTTTCTAAATTTTTTAGAATATTTTTTACATGTTCAATATTATTGTTTTTTATATGGTTAATTAGTTCTTTGGACAATATTTCATCTTTATCATGAGTAATATTTAGGTTATTATTTAAAATATTAAAATCACTAATATAATGTCTACAGGATAAAAATAGTAATAAGTACAATAAAATTATATTTTTCATAATTATAAAATTTATAAATCTAGTTCAATAATTTAATTATTTCTTTATAATCTTCTTCTTTTGCTATATTTAATGGTGTTTTATTTTTAATATTTTTAATATTTTTATCTGCTCCATATTCTAATAATATTTTTACAGCTTTTAAATTTTCACTTTTTACTGCTAAGTGTAGAGCTGTATCTTTATTATTACTTTGTTCATCAATTTTAGATTGTAATCCATTTTTTAATAAAAAGTTCAGTATTGCTTCTGTTTTATCTTTCAGTGTTCTATCAACTGCATAGTGTAGTAGTGTCCAGTTATTTTTATACATCTCATTAATTAGATTAGAATCTAATTCTATTAACGCTTCTATTTGATCTATATTTCCTTTTTCTATAGCTAAGTAAATTGGTTTTTTAGATGTTTTATTTCGTGTATCTGCTGTGCTTAATGTTCCTTTTGTAAGGGCTTGTTGTTCTGTAGGCATTACATTTGGTTTTACTTCAAATAGTGAAGCTACTGGTTCAGCTTCTTCATAATATTCTTCTACTAAGTTTTGAATTTTTATATTTTTTTCTCTATTTGATAATAGAGCTGTTAGCAGTAAATTTTCTTGCTCTTGTATTTCTATTGCACTCATATCTCTAGAGCCATCTAATTTAATTTGAACTATTTTGTCTAAATTTCTAATTCTAAAAATACCTGCTCTTGCCATAAGCTGATTAATAAATAAATTATTTTCATTTATCAGTTTTTGCATTCTTAACATGTTTAATAATTGTATATTTTTGAATAATTCATTTTTTTTTAACTGTATTCTTGCTCGTATTCTTTCGGTTTCTTTTCCTTTTACTAAAGACACATTTAATAACATATTTTCCATTTTATCTTTTTTTGCTGCTAGTTCCTTTTCGTAGTCATTTTTAAGTTTTTCTAAACTTATTTGGGCATTTTTATATCTTTTTTTATGAACTAAATATGAAATTGTAGAATAACTTCCTGCACCCAGGAGTATTGGATAATAATAATGGTTTAATTGATGTAATATATTAAAAAATATACCCCCTTTTAGTCCCATACTATTGATTTCAATTTTATATTCTCTATTATTAATATTATCATTGATTCTTTTTATTGTGATATTATGATGACATAAAAAATGCTCTAAATTCTCTTTATCCATATGCCAAGGTATTTTTACACCTTCTATATTTATAGGCAATATACTATATGCTTTTTTACCTACATATACTATTATCTTTTTTGACTCTATATCAAAGGAGACATAGTCAACTTCTTTTACATTTTTATAATTAATTAAACTATAAATTGATTCTTTTTTTCTGTCTAAGATTGCTTTAGAAAAAATTTTTACTGTATTATTATTTTGAGTTTTCAGATTTTTTTGCACGTATACATTGTTATTTATGTATTTTTTTTGATATCTACAGCCTGTATTTAGACTTAATATCATGGTAATATATAGTGTATAGTAGCATGTTATATTTTTTTTCATAAAATTTTATTTTTATTGTATGTATTTAAAATTTATTTTGTACTGTTTCTTATTTCTTGTAATTTAACATTAAGCATATCTATTTTTTTTTCTTCTATACGCAGTTTTTCCATTTTTAAAGAAGATTTTTGATCAATGTCATATTTTTTAATTTCGAAATTTTTATTTAATTCCTTATATTTGTATTCATACTTTTTTTCTGTTTTAAATTTTTCTAATTCAATTTCAGCATGTTTACTAGAATACATCACTGACCAACGAAATGTTTCGCTTATTCCTCCTGCTCCAACAAAACTTATTAATATTTTTTTAGCAAATTGCCATCTTTCAACAGCTATATCTAAAAAAATTTTTTCTTCTACTTTTTCCACTTGATACTTTCTCTTCACCCCATTACAACCCACACTAAATGCTATTAAGCCTAGCATACTAGATTTTTTTATTGTATTGATATTCATATTGGATAAATAATTTCATTTTAGATTTTTTAAATCTAAAATTTCATAAAAAAAAATGAAAAAATTACATGATTTGATTTTTTGAGTTAAAAATTATAAATTAAACATGAACAATTTTTTAGAAAAACCATATAAAGAGCAAAAATTTCCACTAACTGCAATGCTTATATTTGAGAAAAAAATCTTCTACAATACTTTCTACTTTTTCAAAAGTATCTTTTAAAACATCATTTATAACTATAAAATCAAAATCTTTTTCACATTTCATTTCTATTTGTATTTTACCTAGCCGCTGTTGGAGAGATTCATCATTTTCAGTTTGTCTTTTTTCAAGCCTTTGTTTAAGTATACTTATATTAGGGGATTTGATAAAAATAGTTAACACAGATTTTGGTAGTAAGCTTTTCAACTGACATGCCCCTTTTACATCTACTGCAAATAAAGGATTTTTTTTATTTTTCCATACATGATCTACTGCTTCTTGCATTGTGCCATAATATCTGTCAGGATAAACCTCTTCCCATTCTAAAAATTTATTTTCTTTTACTTTTTGTAAAAATTCTTCTTTAGAAAAAAAATAATAATCTTTTTTATGTACCTCATTTTTTCGTTTTTCTCTTGTACAAGCTGAAATTACAAATGCTAAGTTAGAATATTTCTTCAATAAGTATTCTACAATAGTAGATTTTCCAGCACCAGAATTACCCGAAATGATAATAGCAGGATATAACATTTTAGTATAATTTTTTAAATAATTATATGAAATTAATGTACGCTCGGAAGGAATCGAACCCTCAACCTTCGGAGCCGAAATCCGACGTTCTATCCTATTGAACTACGAGCGCTAAAAAAATTTAATAATACATAAAAATTAGGTAAAAAACATTTCAATAGCTAAAATTTTACATAATTTCTTCATCAAAATACATATGATGACCATGAATTACAGCTATAATTTTTCCATTAACCTTTTTACCATATAAAGGAGTATTTTCTGATTTTGAATAATTATTTTTTGCATTAAACTTCCATGTACTATAAATATCAAAAAGAGTGAGGTTAGCTTTTTCTCCTACATTAATAGTAGGAAGTGGTAATTGCAATATTTTTCTAGGCTCTCTAGTTATTTTTTCTATCATTTTTTCCCAGGAAAGGTGTTGAGATAAAGCAATAAGAAAATGTAAATAAGTTTGTAAACCAATCATACCAAAATTAGACTGATAAAAAGTATCTTTTTTGCTGTTATTATCTTGTGGTTCATGATTAGATACCATTACATCAATAACATCTTTTTGTAGCCCTTTTATAAGTTTTTCATTATTTAATGCTGTGTTTAAAGGAGGGTCTACTTTATATAAAGTATCAAAATTACCTATATCTTTATCTGTAAACAGTGGTTGATATACAGCGATATCGCAGCTTACTTTTAAACCTTTTTCTTTGGCTTGTTGTATCATTTCTAGTGCTTTAGCTGTACTTATACATGAAAAATGTAATCTACCTCCAACATGTTCTAAAATAGCTAAATCTCTTTGTACCCTAAGCATTTCAGCTATAGGAGAAATACCTTTTATGCCTAACTGCATGCTGTGTATACCCTCATGCATCATACCTCCATAAGCCATCTGTTCATCTTGTGCTTTTTGTATAAATAAGCCATTAAATTGCTGTAAATATTGTAAAGCATGCAAAACAGTACGTCCATTTTCTACACTTTTAGTGCCATCTGAAAAAGCTATAGCACCTATTTTATGTAAATCTATTAATTCTGTGAGTTGTTTACCCTGCAAATTTTTTGTTAGAGCAGCTATAGGATATATTTTTGTTGTTTTCTGATAAGGATTATTTTTTAAATAAAAAACAGCTGTCTTATATTGTATAATAGGATCTGTATTTGGCAACAAAGCAATACCTGTAAACCCTCCAGCAGTAGCAGCTTGTAGACCTGAAACCAAGTCTTCTTTCCATTCAAATCCAGGATCACAAAAATTAGCCCTCATATCGAACCAACCAGTAGAAATTTTCATACCCTGGGCATGTATAATTTTTTCTGCAGGATATTGATTATGGTCAATTGACCGGATATAGCCTTCTTCTATAAGAATATTTTTTTTTTGCAAATGAAAAGGCGACTGCTTATCAAGAATTTCTACATCTAGTATTTGTATTTTCATGAATAGTATAGGGTTTACTGTATATTTTCATCATTTTTTTTTACAAGTAGCCCTTTTTTATCAAAAGAAAAAATATCCACATGCTGATTATCTCTTTTGTAAGAAGAAAAATTCCGTAAGCCCAAAATATAAGGTTGATAATGTATAGGTTTTTTGATAAAAAAACGACCTTCATTATTTAACATATTCCCTAAAAAAAATAATACTTCATAGCCAAGTAAAGCCTCATAAGTAGGATATGCATTATATTCTTGTAAAAATTTATCCCTTAACATAGGCAAATCCAGAGCAGTATAATCAATACCATAAGACTGCAACATTTTTACCTGCATACTTTGTATCTGTGCTAAAGATATAGATTGTAAATCTAGCCAAGAAGTATGCCCTATTATTTGAACTGGTAGCTTTAAGAAAGCTATAATACTAAGTATGTTGGCTACCAGCAAATCATCATCAGAAGCTATATATATATGAGTAAGGCCATCAAAAATTTTAGGAGATAATCCTTTATTTTTTTTTGAAGAAGGTTTAAAATTTTTAACATTATACACCATAGACTGTGCCATATGTGTATCTATTTGTAGCATTAAAGGCAATTGTTCATTTTGATTTTGGTTATCAAAAACTTTTTTAAAAAAAAATGCCCGCTGTATATCACTTTCTGCTGTACCATAAATAATAGCTATTTTTTTATCAAATGACTGTATATCATTATCATATAATCTTTTTATAGTACGCATTTCTGTTACTACACTAGGATGAAACAAAAAAGCATACAGATTATTTTCAATATAATGAATATTTTGTGTAAAAGGATGCCAAATATTTATTTTATGCTGTTGTGTAAAATCATTTACCAGGGGAATACACTTTTCTGTTATAGGACCTATAATAATATCCATTTTAGATATAATTTCTTTATCTAAAATTTTTTTTACCTCTTTTATACATCCCCTACTATCATAAGGATGTATCTGTACAGTTATATTTTCTTTTTTTAATGCTTCAACAGCCAACAATAGACCTTGATAAAAATCTATAGCAATTTTTGCGTTTTGCATGACTACTTGATAATTTTTAGTATCCTCATGACCCTCTATATATAATTTTTCTGTGGCAAAATTATTGCTTATGCTATCTTCCAATAATATTTCTGTAAAAAAAGGCAAAATAACACCAACATGATAAACATCTTTTTTTAGAAGAGGCAATTTTTTATAAAAATTCTCTATATAGTTCACCAAACCATGCTTTTTTATAAAAGATTGATAATCATGTAAAGATACCCATGTTTTTTTCATCAATTTTTTCACTATTGCTTTAGCTAAAGGAATATCTTTGACCATAGATTTTGACAAAATTTTTATCAAAATATCAACATCATCTATAGCATCTATATAATCTAGCTTTGTGGCTATAATTACTTTATTCTTATTATTACATTGCATTATGTAGCCTAATGCTTCTTCATAAGACTTTTTTTCAAAATTAATTTGGCTAAGCCAATAGTATACCTCATCTATTTTATCCCATGTTTTAAATGCGTCTTGCATAGCTAAAAAAGTACTACATGCTACATCTTTTTCTTTATTATAATATGCTGATAAGGCGTAGTAAAATGTACTATAGGCTTTTTTTTCTGTATTTATACTTTTTTCTATACATTGTTCAAACAAATTTTTTGAAATAGTATAATCTTGTAATAAAAAGTATTGATACGCTTTGCGATAAATAAGTGTATTATTTTGGATAGCAAACCCCAAATGAACTTTTGTTAAACAAAAAAATATTACATAAAATATGTATCGAAACATGCAAAAATTATTTAAAAATATTACCCTACAGCTACCTCATTAAAAGTATCTAAGTTAAAATATTTTTGTGCTATATGCATTATATCTTGAGGCTGTACAGTACATATACTATTATATAGATTGATATAATAATCTTGTTTTAACCCATAAATATGCATTTTAGTAAACAAGTTTATCAAAGCCAATGGACCATTAGCTTTGATAAGCAAGTTGCCTAGCAACCAATTTTTTACCTGATTCAACTCTTGTAGCGTTACCATTTTTTGCTGTAGTTTTGCTATTTCGCTATAAATAGCCTCTAGAGCTTTTATACGCATTTCTTTTAGTACATCAGTTTTAATTAATAATAACGTAGTAGCACAAAAGTTAACTATTTGTGTATAAATACCATATGTATATCCTTTTTTTTCTCTTAGAGTCTGATTTAATCTTGATCCAAAATACCCCCCTAATAGCGTATTCAAAATTAATAGCAACATATAATCTTTATGATGCTGAGGTACCAAAATTTTACCTATAATTAAAGAAGTTTGTAAACTATTTTTTTTAGCTATATATATTTTTTGAGGTTCAATTTTTGGTATTATATAGCTAATTTGTTTTTTACTAGGAAAAAAAGTACTCAAAAATTTTTGAGTATGTTTAATAAGAGATGTTTTTATATTTCCAACTAAAAAAACACTATTAATTTGATGAAAATAGTTGTTAAAAAAATTTTTGATATCTTTCAGAGCAATAAAATCAATATTTTGCTTATCAACATATTGTGCATAGGCATGTTGCTTACCAAATAAAAGAGAAAATATTTTTCTTTGCGCCACATAATCATTTTTCTGTTCATCTATACTTATCTCATTTTTTACTCTTTTTTTTAGCAAAAAAAATTCTTTTTCATTAAAGGTAGGAGTTTGTAAGAGTGCTTTTACTAAAGATAACATTTTATGATAATAGCTATGCAATGTTAACAAACGTACTTTTACAAAATCATGTTCAGACCATATATCTATCTCTGCACCATAAAAATCTATGTAGCGAGCAATATCCAACTGATTACTACCCTTTACTCCTTTTTTAAGCATGTTAGATGCAAAAAAAGAAAGTCCAGGATAATTTTCATACTTTTTCCCAGCATCAATAACCATTTCTAATTGTACAAAAGCAAATTGAGGATAATTTAAAGAAAAAAAAGGTATATCTGCTTCCTCTTTTTGGGGAAAAGTATAGACAGGAGGCATTATTTTTTGGTATACTGGAGGAATAGCTCTATTAAGCATAGTATTTTTTTCAATAAAATTTATAGCGATTATCTTCTATTTTAGCCAATTGTTTTACATAACGGTTAAGATTAAAATTTTGTAGAATAATAGCAAGCTGTTGGCCTTCTTTTTGAAAGTCAAAAATATTTTTTTTGTCTTTTTTTTCAATTTTTTTTATAATTTTAAAAACCATCAACCCATTTTTACAGGGGATAGCATACACTTTCTTCACTTTATTTTGGCCAAAAATATTACCTATACATGATTCTATAGGATATACCCCTTCTAAATGATTTTGATGCCAAAATATTTCTTTTTCTACTACTTTTACAGTATATTTTGAGGCTATGCTATCTATAGTATATTGATCATCTTTTTTTTGTAAAGACTGATAGTGCGTTTGAATACTATTTTTTTTGCGTAATCTATATTCTATTTCATCAGATACTTCTTTTAAAGGGATAATACCTGACTTATTTTCTTTTGTCATCATTACAACCAAGTAATAATTATCAGCTTCAAATACAGGAGAAACTATATTAAGTTTTGCCTCATTATATAACCATCGTACTATATTTCTCGTATTTTTATATATATGTATGCAACTATCATCTTTATTAATACTTTTAGCCTCTTTAATAGTTAAATTATATTTTTTTGCATTTTTTTGAAATACTTCTTTTGAAGAAATTGATTTAGCAAATAAAGAAGCTTGGCGAAAAATTTTATTTTTCACCTGATCTTTTACTACCATTTCTTTTTGTAAAACCAGCAATTTATACTGTTTATTTTTTTTATCCCAATCTACTATTTTGTATATCAAATAGTTATTTTTACTTTTTATAGGCCCTAATACTTGATTCTTTTGAGGATTTTTGATTTCAGGAAATAAATTCTGAAATTGTTTAAGTGTAAGTATATTTTCTTGTACTTTAGCATCATCAGTATGTTGTTCTATAAATTTTTTAGCATCTTTTGCTTTACGAAAATCTTTTACCAATTGTACCAAATTTTTTTCAAAATTAATGATATTTTTTTGTTCAGGCACTATAGGAAAAGCAATGTATTGTATTTCTTTACTAGGTTTTACAGTATATATATTTTTTTTTTGTGTATAGTAATCTTGAATCATTTTTTTTGTTGGTACAAAATTATTTTTTGGCAATAAATGTTGCGGTATAAAGCAATATTTTATACCAATATTCATCTGTTGCAATAGCTTCATTTTTGATGCTTCTAATTGGTTAACATATATACTTTTTTGCAAAAGTGCATGCAATTTTTTTTTTATACGAGCCTCTTTTAAATTCAGCTCTAAAGCTTGCCATTGTTGCTGTTGCTTGTAAGATGCTTTAGAAAGATTTTTTAGATAATTGACAATATTTTTTCTATCAAATTTTTTAGTTTTAGGATCAGTAAAAGCCTTTACAACATCAGGATGAATATGATTACCTTGAATCATATCTATCAGTTCTTCATCACATACTACCAGATTTAAATTATGGTATGCTTGTTGATATATATGATTGATCACTAAATTTTCCCAAACCTGATCTTGTAATTGTTTTTGTTCATCATGATTAGGATAACGTCTATTATTAACATAAAAATAATTTTTAGCATATTCTAGTACATTTTGATATGCTGTAATAGATATTTCTTTTCCATCTATTTTTCCTATCACATTATTTTTCTTTTTAGAAAAAACAGATTGAATACTAAAAATATCCCTACCAAATAAGAAAAATAAAAGCGCCAAAGATACAAAAGTAACTACAATGCCAGATCGTTTACGAATAGTATTTATAAATGCCATAAAAAAAGTAATAAATCGATAAAAATAATTAATTTTTTTTAAATTAATCTAGGAATCACTTGCCTAAGTAAAAATCAACCAATGCGGAAAAATACCGAAAATAATTATTAATATAAAAATAAAAGTTAAAATAAATATTTCTTTATATGAAATATCATATATTTTATTTTCTTTTTTAAATCTATATTCTAGCAAACTTTCTTTATTCAACATATGTTGAAAAATAGTGATATAAAAATAAATGCTCAAAAAAATACATATACATAATAACAACAAAAACAAATAAGTAATATAACCACTTTTTTCTTGTATAATACCCATTACCATAAATACCTTAGGTATAAAACCAATAGTGGCAGGTATACCAATAGAAGCAAGCAGGGATAAACTATAAAAAATAGCTACACAAGGCATTTGGATAGCAATGCTATTAAGCTGATTTATATGACTGTTTTTCATCTTTTTTTTGATAATACCTACCAACAAAAACAATAGTGTTACTGTTAGTCCATGGCTAAACATTTGTAATACTGACCCTTGATGGCACATTTTATTAGGCATTACACATCCTATCAATACAAATCCCATATTACCTATAGAAGTGTAAGCTATCATTTTTTTCATTTCTACACTACGTATAGCCAGTAAAAATCCATAAACGATAGTAAAAATACCTAAAAAAACAAGAAAAAATTTATATGATAATACTAAGGATGGAAATAAAGGTAAAATAATACGTAATATACCATAACCTCCTATTTTTAGGAGAAGGCTAGCTAAAAGTATAGAAATAGGTGTTATAGCAGATGCATGTGTATTAGGTAACCAAATATGTAGTGGAAAAATACCAAGTTTAATTAAAAAACCTATGAGCAGCAGAAAAAAAGGCAAAGGTAAGTGTAGCAATTTATATTTTGTAGCAAAAATTTGCTTTTGTATATCAGGTATAGCAAAAGTATAGTAAGCATTTGGCATATCTAGAGAAATATCATACACCATAAAGCATAAAAAAAGCATACCCATTAGTATACATAAAGCGCCAAATATATTAAAGATTAAAAACTGTTTTGCTGCAGATTTACATCCCCTCCCCCCCCATATTGCTATAAGAAAATAAAGAGGAAAAAGCATGAGTTCCATAAAACAATAAAACAAGATAAGATCAAAAGCTAAAAAAGTACCTACAATACAAGAAGATAAAAAAAGGTAAAGCATAAAATATGCACGTACATTTTTTATAACAACAGAAGAAGCCCAAACACCAACAGGTAAAATAAATGCAGCAAGTAAGAGTAAAGGCATATTATATGCATCTATACCCAAATAATAATATACAATATAAGTACCGTAGCTAAAAAAGGAAAAATGAAGCCAAGGTATTTTTTCAGTAATATTTGTTAAAGCATCTGGTATAGATATATATACAGTATATAATATCAGTATACTTTGACATAGTATAAAAAACAGAGTAATATATCTATATACAGCTATAGAATATTTATTGCATAAGAGCAAAAAAATAATACCCAATAATGGTATAAATACTATAATTGTAAGTATAGAAAAAGGCATAAAGATAAAATATAAACTATGGCTATAGTATCCAAATTTCTAAAATTACAATGTTCATTAACTTTAATACCTATACAAAATTTGAATTTATATCTGAATACTAAGATGATATTACTGAAATTATTTAAAAATCATCAGAAGAAAAAATCTTTTTTAAAACATAAAAGGATATAGTTCCTATCATTATCCCTATAAACGCACCCACAAAAACATCACTAGGATAGTGTACACCTACATATATTCTGCTATACCCTACAACTAAAGGCCAAATAAAAAGTATATTTTTAGTAAAATACAAAGATTTTACATTGAAAAAAAGTAATCTTAAAAAAGTAGCTACTCCTACTGTATTGGCAGCATGAGAAGAAGGAAAACCGTATAAACCATGCCCACCACATCCATTTACAACATGAATATAAGAAGTTATTAATGGATTATTACAAGGCCTTAAACGGGTAAAATAGGGTTTAAGTATAGTAGAAGTTATTTGATCACAAAAAAAAATAATAAAAATTATCATTAAGATAATATATACAAATTTTTTACGGAAGAATTTAAATATACAAAAAAGCAGCCAAAAATATAATGGAAAATAGTATACAGGATTAGAAGAAGTAATATAATACATTATAATGTCTATATGCTGATGATGCATTTTATTTAAGAACAGGAAAAATATTTCATCTAATCTTTGTAACATACAAGTATCAGAAAAATTTATTGAATAGAACGCTATTCAGTAGACAGGTAAGTAAGGTTCCAAATTTCAAAATTTGGAACCTTATAATAAATTTGAATTTATAATTTATTTAGCATTTAAATCCCTCAATAAATTTATCATTTTTATTGTTCTTTTTATCTAATTTTTTTATTAATAGATTAGAGATTTCTTCTGTTTTTGACAAAAATACTTTGTTGTTTAAAAAAGAAATGTCAACAATAGAATTGTTAGTTAAAAAGTGAAGATCTAGTAACTTTTTTAAAGGATAAAAGTTCTGATTTTTTTCTTCTTTATAGTTTTTTTTATACTCTTTTGCTATCTTTTTGACTAAGTTTTCGTAGACTAGTTTTTGATTTTTTGATTTTCCTTTTTTTGCTTTCTTGGTTTTTTTTTTTGCAATATATTCCAGTAATGGATTTTCATCATATTCCGGTAATGGACCTTCCTCTTCTTGTTTTATGAGGTGTTTAGGTAAATTATGAATATTGTTAGTTTTATTGATCTCTTTATTACAATTATATACAGTTTTGATATATTCTATTGCTTTATTTTTAGTTGTTTTAAAATAAAATTTGTCTAAATATTTTTTATCCTCATAATATTCATTGTCTTTATTCTTATTTTTATCGTTGAAAAATTTTGCAAGTTCTGTCTTTATATTTTTTAGTTTTTTATCATTACAATACTTTAATATTTTTTTGAGAAAAAAAATATTTTCTTCTAATTCTTTGCTTTCTTTTAATCTTTTTAGTTCCTTTAATAAGTTTTTTTTGTTATTCTCATATTTTTCTGTACCCTCTAAATCATTGGATCCTTCTAAAATAAGTTTATATACGTTAGTAAAATTTTCTTCCATTTTTTGGGGTTCACCATTGATGCTAAAATACGGAAACGAAAAAAAATTATCAAACCCTAAATATAGAGAATTGAAAAAATTCTTATCAAAAAGGATATCAGTCTCATTTTTTTTCTTGAATAATAATCTATATTTTAGAAAAATATCACTAATTTTATCTTCATTAACAATTTTAATTAATCTTTTAATTATTTCTGAATTCTTAAATTTATATTCTCGTAAAGGTGTACGTGGTGTTGGATCTTGTACTACATCCGAAAAATTCTCATGGTCATTCCATAAAATATGGAGACATTTAGTGATATGCACTTGTAATATTCCCTCATGTTCTTTTGGAATTTTCATTGATTCATAAAGTTCTTTAGATTTAATTATTTTTTTTAAATATGTATTAAATGTTTCTCTTTTACTTTTAGTATTTTCCAAAATTTCACTAAATTCAATAGATTCATTTTTTTTTAAAAAATCTAGCATATGATTAAAGTATTTCATTCTTTGTCTTTTATTTTTACTATTGTTTGTACTATAAAAAAGAGTATCAACCTTAATTTTTTCTATTTGAATATTATTTTTATATCGATTACAAGATATCCATAATAAAGCTGTACAAAATAAAATGGTTTTTTTCATGGAATAGTTATTAAAAGTTAAAAAATTAATTATTATAAATTTTTAGTTAAAAAAATTAAAGGTAAAAATAAAAAAAATTGAAAAAAAAAAATAAGATTGTCAGTAATGATAGGGAAAAATACAATTTTCATCGATCTATCTCTCCCATAATAAAATCTAAAGAACCTACAATAGCTATCAAATCTGCAAAATCAGCATGTTTTACTATTTCAGGTAGAACAGATAAATTTGAAAAAGAAGGAGAACGCATTTTACAACGTAAAGGCACATCTGAATTACCATCTGCACGAAAAAAAAAACCCACCTCTCCTCTCGGTCCTTCAGCTCTCATATATAAATCTTGCGCTGAAGGTATTATTTTTTTAGGCACCATTTTTTGGACATCTACATTTTCTGATCCCTGAAAAATACTTTTCAGCCTTGCAATACACTGTTTTATTATTTTGATAGATTCTTTACATTCTTGTACTCTCACCCAAGTTCTATCCCAGCAATCCCCTTGTGTACCCATAACTCCTGTACCAACAGGAATATCAAAGTCTACATCAGCATAAATAGCATATTGATCTACTTTTCGCAAGTCAAATTTTAATCCAGAAGCCCTTAAGTTAGGTCCTGTTACACCATAGTTGATGGCTATGTTGAGCGGTAAGATGCCTATGTTGGCTGTACGTTGAATGAAAATTTTATTTTCCAATAAAAAAACAGCCATTTTTTCAATCTGGGGCATTAAATATTTTATCAATTCTTCACATCTCTCTAAAAAATTATTAGGTAGATCATAAAACAAACCACCAACCCAAATATAATTGTATAATAAACGGGATCCACATAACCATTCAAAAAGTTTCACAATATGTTCACGGTCATGCATCATCCAAGTAAATGCTGTTACAGCTCCTAAATCCATTCCATAAGTGCCTAACGCTAAAAAATGGGAGGCTAATCGATTCAATTCTGTAACTAGTACACGAATGTACTCTACTTTTTGGGGTATTTTTTCTGTTAAGCCTAACATTTTTTCAACACCCATCACATAAGCATGCTCCATATTCATAGCAGCAACATAATCTGTTCTATCAACGTAGGGAATAATTTGGGCATAAGTCAAATGCTCAGTATGTTTTTCAAAACAGCGATGAAGGTATCCTATATGTGGCACTACATCTACAATAGTTTCTCCTGAGAGGATAACTTCTAAACGCAAAACACCATGTGTAGAAGGATGTTGAGGACCTACATTCAAAAGCATTTCTGTTACTTTTAAGTCTTTTTTTTTATATTTTGTTGGTACTGATTTTAGTAAATACTCTTTTTGTTTTTGATATAAATCCATAAAAAATGTCGCAAAAACTACCTAAACGTACTGAAATTTTTGTGTAGTACACAAAAATATTTTAAAAAATACATTTAAAAAATTCTCACAAAAAAATCATTCTATTTTCTGTAAAAAAATGTATAAAAAAATTAGACAATCATCTATAGACATCATTTCTAAAATACCCAAAAATGAATCTATCACAATATTCTGGTTTAGAAGAGATTTAAGATTAGAAGACAATCATGGATTGTATTGTGCCTTGAAAAACCATACAGCTGTTTTACCTCTATTTATTTTTGATCAAAATATCCTTTCAAATCTTCAGAATCCTTTAGATGCTAGGGTAAACTTTATTTATAGCCAAATACAACAACTCAAAACTGATTTAGAAAAAATCAAAAGCACGTTGTATGTTGTATATGGTCAACCAAAAGATATTTTTATAGCATTATCGCGTCGGTATAAAATTAAAGCAGTTTATACCAATCATGATTATGAACCATATGCTAGACAAAGAGATCAAGCCATCAAAAAATACTTTGCAGAAAAAAATATTCCTTTTTTGACTTACAAAGACCAAGTCATTTTTGAAAAAAATGAAATATTAAAAGAAGATCAAACACCTTACACAATATTTACACCTTACAGCAAAAAATGGCAACAAAAATTAATAACAGATGATTGGACATGTTATCCTACATTGCGTTATCTAAAGCATTGCATCAAAATTCCTCCATTGCCTTTGTGCCCTATCGAGCAAATTGGTTTTCAAAAAAATAATACTCACACCATCGCTCAAAAAAAAATTGACCTCTCTATAGTCAAAAACTATGCGCAACAGCGTAACTTACCTGCTGTTTTAGGCACCAGTCTTTTGGGTGTTCATCTACGTTTTGGGACAATAAGTATTCGAAAAATTACTCAATTAGCTTTAAAAAATAGTACAGTTTTTCTAAATCAACTTATTTGGCGTGATTTTTTTATGATGATTTTATGGCATTTCCCTCATGTAGTAAACAATGCTTTTAAAGCTAAATATGACAAAATACAATGGGAAAATAATGAAGATTATTTCCAAGCTTGGTGCCAAGGCAAAACAGGTTATCCTATAGTAGATGCTGGGATGAATCAATTAAACCAAACAGGATATATGCATAATCGTGTACGTATGATTACTGCTAGCTTTTTGACTAAACATTTGCTAATTGATTGGCGATGGGGAGAAAAATATTTTGCAGAAAAATTATTGGATTATGAATTAGCTTCTAACAATGGAGGATGGCAATGGGCAGCAGGTTCAGGATGTGATGCAGCGCCTTATTTCAGAATTTTTAATCCATATCTACAAACTAAAAAATTTGATCCTCAGGAAAAATACATACAAATGTGGTGTCCTAATTATAAAACAAAAGAATATTCTAAACCCATAGTAGAACATAAACAAGCAAGAAATAGAGCTTTAAATACTTATAAAAATGCCTTGAAAGAAATTCAAATTTAATTTATAATTTATTTTCAAATAGAATTAGAAAAATTAATTTTCAACAATTTGATTTTTAATCAAAAAATTTATTAAATTTAAGTTATAACTTTTAAATTTTAAAAAAATATGAAAAAAAAAATTATTTTATCCACTACATGTTTAATAGCTACTATAAGTTGTAATAAAACAAAATATAATATTGAAAAAGAAAATAATAATATTGAAACAACGGTAAATCAAAGATTTGTACAAATGGGGAAAAAATTCATACAAAATAGACAAATGAGAAATGTAGTGCAAAGGAGGTTTAGTAATGTGAATAGCCAACTATCGGAAAAAAAAAATTTTGTTATTCCCGGTATAGCATCTGGTATAATATTAGGCAGTGTTGCATTTTATCTTTCTCCTACAAACAAAAAATTAAATAATGATATTCAATTGCTTGATGAAGAATTGAAAATTTTGAACCAAAAAATAAAAGCAATTAACTAATTAAAATTTGTTAAAATTTGATGAAAAAAATAATACTTGTTTTGATGCTAGCATCTATTAATTTTAGCTGCAAAAAAATGAAATATAATATTGAAAAAGAAAACAATAATATTAAAACAATGGTAAATCACAGATTTGTACAAATGGGAAAAAAAATCATAAACAACAGACAAATGAGAAACGTAACGATAAAAAAATTTAGCAGTAAATTTTCTGAAGAAAAAATTCCTTTTACAAAAAAATATTATTATCAAATACAAGCATTGCCAGCATTTTGTGCAATACCTCAAGTATTTTACTATTTAGTTAATGACAAAGAAGACAAAAAAAAGAAAAAAGAAAAAGATATTGATAGAAAAAAAATCATGTTAATGTTTAAAAAAAATAATGAACTTATAGCTACACAAACAAATGAAATAAAAAAAAATAACTGTATAAATCTATTTTCATCAGATAAAATCAATAAAAATCAACTTGACCAATGTATGAAAGATTATCCTAAATTCATTTCAGAAAAAAAATTTCTGACTAAAATTGAAAAAAAAGAGCAATCAAAACAAACTGATAAAACTCAAGAAAAAAAGCCAGTATAAAAAAATACAATAAAACCTTCCCCCAAAGCACAGGTACCCTACACTTGTGCTTTTTTATTTTATAGACCATAGTTTTTATCTCAACTAATATAAAATAAAAAACTATCCATCAATAATCTTCTATTTAAAATATTTTATATATTATATTTTATATAAAACTTTAAAAGTACAATTATTTAAAACTATTCCTTATTTATGCTAAATCTTGATCTTATATTATTCATCATTTTTTTAAGCTGTAACCTCATTCTTGGCCTTAGAGCAGGCCGTAAGGTAAAAACGCTTAAACATTATGCTATTGGAGATAAAAAATTTTCTACAGGTACACTTACTTCTACAATTGTTGCTACTTGGATAGGAAATAAATTGCTTTTAAAAAAAAGATTCATATTTCAGCATAAAAGCTGAAATATG
>CAWUJG010000018.1:0-13145 GCA_963922775.1 uncultured Cytophagales bacterium
ATAAAAAAATAGTTTATTAATTATATTTATTGTGTAATAATATTTACAAATATAAGAAAAATAATATAATAAAAAAAATTATTGAGGTTTTTTTTCAGCTAAAATAGTAATTCCACCTTTTGTTTTTTGGTTTAACTTGACCTTTATATCTACATTGAGGGGTAAAAATACATCTACTCTTGAACCAAATTTAATAAAACCAAATTCTTTACCCTGTATCACAGGGTCTTTTTTTTTTATATATATTTTAATTCTTCTGGCTAATAAACCGGCTATTTGTCTATACATTATAGCAAAATTACCTTGCTCTACTACTGTGGTAGTTCTTTCATTTTTAATACTAGATTTAGGATGAAAAGCAATTAAATGCTTTCCAGGATGGTATTTGCAATATTTTACAACTCCAGATATAGGATTTCTGTTGACATGTATGTTGAAGGGAGACATAAATATGCTTATCTTTATTTTGTACTCTCTAAAATATTCTTCTTCATATGTTTTTTTGATAGCAATTACCTTGCCATCAGCAGGAGCAATAATACTTGTATCTTGCTTGATGCACTCTCTTGGCGGATTACGAAAAAAATATAATATCCACAACAAGAAAAATACAGAAAATAGAGTGTAAAATGATTGTATTAGAATATGGATGGCTACAGAATATATAATTAAATTACTAATTAATAGTAAAATAACTGTGCAAAAAATAACATTTTTTCCTTCTTTGTGAATACGCATTATAATATTTAACTGTAATTAAAATTTTCCTCTATATCGATATGTTTTGGCAATCTTTTCTATTGCTAAGCTATATGCTGCTATACGTAAAGATATTTTTTGCTCTCTTGCCTTACTATATACTTTTTCAAATGATTCTTGCATCATTCTATCTGATCTTCTTTTTATACGTTCTAGGCTCCAAGAATATCCCATTTTATTTTGAATCCATTCAAAATAAGACACAATTACTCCTCCTGCGTTGGCTAAAATATCTGGAACTATTATAGTACCTTTTTCATGAATAATTTTATCTGCAGTAGCAGATGTAGGGCCATTAGCTCCTTCTACTATAAGCTTAGACTGTATTTTATGGGCATTTTTTTGTGTAATTACTTCTTCTTTAGCTGCAGGTATAAGCACATCTACTGGTAAAGATAATAGCTCTTCAGGAGTAATTTTATCAGCAGCAGAAAATTTTTCTAAACTACCTTGGTTATTGCTAGCATGTTTTATGGCTAAAGCTATATTAATACCATTTTTATTATAATATGCTCCTGAAATATCACTAATAGCTACTATTTTACTACCTCGCTCCATAAGCAAATTTGCTGCATGTGAACCTACATTGCCAAAACCTTGAATAGCTATAGTAGCATTATATGAATTAAGTTTCAGTTTATTAAGAGCTGCCAATGTAGCAATCATTACTCCTCTTCCTGTTGCTTCTATTCTGCCTAAACATCCGCCCAATACTATGGGTTTACCTGTAACTACAGCATGTTCTGTAGAACCAAAGGCTTTAGCATATTCATCCATAATCCAAGCCATTTCTCGTGGACCAGTACCCATATCTGGAGCAGGTATATCTTTTTTAGGACCAAAAATATCAAGCATAGCCAATGTATAGGCTCTTGTAAGACGCTCAATTTCATCTAATGACATTTGCTTCGGATTACACTTTATACCACCCTTAGCTCCTCCGTAGGGTATGTCTACTACAGCACATTTCCAGGTCATCCAAGCAGCAAGTGCCTTTACTTCATCTAAGTGTACATGTTGATTATACCTTATACCTCCTTTAGATGGACCTAATATATTAGAATGTATTACACGATATCCTTCAAACACTTTTACACTTCCATTGTCTAAACTAATGGGCAGTGAAACAACAATTTGTTTAATTGGCTTTGTAAGCAATTGGTAAATTTCTTCATTTAATCCTATAACTTTTGCTGCTTCATCAAACTGAAGCATCATTGTTTCAAAAGGATTGTCAATATTTTTTATGACAACGGATTGTTGTGATGCTGACATTTTAAGGTTTAAAAAATAATCTACAAATATAACAATTAGATCCTTTAATTAATGTATATATATTATCAAAAAATACATATAAAGTTCTAAAATGACATAAAAATATTATAAAAAAAATTTAGTCTGTAAAAAGCATATAATAGATAGACAAAAAATTTTTTTAAATGATAGTATTAATTCTTAATGAATAATACTATAATATGTATAATGACATACTATTTTTCTCAGTTCCATGTATATCTCCTTTTTTAAATATCATGCCCAAGGTAATGACTTTATTTTAATAGATGATAGGTTTTCAAATATCTGCAAAAACATATCAGTAGAAAAACTTTGCCAAACCATGTGTCAGAGGCATTTTGGTATAGGTGCTGATGGACTTATATTTTTAGCTCATCATAATAACTATAGCTTTGAAATGCTATTTTATAACCCTGATGGCAGCCTAAGCATGTGTGGTAATGGGGCACGCTGTGCTGTTCATTTGGCTCAAAAACTCAAAATAATATCCTGTCAAACCCAATTTATACACCAAAATAAACCTTATTATGCCCATATCGATACTAAAAAAAATATTCATCTTATAGTAGAAAGTAATCCTAAAATAGTAACATATTCTCATGGATATATTGTACATAATGGTGCTAAGCACTACATTACTTTTACTAATAATTTATCTGATTATAACTTGTACGCTGGTTATCAACATATGGTGAAAAAGGATATATTACATCATAATTTTAATGTAGTACAGTACATAAATAATAATCATATCAAATTACGCACCTATGAAAATGGTGTTTTTGCTGAAACACTTTCTTGTGGTACAGGAGCTATAGCAGCAGCGCTAGTAAGCGCACAAAAATATGGTACAAAAAGCCCTACACTAGTTACTACTCCAGGTGGACAAGTTACTGTGACGTATCATAGATATAGAAAATCTGTTACACATGAAATAAAATATAGCAAAATTGTTTTAACTGGTAAGGTTTCCTTCCTTTTTCAAGGAAAATACCCTTATACTTTATCTAAATTCTAATTGATGTCTAAAAAAGTACAATTAGCCCATGTAATTTTACCTGTGCCTATCGATAAACCTTTGTACTATACTATTCCAGATAATTGGTTATCAATGCTAAAAATAGGCCATAGTGTTATAGTACCTTTAGGAAAAAAAATATATGTTGGTATAGTATATAGTATAGGACATATCAGTCAAAATAGATTTAAGATTAAGCCTATACTAGGGGTGTTCTCTTCTTTTCCACTCATGAATACCCTACAACTTGTATTTTTAAAATGGGTAGCACAATATTATATGACCCCTCTAGGTGAAGTAGTAAAGGCAGCGTTTCCTATACATATTAAATCCTGTACTGATTTTTATGTCAAAAAAAACCCTGCATATCAAAAAGTACTTCCAGAAGAAAAACCTTTGATAGATATACTAGACAAATGTGAGGCTATGCCTTATCAGGAATGGATGCAAAACATGGCCATGCATAATAGTACTATACTTGAGTTTTCGATGTTTATACAACAAAAAATAAGAATTACCCATTCGCTACAAAAATATTTTTTTCCTTCTACATGCAAGGTAGTTTACCTTGCTGAATCTTATACTAAAGATGATAAAAAGCTTCAAGAGACATATGCCCAGCTAGAAAAATACCCCAAACAACTAGATGTATTACTACAATATATTCAGATAGTTTCCTTAGAATTTATTTGTGATACAAAGAAAAATGCTGTAGAAAAAAAAGTATTAGTAGAAAAAGGAGTTTCTAAAGGGTCGTTACAAACATTAATTAAAAAAAAAATTTTTGTAGAAAAAGAAATATTGGCAGATATCCCTTCTACAACTTTTCATCTGCCAAAAGCTATGGTACTCACTCCACCACAGCAAAAAGCATATATAGAAATTAGCAAACAATATAATACAGAAAAAAAAAATATAGTTTTATTGCACGGCATTACAGGAAGTGGAAAAACAGCTATATATATTCAACTTATATATGATACACTAAAAAAAAAAAAACAGGTACTATACTTGCTTCCAGAAATAGCATTAACTACACAGCTAGTAGAACGGTTACAAAAATACTTTGGCCCTATGTTAGGGGTATATCATTCACGACATACAGACAAAGAAAAAATACAGACATGGCAAGGTCTACATAAAGGCAGGTACAATGTAATAGTAGGAGTACGATCTGCCATATTTCTACCATTCAACAAACTAGGTTTAGTAATAGTAGATGAAGAACATGAAACATCTTATAAGCAACAACAAAAATCTCCCAGATATCATGCAAGAGACTCCAGTACAATGCTGGCCAAATACCATAAAGCCAAAGTTTTATTAGGTTCTGCTACGCCCAGTATAGAAAGTTTTTACTATAGTCAAAATAAAAAATATGGCTATGTGGCACTAAAAAAAAGATATGGAAATGCATCTTTACCCCATATTTACTTGCAAAATATCCATGTATATAAAAATCATATTCAAAATTTTATTCTTTCCCCAGAACTCAATGTAGCTATAGAAAAAACTTTAGCTGCTAAGCAGCAAGTAATTATTTTTCAAAATAGAAGAGGATATGCGCCATACTACCATTGTGCAGTGTGTAGTTGGACTGCAAAGTGTATACAATGTGCTGTATATCTTACCTATCATCAACAAAAAAGTATGCTATGCTGCCACTACTGTGGATATCAGATACATCCTATGCATAAATGTACAGCGTGTAATGCTACTACACTATATTTTAATCATTTTGGTACAGAAAAAATTGAAAGCCTTCTCAAAGAGAAATGGCCAAAAGCACATATTGCCCGGATGGATTTAGATACAACACGAAAAAAAAAAATGTTTGAAAATATAATAAAAACTTTTTCACGTAAGGATACAGATATTTTAGTAGGTACACAAATGGTTACTAAAGGGTTTGACTTTAGCCATGTAGCCCTTGTAGGTGTTCTAGATATTGATCGATTTCTACATTTTCCAGATTTTAGGGCTTATGAACACTGCTTTCAGCGTATAGTACAAGTAAGTGGACGTGCAGGAAGAGCAGGACATAGTGGTAAGGTAATTATTCAAACAGTTAATCCTCAACATGATGTATTACAGTATATTAAACATCATAACTATATAGGCTTATACAAAAAAGAGATTATAGCTAGACAAAAATACATATATCCACCTTTTGTTCGACTCATAAAAATATCTATACAACATATCCAACAGTCTATAGCACAAATAGAGGCCGAAAAATTATATACTATATTGGCTCAACAGTGGGGTAAAATGGTATTAGGCCCACAAAAATCCGTAATTGCAAAACTTAAAAATAACTATAGCATGGAAATTACAATTAAATATAAAAAAAGTAAAGGTAACAACAATACAAAAATAAAAATTCAGCAAATATTACAGCAAAGAAGCATAATGAATAAGCAAATAAAGTTTATAGTAGATGTAGATCCTGTGTAGAACAAACCAAATGAAGGGAATGATATTAAAAGCATTAAAACATGTTAACTGCTTATTATAAAGCAGAAAATCTACAAATAATAAAACCATAAACACGACACATTATTATACCTTACCAAACCTCCTTTCTTTTTTCTGGTAAAAACCAATGGCTTGTAACAAATGTTTTTTACGAAACATAGGCCAAAAAATGTTACAAAAATAAATTTCAGAATAGGCCATTTGCCATAGCAAAAAATTGCTGACGCGTGTTTCCCCACTAGTCCGAATAATTAAATCTGGATCTGGTAAATTTGCTGATTGCAAATATGATGCGAATTTGTTTTCGCACAAGCTTTTACTATCTAATTTCTTCTGACCAATATCCAATACTATTTGTTTTATAGCTTCAAGAATATCCCACCTACCACTATAGCTAATGGCAAAGGTAAGGCATATTTTGCTATTATTTTTAGAAGCTTCTACAATATAATGTAGAGCTTCCTGACAGTTTAAAGGCAATTTTTTTATTTCACCAATTATATTGACCTTTATATCTTGCTGTATAATATTTTTATGCTCTTGTTGTATAATGGATACAAACAAATCCATTAAAAAGTTTATCTCTTGCTGAGGCCTTTGCCAGTTTTCTTGAGAAAATGCAAATAAAGTAAGATAGGGAATAGAAAGCTCTATACATCCATGTAGTGCAGACTTAATGCTTTTTACTGCTTTCTGATGACCTACAGTTCTATTCAAACCCTTTTTCTGTGCCCATCTACCATTTCCATCCATAATAATAGCAATATGTTGAGGAATTTTATCAGGATTTAAGCCATTATGCAAAATGTATAGTAAATATGTAATTATATTGTACCAGGAGCGGGACTTGAACCCGCACGAACCAAAGTTCACAAGATTTTAAGTCTTGCGTGTCTACCAATTCCACCATCCCGGTAAATATTTTTGGAGCGGGAGACGAGATTCGAACTCGCGACCCCAACCTTGGCAAGGTTGTGCTCTACCAGCTGAGCTACTCTCGCATATGTGAAATTGTATAAAGATACTTTAAATATACCAAAAAATTTATTATTATCAATAGATTTGATAGATTAAAAGCAAACTTATAAGACAAAAAATATAATTCAGATAACTTTTCTAATTTAGGGAAATTTAAAATAATTTTTTAAAAAAAATTATCTATTTTTTTATGTATTTTTGTACTAAAAGTGTATTTTTAGAATACAAAATGTAGTATTTTGTACATAAAAATTTGATTGGGTGAGAAAAATGTCAAAAAACTAACGCTATATTGTTGCTATTTTTAAATATCATGGCACAATGTGAAACAATACATCAAGGAAAAATAATAGAAAAAGCAATACGCAATAGTGGATATAAAATAAGCTGGGTAGCCCAAAAATTGGGTATAAGTAGACACACCTTATATAACCGTTTTCGTTCTAAATTGCTAAAAGCAAACTTTATTCAACACTTGGGTCATGTAATTTTTTATGATTTTTCAGTTGATTTTCCTAGTATAGAACCTACCTATGAAGTAGAAGAAGATGTGACTGTATACTACTTTGATGATGGGTTATATCATTCCATAGAAGAAAAATATACCATTTTGTTAGAAAGATATAATCAATTACTAGTTATCTTTGCTGACTGTCTTAACAAAGATCATCGTATTGCAGAAAATAAAAATATTTCAACATTTATAAAATACCAACTACCCACTTTTCTTTCTTAGCCTATTTTAATTTTATCTTCACGCTGTATTAACATGCTACTTGATACTAAATGAAAAACTAAATAACTTAGTAGAGACACACAATATATAAGTTTACATACCTATATCTTTTTTTATATTTTTTACTGCCTATAACAACATAAAATATACCGTATTTGCATAATATAGTACAATTGACAACTACTTCATCAAATATTATTATTAATAATAACACCTGCTTCTCATAAAATTTTTATAACTTCATACTTTAACATACCATAGATATCCACTATACATTGCATACATTAAGATTATTTTTTTTCGTTTTATGTCTTTATTATTTATGCTATGCCAGTAATTAAACATATTTTTGTTACAGGTGGCGTTACTTCTTCATTGGGTAAAGGCATCATAGCCGCTTCTTTAGGCCGTCTACTCCTCTCTAGAGGATACCGTATTACCATCCAAAAGCTGGATCCTTATATCAATATTGATCCAGGAACTATGAATCCTATAGAACATGGTGAGTGTTTTGTAACTGATGATGGTGCAGAGACAGATTTAGACTTAGGACATTATGAACGATTCTTAGATATTACTACTACACAAGCCAATAATACTACTACTGGAAAAGTATATCATCATGTTATTACCAAAGAAAGAAGAGGAGATTATCTGGGTAAAACAGTACAAGTAATTCCTCATATAACAGATGAAATTAAACAATGTATTTTTGATTTAGAACAACAAAATTTAGACATTATTATTACAGAAATAGGAGGGTGTGTAGGCGATATTGAATCTTTACCTTTTATTGAAGCTATTAGGCAAGTCAAATGGGAATATGGGGAAAAAAATTGTTTAGTTATACATTTAACACTCTTACCCTATCTTCATTCTACACAAGAAATCAAAACAAAACCAACACAACATAGTGTAAAAAAACTGTTAGAAACAGGTATTCAACCTGATATCCTTATCTGTCGTACATCGCATACTATTACACCTTCCATACGTCAAAAAATTTCCCTATTTTGTAATGTGGCTAAACAAGATGTTATTGAAGCTAAAGATGTAGATACTATTTATGCTGTTCCATTATCATTGCATAAAGAAGGGTTTGATTTAAGAGTACTAGAGAAACTTTCTCTTTCTAAGTACAAGCCATTAAACATGAACAAATGGGATAAACTGCTTCAGCATTATTACCATCCTTCTCATACTATACATGTGGGTATTGTAGGCAAATACACTATACTACCAGATGCTTATAAATCTATTACAGAAGCTTTATGCCATGCAGGAATGCATTTAAAATGTAAAATAAACATCCATTTTTTGGATGCAGAAAAAATAAATAAAGAATATATAGACCAACATTTTCCTTTATTAGAGGGAGTTATTGTAGCTCCAGGATTTGGCAATAGAGGAATTCAAGGTAAAATACGTATAATTAAACATGTACGTGAAAATCATATCCCATTTTTAGGGATATGTTTGGGTATGCAGTGTGCAGTAGTAGAATTTGCACAAAATGTATTAGGATGGAAAAATGCTTCTTCTACAGAATATGACCCTCAAACGCCATATCCTGTAATTGACTTGATGGAAAAACAAAAAAATATTATCCACAAAGGAGGAAGTATGCGTTTAGGAGCCCACCCATGTGCACTACGTAAACATACCAAAACCTGGCAAGCATATAAAAAAGAAAATATTAAAGAAAGACACAGACATCGCTATGAGTTTAACTATAAATACCTTGCACAGTTTGAACAAAAAGGCATGCAAGCTGTAGGTATTAATCCTGAAAATAAACTGATAGAAATTGTAGAAATTTTTCATCATCCATTTTTTATTGGTACACAGTTTCACCCGGAATATAAAAGTACAGTACTTAATCCCCATCCTTTATTCATTCAATTTATACATACTATATTATTATCTTGCAAAAACTGACATACTTTTTTGTCACAACAATACAAATAAAGAGATTTAAATAACATCATTACTTTACTATGGCAAATCAAATAGATACTCAAAAAGCTGTTGGGCTAACCTTAATCTCCCTTTTGCTTATTATTTACATGTATTTTTTTGCTCCTAAACCACCAAAACAGGTTCAAAACCAACCACCTACTACTACGACTGTATTACCTCAAGCCCAATATATACCTCCTACTGATAAGCCTTGTATACCTCCATCTACTGCTACTCAGGCAAATAAAAAAAAAGAGACTAAAGAATATATATTAGAAAATAATATGATGCAAGTAACTATTTCTACTCATGGAGGGAAAATAAAAAAAGTGTGGTTAAAACAATATAAAACATATTTAAAAGACCCTTTAGTTTTAATAGATAACCAAAGCAGCCATATGGAACTAAAGATATCTACACCTATACAAAATATTAATACAAATCAACATTTTTTTCATGTTGCTAACCAAGGAGTTGTTGAGGTAGATAAAGAAGGTACACAAACATTAACTTTAGAGTTACCCTTATCTCCTCAAGCTATACTTAAGTACACTTATACATTAAAAAAAAATGATTATACTTTAGGTTATGTAGTAAAAATGACTGGTCAAGACAAACACCATACACAAAAAGCACAATTTTTTTGGAAAAACAAAGTAAAAAGAATTGAAAAAAATATAGAAGAAAGTAAAACAAAAACCACTATCAACTACAGTTTACAAGATGATTCCTTTAATGATTTAGGTATTTCTGCTACTGAAAACAAAACAAGAAATGTCCATAATTTACACTGGGTAAATACAAAGCAAAAATTTTTTTCTGCTGCCATTTTAGCCCAAAATGGCTTTTCTAAAGCAAAGCTTACTACTATACCACAATCTGATGATACTTTTTTAAAAACTACAGACATAGTTTTAGATTTATCTACACAAGACCTATCTACACAAGGAGAAAAACTGCAGTTTTACTTTGGCCCCAATGATTATAAAATTATGAAAAAGGTAGCTAAAGGATTTGAACGCAATGTTTATTTAGGCTGGCCAGTTATAAAATGGTTTAATCAGTTAGTAATTATGCCTATTTTTGATTTTTTAGCCCAGTTTATCACCAATTATGGCATATTAATTATAGTATTAGTCCTTATCATAAAAATCATTTTACTGCCTTTATCTTATAAATCCTATATTTCCATGTCTAAAATGAAGTCTTTAAAACCTGCCTTAGATGACATTAAAAAAAGGCATGAAGGTAATATGCAGCAGATTCAGCTAGAGCAAATGCAGCTCTATCGCGAAATGGGTATTAACCCCTTAAGTGGCTGTATTCCGGTGTTATTGCAAATTCCTATCTTATTTGCCCTATTCAACTTTTTTCCCAATACCATTGCTTTTCGTCAGGAGGGGTTTCTTTGGGCAAATGATCTTTCTACATACGACAGTATTTGTACATTACCTTTTACAATTCCATTTTACGGAGACCATGTCAGTCTATTCACCATTTTAATGACAGGTTCTACTATTCTATACACATGGTCTAATAATCAAGTTAGCACAGCACAAGGGCCCATGAAGATGGTTTCTTATATGATGCCAATAATGTTTATGTTTGTTTTAAACTCATTTCCAGCCAGTTTAAGCTTCTATTATTTTGTGGCCAATATGATTACATTTTTACAACAAAGTTTAATTAAAAAATCTGTAGATGAAAAAAAAATTAGACAAAAACTAGAAATTAATAAAAGAATGTACAGGTCAAATCCGAAAAAAAAGTCAAATTTTAAGCAAATGCTTGAAAAAGCCATGAAAGAGGCTGCAGAGCGTAAAAAAAATAAAAAATGATTATTTAAATTCTTTGTTGTCTGAATTTTTTATATGTCTAAAAAATACACCATCACTGCAGCCCTTCCCTATGCCAATGGTCCTATCCATATAGGCCATATGGCGGGAGTATATCTTCCTGCAGATATCTATGCTCGATACTTACGTTTAAAAAATAAAGACGTAGTTTTTGTCAGTGGATCTGATGAACATGGTGTTCCTATCACACTTAAAGCAAAAAAAGAAAAAAAAACACCGCAAGCAGTAGTAGATCATTACCATGAACGTAATAAAAAAGCCTTAGAAAATTTTGGCATCAGCTTTGACATTTTTTTTCGTACTTCAGATCAAAGACACCACCAATTATCCCAAAAATTTTATACACATTTAGCGCAAAAAAATAAATTAATATTACAAGAAAGTGAACAGTTTTTTGATGAAAAAAACCAACAATTTTTAGCAGATCGGTATATTCAAGGAACTTGCCCCCATTGTCATTACAAAAAAGCCTATGGTGACCAGTGTGAATCATGTGGAAAATCACTCAACCCACAAGATCTTTTAGAGCCTCAATCTATGTTAAGTGGCAAAAAACCTGTAATGAAAAAGACAAAACATGCCTATCTTCCTTTAAATCAATACCAGAGTTTCTTTCAAGAATGGATCTTAGAAAGAGAAAAACATTGGAAAAAAAATGTCTACGGTCAATGTAAATCGTGGTTAACATCTGGATTATCTCCAAGAGCTATTACACGTGATTTAAATTGGGGAGTAGAGGTCAAAATAGATACAAATGTAAAAAAAGTGTTGTATGTTTGGTTTGATGCACCTATTGGCTATATATCAGCAACAAAAGTTTGGGCAGAAGAAAAAGGAAAAAACTGGAAAGATTATTGGCAAAATAAATCTACAAAATTAGTACATTTTATAGGAAAAGATAACATCGTATTTCATTGTATTATATTCCCTGCCATGCTCCAAGCACATGGAGATTATGTTTTACCTGAAAATGTGCCAGCTAATGAATTTCTAAATTTAGAAGGAAAAAAAATTTCAACATCCCAAAACTGGGCTGTATGGCTAGAAGATTACCTCAAAAAATTTCCAGAAAAACAGGATGTTTTGCGTTACGTACTTTGTGCTAATGCACCTGAAACTAAGGATAATGATTTTACTTGGAAGGATTTTCAAGATAAAAATAATAATGAACTAGTAGCCAACTTAGGCAATTTTGTACATCGTACATTTACACTAGTACATAAACACTTTGAAGGAAGAGTTCCTTTTTTATCTGAACTAACTTCTCAAGATAAAGAAGTTATACAACATTATAAAATAATACCTCAAAAAATAAGTCAAGCTATAGCGCAATATAAATTTCGTGAAGGGATATCCTATATTATGGAACTAGCACATCTGGGCAATAAATATTTAGCAGATACTGCACCATGGAAATCTATTAAACAAAAAAATTACCAAAGGGCAGGAAGTATATTGCATATTTGCATACAAATTATTCATTATGTAGCTATTTTAGCAGCACCATTTTTACCAGATACAAGCAAAAAGTTACAAAATATGTTATTATGTAAAACAACGTGGTTGGATATAGACTCTGGTGTCACTTTACCAGGTAATCATATTTTAGAAAAGCCATTGCTTTTATTTTCAAAAATTGAGCTATCACCATAAAAAAGACTTAAATATTTATAATATCAAATTGGTTTGATTAAATCTTTAAAAATTCTTCAATAATTTTTAGTAGATTTGCTTTTTATCATGAAAAAAAGTAAAAATATTTTTAAAGCTGCTATTATTCTAGCAGTTCTTTTCTGTACTAACTTCTATTCTTGTAATAGAGTACTGTATAAAAAAAAACTGCCAAGTAAATTTATAAAAGCAAAAAAAAATATCCAAAAGCAAAATGATGTAAACTATAAATATGCTATTGCTCAGTTTAAAACTGAGAATGATAAAATTACTTTAGAAGCAAAAAGAAAGAAGAAAAACAGAACAGAACAGAAGGAAGAAACAGAACAGGAGGAAGAAATAGAACAGAAGGAAGAAAGAAAACAGAAGGAAAAAATAGAACAGGAGGAAGAAA
>CAWUJG010000019.1:0-9554 GCA_963922775.1 uncultured Cytophagales bacterium
GTTGGGATAAACTAAATTCAGCCTCAATTTTTGAGGCTCTTCAAAAAGAGAGTCCAATTATTATTGAATAATAATAATCTCTATTAGTTTTAAAAAACACAAGTTGATTGGAGCAGTTTACCATCCAAAATAATCTATAATTACATTAGTATTTCTTAAGTAGGCCTTTCCCAAATTAGATGTTAGCATTTCTTGAACTTTTTTACCTTAAAAAATTTTTGATAAATATACGTTCATCAATTACCAACACTAAATTTAGCATCTTTATTTTCAGTTTTTATCGAAAAAATATTCAATAATGTCCATTATTTCTTTTTAATATTGTATAATATAGAAATCAATCCATAAGTAAATCATTCGCAATATGCAAGAATATAAAGTATCAGCAAGAAAATACCGTCCGTACTTGTTTAAAGATATTTTAGGACAAAGCCATATTACCACAACACTCCAACATGCTATTAAAGAAAAAAAATTAGGACATGCTTTACTTTTTTGTGGACCAAGAGGTGTAGGTAAAACCACGTGTGCCCGTGTATTAGCTAAAACAATGCATTGCAAAAATATTACTTCTAATATAGAAGCATGTGGTAATTGTAAATATTGCAAAGCATTTCAAGAGCAACGTCTATTAAATATCTATGAATTCGATGCAGCTTCTAACAATTCTGTGGATGATATACGAAGTTTAGTAGAAAAAATACGCTATGCACCGCAAGAAGGAAAATATAAAATTTATATTATAGATGAAGTACATATGCTTTCTAATGCTGCTTTCAATGCTTTTTTAAAAACGTTGGAAGAACCACCTCCTTATGTACTTTTTATTTTAGCTACTACTGAAAAAAATAAAATTATTCCTACAATACTATCCCGATGTCAAATATTTGACTTCCGCCGTATACAACCACAGGATATCGTACAACAACTTATTAAAATTGCACAAGATAACCATATCACCTACAATGAGGCTGCTCTATACCTTATAGCAGAAAAATCTGATGGGGCCATGCGTGATGCACTTTCTATGTTTGATCTTATATTAGCTTATAGCGAACATAAGCAAGCCATTACATACAAAAATACAACAGAACACTTGCATATCTTAGATTATGAATATTATCTTGACATTACAAAAGCATGTTATACACAAAATATAGCACAAGTATTTGCTATATATAATGAAGTTTATGCTAAAGGCTTTGATGGTAAAACTTTTTTACAAGGCTTAGGAGAACATTTTCGAAACCTTTTTGTGTGTAGAGATCTAAAAACAAAAATATTATTTGCTTTTACACAAAAAATATTTCAAAAATACGAAAAACAAGCTAAACAGCTTTCAGAATTTTTCTTACTAGAAAGTTTAAATACAGTTCATAAAAGTATTATCGATTATACTTTAGCTAAACACCAACGCCTACATATAGAAATATGTTTATTATCATTATGCAAGCTAGGAAAAAAGTTAACTGAACCAAGTAAAATGGCTACATCACAAGTAAATGTAGAAATACAAGATCAAAAAAATGATACAAATAAAATACCTAAAAAATTAGTTCAACCACCAGCAATAATAAAATTGCCACAGATTAAACAACTCAAACAAGAAGCAAAAGATAAAATAAATAAGCCAAGGGTATCTCAACCATTTAATAAAACAAGTATTTTACCACATTGGAATAAATATAAAAATGAAAATAAAACAGATACAATGCTAGAGGATATATTAAATCAAGAATTTAATGTACAAGGCCATACAATTATACTGCTAATTGCCCACAGCATGCAAGAGCATGTTTTCATGAAATATAAAAAAGGTCTAATCCATGCTATTACCAAAAACATGCAGCTTGAATATACCATTGACATACAACTAAAGCACAAATCATATTCAGAAAACAATAGTACAAAAAAACCATATACAGACCCAGAAAAACTGGCATACCTAAAAAAAAAATATCCTAATATAGTTGATTTACAAAAAACATTTTTACTCGAAACAACCTAATAACCATATGGATAATATATTTTTATTTTTAATAGCAGGAAGTATACTAATATTTTTTATTAAAATTACTGCTTTTTCTTGGCAAAGAAGTAGTCCCAACCCAATGAAAAAAATTACATATGAATCAGGAGAATACGCACAAAAAAATTTATCTTACCAATTTCCCATTACCTACTATCTTATTGCTATACTATTTTTAGTATTTGAAATTGAAATAATTTTATTACTTCCCTGGAGTATATATACTGGAGTAATAATAAAAAAACATAAAAAAGTACTAAACTATCTCCCTATTATAAGTGGGGGAATTTTATTTCTTGCAACCCTAGCCTTAGGACTATGGTATATATTTTATAAAAAATGTTTCAAAATATACCAACCCAAAATACCCAAAATGAATACTCCTATTCCTAAAGAATCATACCCAAATTATAAGCCAGAATATGCAAAATAACACGAAATCAAACATGACAACTATTCAAGATATTCTCCATTACTTAGAAACTATAGCTCCTTTAGCCTATCAGGAACCATATGATAATACAGGAGTTTTAGTAGGTAATATAGAGCAAAAAGTTAAAAATGTATTAATATGTCTAGACATTACAACAAAAATTATAGTAGAAGCTCAACAAAAACAGTGTAATCTAATTATAGCACATCATCCCATATTATTTAATCCCATAAAAAGTATTACAGGAAAAAATGAAGAAGAAAAAATAATTATTGAAGCAATAAAGCATAATTTAGTATTATATGCAATACATACCAACCTGGACAAGATATACCAAGGTGTTAATAAACAATTAGCCCAGCAGTTAGGCCTAAAAAATTTAGAAATTCTTCTTCCTCAAAAAAATACTTTATGTAAGCTTACTACATTTATTCCACAAAAAGATACTTCACCATTATTAGAAAAGCTCTATAAAGCAGGGGCAGGAAACTTAGGTAAATATACAGAATGTAGTTTTACTACACAGGGCATTGGTACATTTAAACCCAAAAAAAATGCTCATCCATATATTAAATCTACTCAAGCACAGCATACTGTAGAAGAAAATAGAATAGAAATTTTTTTTCCTACATATTTAAAAAAAAAAATTATACAAACATTACTTACCCATCATCCATATGAAGAAGTAGTTTATGATGTATTCACTATAGCAAATGAAAATAAAACTGTAGGAAGCGGAATGATAGGTAATCTAGTAGTACCCTTACTTCCAATAGATTTTTTGGCATTGCTTAAGCAAAAACTTCAACTTACCTGTATACGTTATAAGCAATCTGATAAAAAAATACAAAAAATAGCTATCTGTGGAGGATCTGGTAGTTTTTTAATAGAAAAAGCCATACAAAAAAATGTAGATGCTTATGTAACAGCAGATTTAAAATACCATGATTATTTTCGTGCAGAAAAAATTTTACTCGCTGATATTGGCCATTACGAAAGTGAAATATACACTAAAACATTACTTAAAAATTTATTATCCAAAAAATTTATTAATATTGCATTTAAAAGCTGTACAAATAACACTAACCCAATTTTTTACTTTGTTTAAAATTTTTCTTTAATGAATTACGCCATTACCGAAAAGGAACTTGACTACTTACTAGAACTACAAAAAATAGATAATCAAGCTTATACCTTGACTCAAGCTAATGTTCAACTTCCCGAAGAAATAAAAATATTACAAAAAAAAATAACAATACATAAAGAAGAAATTAAAAAAAAAAAAGAAGTAATAAAAAAAATTAAGCTACATCAAGAAAATAATAAAATAGCATATCAAACAGCAGAAGAAATGCTGGTAAAATATGAAGAACAAAAAAAAAATATAATAAATGAAAAAGAACTTGATGCTGTAAATGAACAAATTGAATTTCAAAGCATTGAAATTCAACTTTTAGAAAAAAAAGAAAAAAATTTTTTAGAAGATATCAAATCAGAAAGAATAGTAATAAAAAAAATAGAAGAAGAAATTGCACTACTTAAAAAAAATATTGCCAGTAAAGATAATAGCATGCAAAATGTTATACATGAAAATGATCAAGAAGCACTCATACTCCAAAAAAAAAGGGAAAGTATTATACAAAATATAGATCCTATATTTTTATCACTCTACAAGCGGAAAAATAATTTTGAAAAAAATCAGCATGCTGTATCTACAGTAATTAAAAATGCTTGTAGCACATGTAATTACCTTATTGCCTCGCAAAGACTTATAGAAATAAGACGAAAAGAAATGCTTATTACCTGTGAAAGTTGTGCTAGCATACTGGTACATACAGATGAAGCAGAAGAAGAATACTAAAAATAATAAAACTAAAATAATACAAATTTTGATATGGCTATTACTACCAATCAAATAAAAAATGGCTTTTGTATTGAATTAGACAATCAAATTTATACTATCATTACTTTTCAACATGTTAAACCAGGTAAAGGTGCTGCCTTTGTAAGAACAAAACTAAAGCATATTTTATCTGGAAAAATAATTGATAAAACATTTAATGCAGGAGTTAAAATAACACCTGCACGTATTGAAAAAAATGACTACCAATTTTTATACCAAAAAAATAATGACTACTACTTTATGGATACCAACTCCTTTGAACAAATATGTATACCTAAAGAAAAAATTTCAGCATCACAATGGCTTAAGCCTGGTGAACAAGTAGATATACTCATTCATCGAGAAAAAAATACACTTTTACTATGTGAAATACCCCAGTTTGTACAGCTAAAAATTAGTTATACAGAACCTGGAATAAAAGGTGATACAGCTACTAAAGCACTTAAATGGGCTACTGTAGAAACAGGAGCAAAAATACAAGTTCCTCTTTTTATAGAAAAAGATGATATTATAAAAATTGATACTAAAAACCAAAACTATATTGAAAGAATAAAAAAATAAACTATGGACATACAAAAAATTAAAGAACTCGTTGATTTTATTACCAAGTTAGATATTAAAAAAGTACATATAAAAACACAAGATATTTCCTTATCTATAAAAAAACCTGTAAAACATCATTCCACTTCATATTATAATCCAACAGTATCTGGTATTCCACCTACTTCCACAAAAAATACTGAAAATAAACCAGTTGTTACAGATAATAATAAAGAAAAAGAATACATTACCATAAAATCTCCTATGATAGGTACTTTTTATCTCAAATCAAATCCTGAGGCTAGCCCTTTTGTAAAAAAGGGAGATCAGGTAAAAAAAAATCAGGTACTATGCATTATAGAAGCCATGAAGATTTTTAATGAAATAGAATCACATGTAGAAGGAAAAATTGTAAAAATTTTAGTTCAAGACGCTTCTCCAGTAGAATTTGACCAACCTATATTTTTAGTAGAACCAAACTAAAAAAATAATTTAGATAACAAGTTTTAATACCATGTTTAAAAAAATACTCATTGCTAATAGGGGAGAAATTGCTTTACGCATTATCAGAACATGTAAAGAAATGGATATTAAAACTGTAGCTATATACTCTACTACAGATAAACAGAGTCTACATGTTAAATTTGCAGATGAAGCTATATGCATTGGAGGACCTTTTAGTACACAATCCTATCTCAATATCCCACAAATTATAGCTGCTGCAGAACTTACCAATGCAGATGCTATACATCCTGGCTATGGATTTTTAGCTGAAAATGCCAAATTTGCTAAAATATGCTCTGCATACCATATTAAACTTATTGGACCTTCTCATAAAATTATACACATGATGGGCGATAAAGCTACAGCTAAAAAAACCATGCAAGCTGCTGGTGTGCCCACTATACCAGGATCAAAAGATGTTGTATTAAGCTTAAAAGAAGGAATCGATATAGCAAAAAGTATCTCATTTCCCATTATAATAAAAGCTACTGCAGGAGGAGGAGGTAAAGGTATGCGTATAGTACAAGAAGAAAAAAAATTTGCTAAAGCTTGGCAAGAAGCTACAAGAGAAGCAGAAGCTGCTTTTGGCAACCCAAATATATACATAGAAAAATATATTGAATCACCTAGACATATTGAAATACAAATTTTAGCAGATCAGCATGGCAATGTACAACATTTAGGCGAAAGAGATTGTTCTATACAGCGCAGGCATCAAAAACTTATTGAAGAAACCCCATCTCCTTTTATTAATACCATACTTAGAAAAAAAATGGGTGATACAGCAATAAAAGGAGCTCAATTTATTGGCTATGAAGGAGCAGGTACCATGGAATTTTTGGTAGACAAATACCAAAAATTTTATTTTATGGAAATGAATACAAGAATACAAGTAGAACATACTATTACTGAAGAAGTAACCCATACAGATTTAATTAAAGAACAAATATTAATTGCCTATGGAGAGTCCATAAAAAATAAAAAATATCCTACATCATCATTACATGCTATAGAATGTAGAATAAATGCAGAAGATCCTTACCATAACTTTAGACCTTTTCCTGGAAAAATTAAACATTTTCATGCTCCTGGTGGATATGGTATACGTTTAGATACTCATATATATCCTGGATATACTATTCCTCCATATTATGATTCTATGATTGCTAAACTTATTGTACGCAGTGAAACAAGATATAGTGCTATACGAAAAATGAAACAAGCTTTAGAAGAAATATGTATAGAAGGCATAAAAACCACCATACCTTTTCATATTAAAATGATGGAAAATCAAGACTTTATACAAGGAAATTTTAACACAAATTTTTTAGCAGAAAAAAAAATTATTTGATATAAAACCTCAGCATTGTGAAAAAAACCTTTTTTTTTCTAGTACTACTGGCTGCTTTACTATACATTTTTAAGATCAATCATATTAATATATACACAAAAAAAAAACAGCATATAAGTATTGAACAATGTATTTTACCAGATACCACAGCCATATACCACATAAAATCATCAAAAGATCTAATACTATTGCAAGCATTAGATCAAACGTGTTATAAAAATATTACCAATTATTGCAAGCCTCACTTTTTTTCAGGTATAAATTTTCCTATTACTATTTCACTACATATAGAAAAAAAACAGTATCACTATGTTATGTATGTAGATAACCAAAATGAAAAAAACATATATTGGAATACAAAGCAATACATAGTAGAAAAAAATATACAAACTGGAAATACTCACTATACAAAAATTATACATAAAACTACACAACAGCATTTGATATATTGTTTTTACAAAGGGTATTATATTATAAGCTCTTCGGAAATACTTTTAAAAAAAGTATTAAACTATGTGCAAAAATCTGTACAACCTAAGATTAACATACTTTCACCTCAGGCTACAAAAAATGCCTCATTACAAATTATCTTTAACTATATTTCTACCCTACCTTATACATCTTATCCCCAATATGCTTCTACCTTAGCAAGGCATAGCTATTTACAATTATTCAATATCATACCAAATATATCAGTATACAGTGGTTTTACCACTGCAGAAGAAAAACATT
This sequence comes from uncultured Cytophagales bacterium, assembly GCA_963922775.1. GTDB lineage: Bacteria > Bacteroidota > Bacteroidia > Cytophagales > Amoebophilaceae > JAHDDH01. The sequence continues at coordinate 7,493 of CAWUJG010000019.1, forward strand.
TTTTATATACCTTTCATAATCAAAAAGCACAACATTGCACACTATTTCCTTACATTATTCCCCAAACAGCTTTATGTATACATTATACCTTTAGTGATGCTATACAATGGTGGCAATCCATAAAAAAAAATTCTCCAAAAGCATTACTTCCTGAAGGTATACTGCATGAACAGCAGCAAGAGATAGCTTGTATAACTTTTAACCAAAACCAAAACATAATGCTTTGGAAGATTAAAAATAAAAATAAGCTGTTAAAAGCAATGCAAGAAACCCATTTTTTATGGCCAAAAGAAGTAAAAACAGATCTAAATCATACCATATACCCTTTACATACAAAAAAAAATATTTTATGGAAACCCAATAATCCTCATTTTATACCACAATATTGCATGTTTATTGATGATAAGCATATTGTTTTTGCTATGAAGCAAGAGATATTAACACAATATTTACAATACTATTTAGTAGAAAAAATGAATACTACATTTCAAGCACAACAAAAATATCCACCTTATATTTTGCCTAAAGCAAATATGAATATTTATGTATATCCAAAAGCATTTTCTACAAAAAATAGAAAAAATATATCTTCTTGTGAAGAAATTATTTTACAGTGGAATTTTTATGAACAAAAAAAATGGTATACAAATCTTGTGTTAAACACAGAGAAAAAAATACCAAAAAAAGAAACAATAAAAAAAATACAAATACAAAAAAATACAAAATTAGTTAAAAAAAAACTATACCAAGGTAAAGATGATTTAGTTATTTTTCCCCAAATGCTTAAGAGTCATTATAATAAAAAGATAGAATACTTTTTCATGCAAGACAAGAACTATGTACTGTATTTTTTAGATGAACAGGGTAATCTATTATGGAAAAAATCACTTTATGATGACATTATCAGCCCATTTTTTACTATAGATTTTCATAAAAATGGGAAAATACAATATCTTTTTGCCACAAAAAAAAAAGTTTACATTTTAGATTACTATGGAAATAGTATAAAAAATTATCCTCTTTTTTTACCTCAGAACGCACCTATTAGTGCTATAAATTTAATTGATTATGATAGCAACAAACAATATAGGATAGCCATTACAACCAAAAATAAAATTTATTTGTATAATCAACATCAAAAATTGTTGCAAGGATGGCATCCAAAAAAAAGTAAAAAAAAATATCAAATTCCCCTAAAGCATATTCGTCAATCAACAAAAGACTACCTACTTACTTTACAAGAAGATGGATGTTTACAAATTATGAATAGAAAAGGGCATACTTTACATACATATTATAATTCATTAAAAAGTACATTATGTTTTTGTAGAGAAAAAATTTTTTCTATTAATGCTCAAGGTATATTGACTCAGCTAAACATGCAAGCTCAAATTCAAAAGAAAATAAAATTTTACAAGCCCGATGCATTATCTACCTTTACTTTAATGCAAGATGCATGTACACAACAAGTGTATATTTTAAGAAAGAGTCAAAAAAAAGTAGCCTGGCTTAATACTGAAGGAAAAGTAATAGTAGATATAGATATACACCATAAAAAAAATATTTATCAAGTTTATGATAAATATTTTATTGTGATAGACATAGCAACAAAATCAGCAAAAATTTATGATAAAAAAGGCAAATGTTTAACAAAAAAAATTATAGATACAGATAAAAAAATGATAGTTAAAAAACTAAAACACAATAAACTAGTATGTTATGTAGTAAATAATAATGTATTACAAAAGTATGTATTAGGTATATAAACTTATATTATTACTCTTCTATTATTTTAGAATTTTCTTTTTGAAGAGCCTCAAAAATTGATGAAGCGTTTAATTTAGTCCAACCTTGTTCTTCCAATATTCTTTTTATATGACTATGTTTAAGATGTTTATAACCTAGATTATAGATTGTTGATAAACTAATACCTAATTTTTTGAAATCTTGAATTTTACCTATTTCACCCTCTATCTCGCCTCGCTTTTTGCCTATTAGTATACCCTTTTTCTCACCTATCAGTATACCCTTTTTCTCGCCTCGTTTCTCACCTATCAGTATA
>CAWUJG010000020.1:0-7461 GCA_963922775.1 uncultured Cytophagales bacterium
ATAAAAAAATAGTTTATTAATTATATTTATTGTGTAATAATATTTACAAATATAACAGTTAATTTTTTATTTACAAAATATTATATCTATAAATATTATCTGAGCTTAAAATAAGTAAGGTAAATAGATATAATTATTTTAAGACTAAACACTGAATAGGCTCCAAATTATAATACTTGTAAATAGTAATAGGCTATAGGGTATAAGTTTATGCCAACAAAAAAAAATGAGCTGATCATATCGTAATCTAGGTAATGACCAACGTATCCATATTGTAATAAATACAATTAAAAATGTTTTAAGCATAAGCCAAAATATTCCCCATAATGCAGCAGAAAAATGTCCTTTAATACCACTTGTCCATTGGGCAAAAGGATAGTTTCCTATATTGGGTATAGGAGTATTCCAACTACCTAAAAATAATATAACACCTAACATACTCATTAAAAACATATTGCTATATTCTACAAACATAATAAGTGCAAAATGCACTCCTGTATATTCTATATGATATCCACTAATTAACTCAGATTCTGATTCAGGCAAATCAAAAGGAGCTCTTTTACAAATAGCTAAGGAGGTAATAAAAAATACAATATAAGCCAAAAATAGCAATGGACATTGTAAAATGTGCCAAGCTAGAAAACCACCTGTATCATGTACAGTTATGCCTAGCATCTTTATACCCCATAAATAAATTTCTTGTGAAGAAAATATGCCTTGCTGTATAGAAATAGTTTGTAGATCAACAGATCCTGCAAAATATACTACCATTATAATACATATACTACAAGGAACTTCATAGGCAACCATTTGTGCTGCAGTACGAAAACTTGCTAAAAAGGCATATTGGTTTTGTGAAAACCATCCTATACATATAATGAATATAATTTCTATAGCCAACACAAAAAAAATGTATATTACTCCCCATAAAGTACTACCTTGCCAATAGCTATGTACAGGGAATACAGCAAATACAGAAAAAGTAACTATAAATAGGAGGCAAGGTAGAAGATAGAATAAATATCGGTTTACTTGGTAAGGAAGAATCCATTCTTTTTGTAATAATTTAATCAAATCTGCTGTAGTTTGACCTAAACCTTTATACCCTGTTGTATTAGGACCTAATCTTCTTTGGATAAGGGCTGCTATTCTTCTTTCAAAAAAGACTGTAATCAATACGAAAAACATTAAAAAAGGTAAGTAGAATAGTAAAGTAGTATACATAGTACTTAATTTTTTATATTTAATACTCCAAAAATAATTTTTAATAGCTTTAAATTTATTACAAAAAAGGTAATTTTTATTTAAACGTATATTTTTATCCCTATTGCTTTAAAATCTTATTCATTTGTATTTTTAAATTACTGTTTAGATTTATAGGCTTACAAGGACTTGTATACTTATAGTTCTATTTTTGACTAGCTTAAAATTTTTTATTAAATTTTAAACTTTGTAGCAATACAAATCTAAATTTTAATGTATTATGTAAATAAATAGATACTTTTAAATTATTCTATCTCTAGCTATGCTTTTTCTTTTCAAAAAAGAGCTCAATCATTTTTTTACCACACTTATAGGGTATGTAGCTATAAGCTTCTTTCTTATTTTTACTGGATTATGGATCTGGGTATTTCCTGAAAGCAATATCTTAGATCAAGGATATAGTGACTTAAATGTTTTTTTTCATATTTGTCCTTATATATTTCTCTTTTTAATTCCTGCGCTTACCATGCGTATCTTTGCAGAAGAAAAAAAAATGAAAACTTTATCCTTATTACAGATAAGTCCTCTTACAAAAACACAAATTATTCTAGAAAAATATTTTGCCATTATAGTTATACTTTTACTCATTCTTATTTTAACCTTTCCCTACTATGTTACACTTTATTTTCTCAGTCAGCCTCAAGGCAATATCGATACAGCCAGTATTATTACAGCTTACTTTGGCTTATTGCTTTTGGGTAGTGTATTTGTTGCCATAGGCATATATATTTCTGCATGTACAAAAAATCAAATCATTGCATTTTTACTTAGCAGCTTTATCAGTTTTGTATGGTATAAGGGTTTTGATGCTTGGTCTACCTTACAATCATGGCAAAACTATGCCCTCTGGATAGAATATTTTGGTGGAGTATTCCATTATCATGCATTTAGCTTTGGCATGATAGAAGCAAAGCACTTATTCTACTTTATATCAATAAATTTTATTTTTTTATTTTTAGCACAAAAAAAGGTATAATATATATGGTAAAAAATATATTGCGTAAAAATAAAATATTAATTACTTCTAGTTGCATATGCCTATTTTTGTTTTGTAACATTCAAATAATACGTCAATACCTAAATTTTAGCATTGATCTTACACAAGAAAAACGCAATAGTTTACATCCAATAACTAAAAAAATACTTAAAAAAGTCAATGATAAAATCAACATAAAAATATACTTGGCAGGTAATTTACCTACAGGACCTAAAAAATTACAGCTAGAAATAAAAGCACTGTTGAATAATTTTAAAAAAATTAACTCAAAAATACATGTACAATGGATAAATTTAGATGATTTTAAATCAAAGGATAAGAAAAAAATAATTCAGAAATTACAATCTAAAGGAATTCAACCTTCTCATATATCTACAACTCGTAAAGGAAAAAGAATAGAAAAAACAGTATTTCCAGGAGCAATATTAACATATAAACAACAATCAACAGGTATTTTACTAATACAAAGCCAAAATATGATGTCTACACATCAAATGCTTAAACAATCGATTAATAATTTAGAATATAATTTTGTATTGGGCATAAAAGACCTCATATCTAAAAAAAAAAGAATAGCCTTACTACAAAGCCATAGCCATATCAAAAAAAAACAGCTTTTAGCCTTACTCCATACTTTATCTCCCTATTATCAGATAGAATGGGTAGATAGGTTTCCAAATAAAAATAATTTGTTTCACTATGATGCAATTATGATTATCAAACCACAAAAATATTTTATTCAAAAAGAAAAATATGCTTTAGATCAATATATAATGCAAGGAGGAAAAGTATTATTTTTTATAGATCGTGTAAATATAGATATGGATAAATTTTTTCGAGGAGAAAAATTTGCGATTCCTATTGATTTAGGATTAGATGATCTTTTTTTTCAGTATGGCTTGCGTATCAATTATAATTTAATACAAGATGCCCAAGCAGGTGTATATCCTATAGTTGTCGGAAATATAGGAAATCAATCCAAAATACAATTGTTAAATTTTCCTTTCTTTCCTATACTTAATAGTTTTTCATCACATAAAATTGTTCAAAAATTAAGCCCTCTATATACACAATTTGTAAGCAGTATAGATGAAATTAAAACTCCAAGAATACAAAAAATTCCTTTAATATATACATCACCCTACACAAAAATACTGGGATTACCCATGCATATTGATTTAGAAAATTTACGTAAAGGAACACCTGATATTAAAATATATAACCAAGGAAAAAAAGCTGTTGCCTATTTATTAGAAGGAATTTTTTCTTCTTTATATACCTATCAGCCCATACCAGAAAAAAAAAAAGCAGATCATTTAGATTATAGTACAAAAAATACCCTACTTGTTGTCTCGAGTGGTAATATGCTTATCAATCAAGTTCATCCTCAATCTCAACAACCAGTATTGCCCTTAGGTTATGACTTATTTTTAAAGCAAACCTTTGCACAAGGTAAATTTATATTAAATACATTCGCTTATATGCTACAAGAAGAATCTTTAATACAGATAAAAGATAAAAAAATTAACTTACGCATGTTAAATCCTATAAAAGTAGAACAAGAAAGTTTTTTTTGGAAGTTGATGAATATATTTCTTCCTGTATTATTTTTAATAATCTTTGGCATTATATGGTATAGTATATATACCAGAAAATACCGATAAATTTTTTTTAGCTATATTTTTTTTTTTAATTATCTATTTTTATTCATATGTTAAACTCTCTATTAAACCTAGATTTTTTTCTCTTCAGTATATTTTTAGGCTTAAACCTTATTCTAGGCCTTAGAGCAGGAAGAAAGGTAAAAACACTTAAGCATTACGCTATTGGATGGAAGAACTTTGCTACACCCACATTAACAGCTACTATTATTGCTACGTGGTTACATGGTGGATTATTTTTTTATCTATTATCTAATATTTATCAAACTGGTCTACATTTTATTATTTCAGCTTTAGGACTAGGTCTTTGCTTACTATTGATTGGAAAAACAATAGGTCCACGTATAGGAGAATTTTTAAAAAATCTTTCTGTAGCTGAAGCTATGGGTGATTTATATGGTAAAAAAATACGCATTATTACTGCCATTAGTGGAATTTTTGTAGGAATAGGTTCAATAGCAGTACAATTGCAAGTAACTAGAAAAATGTTAAGTATTCTTTTTGGGGTAGATAGTAATTTGATAACTATACTAGCAGCATTCATCATCATTAGTTATTCAGCTTTAGGGGGTATTCGTGCTGTGACTATTACTGATGTCTTTCAGTTCATTACTTTCTCTATTTTTATCCCTATTCTTACTTTAATTATATGGAACCATATTAAAAATCCTAACCAAATAATTAATACAATAATCGAAAATCCTCTATTTAATATAAAAAATACTGTAGGATATAATCTCAATTTTTTCTCAACAATAGCACTATTATTTTATTTCACCCTCCCTAGCCTAAAGCCATGTATATTTCAAAGGATAAGTATGGCTAAAAATACTACACAAGTCAAAAAATCTTTCACATATGCCGCAGGTATTACTTTTTTAATAACTATTTTAATTACTGTCTTTTCTATTTTATTAATCAGTGATAATCCAAATTTAGAACCTAGTAAACTAATCAATCATATCATTAACACTTATGCCTATCCAGGTCTTAAAGGATTGATTGCTGTTGGTATTATTGCCATGGCAATGTCTACTGCTGATTCTGAATTAAATGCTTCAGCTGTTCTAGGAATTAATGATATATTAAAGCCATTAAAAAAAAATTACAATCCTTCCGTAACTCATGTACGAATATTTTCTGTATTACTTGGTATCATTGCTTTAATACTAGGACTTCATACAAAAAACCTTTTACAAATTATGTTATTATCAGCTAGTTTTTTCATGCCAGTAGTAACTGTACCTCTATTATTTGCCATTTTTGGTTTTCGTAGCACTACCAAAAGTGTACTTATAGGTATGTTTACTGGAATAAGTACAGTAATTATCTGGAAAATATTTTTTGCTCATACAGGGATCAATAGTGTAATTCCAGGGATGATTGGTAATCTTACCTTTTTTATGGGTAGTCATTACCTCTTTAATCAATCAGGAGGATGGATAGGTATCAAAGAAAAACAACCACTCATTGCTGCAAAAATTGCTAGGCAGCGTTTTTGGAAATCTGTAAAACAAAACATTATTAATCCCAATCCTTACACCTATTTAAAAAAAAATTTACCCGCAAAAGAAATATTTTATACATTATTTGGCATTTATATGCTTGGTGCTACGTATAGTTCTTTTTTTATTATTCCTGATGATATCAAACTACAATATAGTAGCTTATATAACACTATTTTTCATTCAGTAATTATTACTGCTTCAGCTTTTATTACCTATCCTGCTTGGCCTCTTATTTTTAAGAAAAAAAAATTTATTGCCTTTGCTTGGCCTATAGCTTTGTTTTATGTTCTATTCGTCATTGGTGGAATATTACTTATCATGAGTGGATTTCATGAAGCCCAAATTTTTATTTTTCTTTTGAACATTGTACTCATAGCCCTGTTATTAGAATGGCCTTTATGGATAGGCATGGTAATATTAGGATGGATATTAGCTAAAGCTACATTTATGCTTTATATAGGAGAAATACCAGAATTCATAGCTTCAGAAAAAAATGAATTTCGATTTATTTATAGTATACCATTATTCAGCATTTTTATTATTTCTCTGATACGATTTAGACAAGCTAAAAAAGGAGTAGAAGCTGAAAACCTAGCATTGATGTTTAAAAATCAAAATTTGAGTAAAGCATTGCTAAAAAGCTACCAAGAAGGTTATAAATTTGCTCGAAAATTTCAAGAAGCAGGAGCTCATAAACTATATGAAATCGCTTTGATGAACAAAGATATTCTTAGTCAAGTAAGAAAAAAACAATTAGACAATAAAATTATTGAAGATATACAAAAATTAGATCAAAAAATTACACCACTGGCCTATCATTTAGATCAATTAGAAAATAGAATTTTAAAGTATTTAAAGCTACATGTTTCAAAGATCACTATTCAGAAATTAATACAACAGGTTGAAGAACAACTAAAAAAACAAAATTTACCACAAAATATACAATGGCAATGCACTATAAAAGAAAAAGAGATCACTTGTGATGCAGAAAAAATTGTTCATTTAATTATTAATACCATTGTATTTATACAAAACGTGCATCCATCAAAATCTATTATAATAGACATCAAAGACACACAATTAGGATATGATTTGAATTGTGTACAAAAAGACTATATCAAAAAAATACCTGCTTTTGGCATCATCATTACGATTGAAGAAAACATACCTCCAATCAAGGATATATATAAATCCAGCAAAAAAAGTTTAATGGAAATTGTAAAAACAGATGAATTACTGCTCATGAACAATCATCGTATTATCCAGGCTCATTATGGATATGAGCAACTAATGATAGAAAAAGAGCATCAGTTGACACAATTTTATGTTATTCCTTGTGATATTACAGCACTAAGACCCAAAGAATTAGATTTGATGGATCTTTCTCAAGATCAGCCAATGATAATGGATAGCTACCCTGAGATAGAGGAAAAAGAAAAAAAATTTTTAGCTAAAGTCAAAAAAATAGCGCATATCAACATAGAAAAAATAACAAAGGCAATAGAAATTATGAAAAGGTATCATGGAAGTACCAAAAGAAATTCTGGAGAGCCTTTTTATACACATCCATTGGCAGTAGCGGAAATTGTATTAACGCTAAAACCAGAAGAAGATACTATTATAGCAGCTTTATTGCATGATACAGTAGAAGATACCCCCCTGAGTTTAGAACAGATTACAGTATTATTCAGTAGAAATGTAGCAAGATTAGTAGATGGTGTTACTCATTTATCTTATGAAAAAGATCCAGATCTATATCTTGTTAAATTATCACCACAAGAAAATATCCAAAAATTACTTGCCATAGGCGATAGTCATATTTTTGCTATAAAACTTGCAGATCGTTTGCATAATATGCAAACAATACAGCATCAGTCTATCAGAAGCCAAAAGCGCAAAGCAGAAGAAACACTTTTATTTTTTGTTCCAATCGCGCAATTATTACAATTTGATGAATTATCAAAAAATTTACAAAATTTAGCTTTTGAAGTGCTCAATAAACAACAGTAAACATATACATATATAATTA
>CAWUJG010000021.1:0-6847 GCA_963922775.1 uncultured Cytophagales bacterium
GTGTTTTATGCATAAACAAAGGAATTGCATAATTGAATAGCATGAAAAAAGCAAAAAGTGTAGGGCTAGCACCATATTTTTTATACTGATTTTGACAATAATTTGTAATGCGTTTAGGCGTTGGTATAATTTTGAGAAAAAAGCTTAAAATAGCCTGTAAACTAATACGATAAAGTTTATCATCACTTTTTTTATCATCTATGCTTATCATATGAAATCCTTTATTTTTATAATAATGCATACCTAAAAACACAATTGCATTGGTAATAATAGTGATGGGGAGAAGGAGATAGCCAGCTTTGATGTAATTACCAGCATCAGTAATTGATAGCCTTGCAATGATAAAAGTACTGATAGTAATGAAAGCAGCTGTGAGAAATATTTTTTTATCTGTTTTTAGCCCTAAAATACCCATAATCATAGGCAATGTAACTACTGGCATAAAAATACATATGCCTAAATAAGCTAATGCACGCAGTCCAATACTTTGATCTTCAACCATGCCTAAAGCAGTCATAATGCTAAAAATTCCTATAGCAAATGTTATATAACGTACAAATTTAAGTTCATTAAATTTTATTTTTTTTTTATCTAATAAAGGTTTAATAAAGTTATGTGTTAATAATATACCTCCTGAATTAATCACAGAATCTACCGTAGACATTACTATAGCAAACATGCCTGCTACACAAAAATAATATAGAGTAGGAGATAGGTATTCTTTCATGATATATAGGAAGGCACCACCAGCACTAGGTTTTATGTCAGGTGCTAGTATAAAAACAGCAAAGCAAGTCAATATAATTAATACCCTTATAATAAGAATAATAGTAGCACTAACAAAAAACATATTTTGTGCTTGTTTTTTGGTCTTAGCCATAAGAGTCCTTTGTATAATAGCAGGATAAAAAAAGGTGATCGGAAATAATGCCCAAAATATAAAAGTTAATAAATAGGGGTAAAAAACATTATGATTACTAACATTTAATTTTTCTTGAGGTAATTTTTGAAATAATCCTTGTATACCTCCTACTTTACTAAGGGCAATGTTCGCTAAAAGCGGAATGATAATAATAAATACTAAAAATTGAAATACATCAGTCAGGGTTACAGATTTAATACCACCAATTGAGGCATATAAAATTAAAATACTACCTCCCATAAGTATTCCCCAAGATTTTGGCCATCCTAGCATGCCTTCACAAATATTGCCCATGGCTATAATTTGTGCACCAACAATACATATTGTAAAAATAAAACCTAAAATTCCTGTAATGAGTTCACCAGATTGTCCATACAAATTTTTCATAATATCACCAATAGTGATACAATCTTTAAAACGCAGCATTTTAGGAACAATCCATAAACCAATACAAATAAACATAATAGATGTTCCTAATACAGGCATTCCTGCAATAAGGCCATATTTAAGCAACACTTTTTGCTTACCAATTACATTCCCTCCAGCAAAATAAGTCGCCAACAAAGTCATCGTAAGAATACCAGTACCATACATTTTATTAGCAATAGCATATTCTCTAATACTTTTAATCCCCTTGCTTGCGCGAAGTCCTATAATTAAAGTGATTAAAAGAAAACTGCCTATAATGATGTAGTCTAGATGATTCATATTTTTTTATTTAAGTTGTATTTTTTTTAAAAATTTTTACTTGAAATATATAAAAAATTAGATAAAAACGCTTCATTTAGAAGAAATTTAAATTAAAACTAATAACTAATATTCGTCTTCTTGATAAAGAAATAATAATTTTTTATATATATTTGTACATTACATCCAAAAAGCAATACATAAATTTTTGAGAAAATATTTCTTTTTTTAGATTTTTAAATGGTATTATATTCTTAGAGGGTTGGCGGAGTGGTCGAACGCGGCGGTCTTGAAAACCGTTGTGCCTGCAAAGGTACCGGGGGTTCGAATCCCTCACCCTCTGCTTTTAAACTACAACTACCATAAATTTCATGAATAAAAAATTTTTTTTTTCCCTTTTCATTATTTCATTTGTTTTACTGTACTCTTTTACTTCTTTTGCTCAAAAAGAAAAAAAAGTGTTGATAAAAAATCAATACGAAAAAAATTTTTGTTTAAAAAAAATACATCATACCATAAAAAAATATTGTATAGAAGGGGGTATTATATTAATGTCTACTTTACTTATTTTGTTGGCTTTTGGTTTATCTTTGGTTTTTGAAAAGGCACTGCTTTTTTATTTGTATACGGTTTCTATCAAACGTTTTTTTGCCCGTATTAAACCTCTTCTTGATGAAGAAAATTATAATGAAGTAAAAAATATTTGTAAAAAAACGCGAGGACCTGTTGCTGCTGTACTTTTACAAGGTATAATGTATATAGATAAAGATCCTCTGTTCATAAAAAATATGATGAAAGATTATGCACAGTTGCTTATAACACAGTTAGAAAAAAGAATGTCTTGGATTGCATTTATTATTACTCTTGCACCTATGATAGGATTTTTAGGTACTGTATTAGGCATGGTAGAGGCTTTTGAAGCTATTGTTACTGCTAACAGTATTTCTCCAATAATTATAGCTAGTGGCATGAAAGTAGCATTAATTACTACTATTGCTGGATTAATTGTGGCTATTGTATTACAGGTTTTCTATGCTATTCTTTCCTCAAAAATTGATAGCTTAATAGAAAATACTGAAGAAGCTATGATAAAATTTATTCAACTTCTTTATATTAAACAATAATTTTTCTTAGTATTTTGTTTGTTTACTTTTTACTATTTTATTTTTGTTTTGTTGTTTTTGTTCTTATTTGTTTAGTACTATTTTTATTAGGATTAAAGTATTTATATTATTACTTTCCTACCCATCTTTTTAAGGGAAAAAAAAAATATTATCTGTTGTTTTTTTATCTTGCACAAAAAGCTATTCGATGGTTTATTTTATATCTATTTTTTTCTGGAACTTTAACTAATGGTTTTTCCCTAAAAATTATAATGGCCAATTTTCAATGGCTTGATATAATTTTATTACTTCTTTATAGCAAAATATTTTTATGTATTATAATAGCTTTTGTATTGAGTAGATACACAAAAATTTATCAAAATGTTACGAAGAAAAAAAAAATTAATAAATATAGCATTTCCTTTAGGGGCTCTGGCTGATATTGCTTTTTTGCTTTTGATATTTTTTTTGCTCTGTGCTATGTTAAAACATAAAGAGAAAGGTCTCTCTTTTTTCTTACCTAAAAATACTGCTTTAAAACAGCATACTTTAGTTAGAGCAGAAGATATTTTAACCATTACTATAGATGAACAAGGCCATACAAGTATAGATAAAAAGGATTTATTGCATTTTTCTTGTTTAAAAAAACAAGTACATGCTTTTTTATGCAATTATGGTAAAGAAAAAACTTTATCTTCTTCTCCTAAAAATGTACATATTTTTATAAAAAATCATCCAAAAACACCTTATCAATGTTATATTAAAACTTTGGATATCGTAAAACAAGTATATGCAACTTTTTATGCACAAAAATTAGGCATAAATTCAAAACAATTTGAGCAAAAAAAGAAAAATTTAGATAAAAATACTATAAAATTGTTACAGCATATACCTATGCGCATTGTGCTAGTAGATTAATATTATACTATGCTAAAAAAAAAAAGTAAACAACCCAATTTTTTTATTCAGGTATTACCTGATATTATATTTATTTTACTCTTTTTTTTTATGATAACCACTGCTATAGGAAATAAAAAACTGTTTGTAGATATGGAAAAAAAATATCCTATTGCTGTTCAAGTACAAAATTATCCAGATAATGCTTCATTACCTTTAGCTATATATTTTAATCAAAAAAATGAGGTAGAAATAGCTGTAGATGATAAAAAAATGACTTTTGAAGCATGGAAAAAATATTTAGATAATCATTTTAATGCTATAGCTGAAAATATAAATAAAAAGGTTTTTTTACATATTCAAAGCAATATACCTATGAATATAGTAAAAAATATACATAATATTTTACAAAAAAAAAAACTTTACTGTATTATTTATGTTACTGAAAAAAAATCAGAATAATTTTATTGTATGTCTGTAGAAAAATTATATTTTCCTCAAAAAGTAGAAAAAAAATGGTATGCCTTTTGGCAAGAGCAAAATTTTTTTCATTCTCAACCTAATAAAAAAAAAATACCTTATACTGTATTAATGCCACCTCCTAATGTAACTGGTGTATTGCATATGGGGCATGTTTTAAATAATACTATACAAGATATTTTGGTAAGAAAAGCACGTATGGAGGGTAAAGAAGCTTGTTGGATACCAGGTACAGATCATGCTTCTATAGCTACTGAAGCAAAAGTAGTAGCTATGTTGCAAAAAAAAGGCATGTCAAAAAAAGACATGACACGTGAGGCATTTTTACAACATGCTTGGCAATGGAAAGAAAAATATGGCCATATCATTTTCAATCAACTGAAAAAACTAGGCATTTCTTGCGATTGGTCTAAGGCTCGATTTACAATGGATTCTGCTTTATCGAAATCTGTTAATCAAACTTTTATCAATTTATATGAAAAAGGACATATTTACAGAAAAAAAAAGATGATTCATTGGGATCCCCAAGGCAAAACAGCTCTTTCTGATGCTGAGGTCATTTATCGAACGACTGAGAGCAAATTATATTATATAGCCTATCCTATACAAGGAAGTCAAGAACGTATTATTATAGCTACTACACGTCCTGAAACTATTTTTGGTGATGTGGCTATTTGTGTACATCCTAAAGACCAACGTTATGTCCATTTAAAAGGAAAGCATGCTGTAGTGCCTTATATTAATCGTACTATTCCTATTCTTTATGATGCTTATGTAGATCCTGATTTAGGATCTGGTGCTTTAAAAATTACCCCTGCCCATGATTTTAATGATTACCAAATTGGTATAAATCATAATTTATCTATAATTAATATTTTTAATGTTGATGGTACACTTAATGAACAAGCTAAAGCATTTTTGGGGGAAGATCGATTTGTAGTACGCAAAAAAATAGTAAAATGGTTAACAGAACATAACTATTTAGTAAAAGAAGAAAGGTATGAACAAAATATTGGCTTTTCAGAAAGAACTCAAGCTATTGTAGAGCCACGCATTTCTACACAGTGGTTTGTCAATATGAAGCCATTGGCAAAACCAGCGATTGATAGTGTAAAAAATAATACCATTCAATTTTATCCTGCTAAATTTAAAAATTTATATTATGCTTGGATGGAAAATATACAAGATTGGTGTATCTCCAGACAACTATGGTGGGGGCACCGTATTCCGGCATATTATTTAAAAGATGGTACTATAATTGTAGCAAAAAATATTGATGAAGCTTTACAAAAAGCCAAAATGCAGACAAAAAATGAAAAATTGTGTATTGCAGATTTAAAGCAAGATGAAGATATATTAGATACTTGGTTTTCTTCATGGTTATGGCCTATTACTGTTTTTGATGGATTAGAAGATAAAAATAATGCAGCTATAAATTATTATTATCCTACCAATGATTTGGTGACAGCCCCTGAAATTATATTTTTTTGGGTAGCTAGAATGATTATGGCAGGTTATTTTTATAAAAATCAACCTACTTTTCGCAATGTATATTTCACAGGTATTGTAAGAGACCATAAAGGCAGAAAAATGTCTAAATCTTTGGGTAATTCTCCAGAACCTATTGCTTTAATAGAAAAATATGGAGCAGATGGCGTAAGGGCAGGCATGTTATTTAGTGCTCCTGCTGGCAATGATTTGCTTTTTGAGGAAAAATATTGCGAGCAAGGAAGAAATTTTGCTAATAAAATGTGGAATGCTTTTAGGCTAATACAATCTTGGCAAGGTAATACCCAAATAGTTGCTTTACAAGATACTGTTGTAATAGATTGGTTTGATAATAAATTGCAACAGGTTGTAAATAAGATTACAGCATTGTTTGTTGCTTTCCGCATTTCAGAGGCTCTTTTGGTTTTATATCGATTTTTTTGGGATGATTTTTGTGCATGCTATTTAGAGATGATAAAGCCTCAAAAAGATAAAACTATTGCACAAGATACATTGATATGTACTATTAATTTTTTTGAGACAATTCTTTTGCTTTTACATCCTTTTATGCCTTTTCTTACAGAAGAAATTTGGCAGAATATTAAAAAAAGAGATGTAGGAGCATCTATTATGGTATCATCTTGGCCTAAAAAAGCAGATTATGATGTTAAAATTCTTCAAGAAGTAGAAGATATTTTTGTTTTGATTGGTAAAATAAGGCAGATAAAAAGTAAACATCAAATTAAAAATAAGCAGGTTTTAGATTTTTATGTAGATAAAAATTTTTCTAATCGTTTTTTCTATTTTGTAGAAAAGTTAGCCTATGTGCGTATCATTATGGGAGAAGATGGCGTAGTAGAAAATAATCTTATACGCTTTGGGCTTAAGCAATATCATTTTAGCCTTGCTATTACAATAAAGGTTAATTATGCAGCTGAAATAAAAAAATTAAATGATGAACTGGTTTATGCTCAAAATTTTTTAGCTAATGTGAATAAAAAATTAGCTAATACTGCTTTTATGGCTCATGCTCCTGAAAAAATTATTGCTGTAGAGCAGCAAAAAAAGCAAGATATTTTGGAAAAAATTGAACAGGTAAAAAAGCATATTTTGCTGTTTACTAAAAGTTGAAATTTTTGTATGGAACAAAATTGCTAGTTCATAATAAATAAAAAGAGAAAAACCTAAAATAACAATCTTATGGACCCAAAAAATAAATACTCCCCACCATTAATAAGCTTTGACTATGCCATAAAATACTTACTCAAAA
>CAWUJG010000022.1:0-6430 GCA_963922775.1 uncultured Cytophagales bacterium
TGGGCCTTGTTACAGCCTCCTAGCAGCGTGCCTGCTAATAGTAGTGCACTTACGCTTTTGCGTGTTGTGTTTGTTCTCCTTTTTGGTTTGGTAGTATTTATATTTTTCATGTAAAATAAATAAAAATTAAAAAAATAAATCATTCTTTCCTTCATACTGATATTTGTTCTTACTTGAACAATATCATTCAAATCTTTAATATTAATTTACATAAATTTTTTAAAAAAACAACAATATCAAAAAAAAATTATTTTATGCTTTGCTATACAATACCATTTTGTAATTACTATAATTATGCTATTCATTCATAATTGTCTAATATATGTCTTTTATTTATGCATTATGAATTAAAATATCTTAAATATGTTTAAGTCTCTCCATTATAACTTTCTTTCATTTTCTCTTTGGTTCTTCCGCCTTTTCTCTTGTATTTTGGTCAACTTTCCTTGCCAAAGAATTGATGTTTATGCTATATTTATCTTCTACTTGATATTTAATCCCAAGTATGCTCTACCATGAATTGTCATTGACGAGATTTAATATATATCATATCCTCTCATTCAGATTTTCATAAAATTCTATTATATCCTAAAAAATGATATATTAGATGAAAAATTCAAACCAAAATTATTACTCTTATGCAAACTAATACCTATACTCATCCTGATCATATTCGCGTAACCATGAATAATATGGGCGTAAGTACAACCATTCCTAATGAACTTACAGAAGCATTCTTGCTTTGGGTAGACCAAGTAAAAGGCCATCAACTAGATATTGGCGCTGCTTATGGCATTGCCACATTACCAGCTTTAAAAAAAGGAGCTAAAGTTACAGCTGTAGATCTCTCTAAGGCACATCTAGATATTCTTGCTGAAAGCTGTCCTAAAAACTTGAAAACAAACTTAACCACACAAGTAGGTAGAATACCTTATACATTTCAATTTGAGGATAATACCTTTAATGGAATTCATATCTCGCAAGTATTTCACTTTATGCGTGGAGAAGAAATAGAAAAAAGTATTGCCTTAGCTTATAAATGGCTAAAACCTGAAGGAAAAATATTTGTGATTGCTTGTAGCCCGCATTGTGGTGCTTATAAACCAATACAAATGGAATATTATAATGAAAGAAAAAAAAATAAAAATCCTTGGCCAGGAGAAGTAGAAAATATTATGGACTTTACAGATCATCCTGTAATTAATGATTTGCCTCCATTTTTTCATTTTCTAGAAGATGATGTGCTTAAACATGCCTTTGAAAAACAAGGATTTATCGTTGAAAAATGTGTTTTGGATACTATAGCAAATTTACCTGAAGAATTCCGAAAAGATGGAAGAGAAACTGTTATGCTCATTGCCCATAAACCTAAAAAATAGTAAATATTCAAAAAATGGCTAAAAAACAATATTTTATATACTTATTTTTCCTGTGTATATACTCCTTATCCACTTTTGCAAATACAACCCATATAGAAACTGATTATGCTGTATTTATTTCAACTAATAAATCTGATATGGAAAAAGCTTTGCTGGATATTACTGTAAATCAAGAAAATAAAATAAAACATATTGTGCTTATAGGCAATAAAGATAAACTCAATGCAGATACTGTATATAAAATAACTAAAGAACTGAATAAAAAAAGAAAAACTTTAACACGATTTATAGAAAGAACAGGAAAGCAAAATGCTACACAGCTCAATCAGTCCGATCTATGGAAATATATTTGGGATATGAAGGTGCCAAGAAAGATAAAAAAAAAGTATATATCAGGTAAAAATTTATATTTAATACAACATGTGAAAAAAAATATAGCAAAAGGATTAATAGAAAATTACATAGAAACCTTTATTAAAAAGGTAAAGCCCCAAGGAAAATGCCATTTTTTTATACCTTCTGCTATAGTCCAGGATGGTAAAGTATTAAAACAACTACAAAAGCAATATGCTGCTATCAATATTCAATTTGTTACCATAAACAACAAAATAATACCTAAAAATGGATAATCATTTAGAAAAAACCATTCTTAATGCGTGGAATAACCACGCATTACTTCAAGAAACAAATACTATAGAGGCTATTCATACTGTTTTAAACGCTTTAGATAGTGGTAAAATACGTGTAGCATCAGTAGAAAATGACCAATGGGTAGTGCATGAATGGATAAAAAAAGCAATAATGCTGTATTTTTCCCTTTGTAAAATGGAAACATATACCGTAGGGCCATGTCTGTATTATGATAAAATAAAGCTAAAGCAAGATTATCCACAAAATAATGTTCGCGTTGTACCACAAGCTGTAGCACGCTATGGCTCCTATCTCGCTAATGGTGTAACCTTACTTGATGCCTATGTAAATATTGGTGCCTATATAGATGAAAATACTTTAATTGATATTAAAGCAGCCATAGGAAGCTGTGCACAAATAGGTAAAAATATACATGTAAGTGCTGGCGTTATTATAGGAGGAGTTTTAGAACCAGTACAAAATAAACCTGTTATAATAGAAGATGATGCCTTTATTGGTGCCAATGCTGTACTGGTAGAAGGAGTACACATAGGTAAAAGAGCAGTAATAGCAGCAGGAGTTACATTAACATCAAGCACAAAAATTATAGATGTTAGGCAAAAAAATAATCAAAATATAATAAAAGGATATGTACCAGAAAATACTGTAGTAGTGCCAGGCTCAGTAAAAAAAACATTTCCAGCAGGAGAATACTATATGCCTTGTGCTATGATAATTGGGGAAAGAAAAAAAAGTACAGATCAAAAAGTAGCTCTAAATGAGACACTAAGAGCATTTAGTCTTTAAATATATCATACTTATAATTTTTTGGACTGAATTAAACCAGATTTATAAATATTTATGCATAAAATTTAAAGTAAAATGTATAATTTTTGTATAATTTTTCTTCTCAATTAGACTACTTTTACAAAATTTAGACCATAAAATCTAGTGTAATCTGATCTGCTAAAATTTTCCCTTTGGAAGTTAAAAATAAAGTGTCATTATTAATGGTAATGTAACTTTCTTGTTGATAATATTTTAACTTATGATTTTTCTCTTGCAGTAAATCATAATTATACTTTTTTTTTAGCCAGTCTAAATCACATCCCCAAAAAGTACGTAAATGGGTGAGCAAATATTCATTAATCAACTCCTTTTGTGTTAACATTTCTACCGTACAAGGAATTTTATCTTGACTGATGCTCTGCATATATAAATGATTATTGCTTACATTATATTGTCTGGAAACTCCATTATAGGAATGTGCACTAGGACCAATGCCTAAATAAGACTTCTGCAACCAATAACTACTATTGTGTTTTGAAAGCTTATTTTTTCTACAAAAATTGGATATTTCATAATGTATGTAGCCTGCTCTTGATAGACTAGCTGTAAGCATATCAAAATAAACCACAGTATCCTCATCTGAAGGAGGCACAATAATGCCCTTTTTTTGCCAATGGGCAAAAACAGTTTTAGGCTCTATAGTAAGCATATATGCTGCTATATGCTCTGGAGATAACTTTATGGCTTGGCGTAAGTCATCTTCCCACATTTGTATAGTTTGGGTTGGTATAGCATAGATTAAATCTATACTAATATTATCAAAACCTGCTTTGCGTGCATCATAAAAACATGTGATGGCTTTTTGTACATTATGTGCACGGTGCATCTTTTTTAACAATACATTTTTAAATGATTGTATACCTATGCTTAATCGATTAACTCCTATATTTTTGAGTTGCTGTAACTTTACAGTATCAAGATCATCTGGATTGGCTTCAAGCGTAATTTCTACATTTTCTTCTAGTGTATAATATTGATCAATTTTATATAAAATTTGTTTAATATCTTCTGAACTCAATAATGAAGGAGTTCCACCTCCAAAATAAATAGTAGAAATAGTCTCTGTACTGAAATAATCTTTTTGTAAAAAAATTTCTCTTTGCATTGCTACAAGCATCTGGGCTTTATAGCTATGCTGTGTACTAAAATGGAAATCGCAATAGTAACAAGCTTGTTTACAAAAAGGTACATGAATATAAATTCCTGCCATTTATTCTTTTGAAAGCATTTTAAGTAAAGTGGTAAGCTTTGTTTTTAAATATCTCCTATCCACAATAAAATCTAAAAAACCGTTCTCCAACAAAAATTCTGATTTTTGAAAACCTTTAGGAAGCTCTCTTCCTATGGTTTCTTTTATTACGCGGGGACCTCCAAAACCAATTAATGCATCTGGCTCAGCAATATTAAAATCTCCCAGCATAGCAAAAGAAGCTGTAACACCACCTGTAGTAGGATCTGTCATTAAAGAAATATAGGGAATCTTAGCCTGAGCAAGACATAAAAGTTTTGCTGCTGTTTTAGCCATCTGCATCAAAGAAAAGCTGCCTTCCATCATTCTTGCACCACCTGATTTAGATATTATGAGTAATGGCATTTTTTTTTCCAAACAAAAATCTACAGCTTTGGCTATTTTTTCACCCACTATTGTACCCATAGAACCTCCTATAAAAGCAAAATCCATACACGCAATCATAATATCTAAACCATTCATTTTACCATATGCCGTACGTATAGCATCTTTTAATCCTGTCTTTTTTCTAGCATCATTTAACCTGCTGGCATAAGCCTTTTTATCTGTAAAGGCTAATATATCTTTGGCTAAAAATGGTGTGTTGATTTCTGTAAAATTGTTTAAATCAAATAGAATCTTAAAATATGCCTTCGATCCTATACGCATATGATATCCATCTTCTGGACATACATAGGCATTATCTATTATATCTTTAATATATACAATATTTCCTTTAGGCGTTTTATAAAAAACACCATCAGGAGCTTCTTTTTTATTTTTTGTATCAGTAAGAATACCTTTAGTCTGTCTAAGAAACCAAGCCATAAATTGTAAACGTAAAATAAATTAATTTAAAGTAAAAATAGCAGTGCAGAAGTAAAGTAGATAAATAATCCTACAATATCTACCAAAGTAGTAATAGCAGGACTAGCTACAATAGCAGGATCTCCATTTAAATATTTAACAATAAGGGGAAGTGTAGTACCTATTAGTGAAGAAATAATTACTTGTATACTCAAGGCAAAGGCTATGGAAGAAGATAATATGTAGAGATTATTGTAGCTATTAGGAGCAGATAAATAATATACTTTTAAAAAACTCAAAAAAAATAAACACCCAGCAATTAATAAAGCTATTTTAACTTCTTTAAGAATAATTAACAACCAATGTTTTAATGATACCTGACCTACGGATAAGGCACGAATAATTACTGAAGCTGCTTGACTACCTGTATTACCACCAGTATTTGCAATCATAGGAATATATAAGGCTAAAATTGTAAATTTTTTTAATATATCTTCATACTGATACATAATAATACTAGATAAAAAGCTAGCTACAAAAAGACCTGTAATCCATACCACACGTTTTCTAAAATGCTGTACACAAGAGGTTTCAAAATAACTTTTACCTCTTTCATCTGGTAAAATACCCATAAATTTTTCCATATCTTCTTTTTCTTCTGCGCGAATAATATCAATAACATCATCGTGTAATACTATACCTACAAGTTGTTTTTCATTATTAAGTACAGGAATAGCCACAAGATTATATTTAGCTACCTGATAGGCTACTTTTTCTCTATCTTCAGCCACTTGAACAGCAATAAAATTTTTATGTAGTACTTTGGCAACTTTTTGTTCAGGATGCTCTAAGATAAGATCTTTTAAAGTAACAAAGCCAATCAACTGCATTTTATGATTTACAACATAGAGATAGTAAATCATCTTTTTAGAAGGAGAATCTTCACGTAATTTTTCAAGTGCCTCTTGAATAGACATATCATAATGAATAGTAGCAAAATCTGTACTCATAATACCTCCAGCAGTTTCTGGTGGATATCCACTCAAAGCAATTACATTTTCTTTAATTTTTTTAGATAAAAAAGGTAAAAGTTGCAATTGTTCACTTTCATGCAAAAGCTGATAAAAATCAGCTCGCTGATCTGAAGGTATAGTACTAAAAAGTAAGGAAAAAGGCTTTTTTTTCATCCTATGAAAAATAGCCAACTGCATATCAGCAGGTAGCTCAGCAAATATTACCCCCCATTTTTTATACTCTACCTGAGTAAAAATATGGATTATATGCGATACTGAAAAAGTAGAAAACCATTCAGCTATATCTGCTATAGGTATTTGGTCTAAATCTTTTTGAATAACAGCAGTATGTTTCTTTTTAAAAAGATCTTTCCATATATTGATAAGTATTTTTGCACTTACTTTCTTCATACACGATCGTTTTTATCCTATTATGTGAGAAAAGCAAAAGGCATAAAAATCTGTATCTAATACAATTAGATAGCAAAAACCTTGCGTTGAGCTTTAGCACTTAATGACTTAAA
>CAWUJG010000023.1:0-6383 GCA_963922775.1 uncultured Cytophagales bacterium
TCCGACATGAATCGCTTGTTTTAGAACAATCTTTTGAAAAAGGTATGGAAAAAGGTATGGAAAAAGGTATGGAAAAAGAAAAAATCACTATAGCTAAAAATATGTTATCCATTGGTCTAAGCAGAAAACAGATAGTACAAGCTACAGGCTTAGCTATAAC
The DNA here is from genome assembly GCA_963922775.1 of uncultured Cytophagales bacterium. GTDB lineage: Bacteria > Bacteroidota > Bacteroidia > Cytophagales > Amoebophilaceae > JAHDDH01. Next base: position 161 of record CAWUJG010000023.1, read on the forward strand.
TTTTATTGAACAGCTAGAAAAAAATAGTTAATTTTAAGTTGAAATATTTGTGGTGAAAAGATGATTTTTTATTTTTCCTCGTTAAAAAAGAAATAAAATACATTTTTTATATTTCATGGATATAATGTTGATTTCAAGAATCTGAATTTAGTAAATTTATTTTTTTATATTTCAATAATTAAGTAAAAAAAAAGTAGGTAATACAAAATTTTGTTTATTGGCAGCCTCCATGATAAATAGATTATAATGAAAAAATTTCTAAGCAATTATTTTGGATTTACGAAAAGTGAAATTAACGGATTAGTTTTTCTGATTATACTTTTAGTAAGTATAACAGGAGGTATGTATGGATATCAGCTGGTAGCAGATAAGTATGCCAGCAAAAAAACATTACAGTCTGATAAAAATGATATTGTTATCTTAAATCATCTATATACATCTCTATTGCAAGAGCAGAAACTAGAAAAAAAGAATACAATAAAAAAAAATAGTAGACATCATACACCTTCTTATGTACAAAAAAATTTATTTATTGATATAAATACTGCTGATGCTAAGCAACTACAAAAAATGCGTGGTATAGGCCCTGTACTATCCCAAAGGATAATAAAATATAGGAATAAGCTAGGAGGATTTATAGATAAAAAACAATTTGCTGAAGTGTATGGCTTAAATGAAGATGTATTAAAAACATTAAGAAAGCATACTTTGGTGAAAAAAAACTTTTCACCCAAAAAAATAAATATTAATACAGCTACATTTAAAACATTGCTTGCCCATCCATATATTACTTATGATTGTGTACAAAATATTGTGCAATACCGTAGAGAACATGGCTATTTTCGTCAGATAAACGATTTAAAAAATGTATACCTTCTTAATGATGCTTGGATAAAAAAGATGCATTGTTACCTTACTTTTGACGTGCCAAAATCTGAGTGATAAAATGTTCCAAAAATTTTTTTGCTTCTGGATGTGTATTGGTAACATTATCTAAAGCAGTTTTTAATTTATTTTTTTCTAAATTTATTTTTGCTTGTGTAATTTTTTGCAAGTTAAGCTCATCAAAAATAGCCTTTACTTTAGCAATTTTTTTTGTATCATCTTCATTTTTTTCATTAAAACAGATTTTTAACCTATTTTTTTGCGTATCATTTGCTAAGTCAAAAGCTTTTATATATAAAAATGTTTTTTTGTTATGTACAATATCTCCTCCTAGCTTTTTGCCTAAATGATAGTTACCATATAGATCTAAAAAATCATCTTGTAGTTGAAAAATAATACCTAAGTGGAGTCCTAATTGGTATAGCCAATATATATTTTTTGTTGATGTTTTGGCTAGGATTCCCCCAGTCTGCATACAGAAACCTAAAAAATGTGCTGTCTTTTGCGTAATCATTTCTATATAATTTTTTTCTGTGATAGTGATTTCACATTGTTTTTCAAAAAGCATATCTTTTTGTTGGCCATTACAAATTTGTTCAATACATTTACAAAAATGTTTCAAAAGTTTTTTAGAAATATTTTTTTGTGTAGCAAAATACCTAAAAGAATGGCATAGCATCATATCACCTGTTAAAATGGCAGTAGAAGTATTCCATTTTGCATGCACTGTAGATTGACCTCTACGAAGCAGGGCCTTATCCATAATATCATCATGTATAAGAGTAAAATTGTGTAATATTTCTATGCTAAGTGCTATAGGCATAATAGTATGTACAGGTTGTTTAAACAGCTGATAGGCTAATAAAAGTAGTAATGGCCGTACTCTTTTTCCTGGTGTGCTAATGGCATGTTGTATGGGAAGAGATAAATGGTTATTTTGATCTTCCATATAGATTTGTATAGCCTGGTTAATGGCCTGGTATAAATTTTTTGTGTCTATATATTGTTTTTTTTTTGACATAAATAAAAAATTTTATATATTAAATTATAAATTTTAACAAATAATTTATATTTTTTAATTTTCATAATGATGAAACGATGCTATACACTACCCTTACCTTTTTTAACAGTAATTCTATTATACACTGCTTCATGTTCCTATAATAACAGAATGGATCATATAAAAAAAACATCACCCAAAAACCATATTCGTAGTAGTATGTATATGGAAAATCCTGAAAAAAATGCTTTTGAAGAAGATTTTGAACAGGCTATAGCTGCATATAAAGCTAAAAATAATGGAAAAATTCTCAATATTTCTAAAGGTAAAGACATAGTAGTAGTATTTGGTAATACTGGTGCAGGAAAAAGTACGTTGTTGAACTTATTAGTAGGTCATGATATGAAAAAAAAAGATGCAGGATACGAGGTAGTAAAAAAAAATGGTATGGATATGTTTCATGTAGGACATTCTGATAAATCTCAAACACTTTTTCCTCAATGTGTAGAAGCAAAAAATGGAATACTCTATGTAGATTTACCAGGATTAAATGATACCCGAGGAGAAGGTACAGCTTTTGTAAATGCAGTATGCATTAAAGATATTTTGATACAAGCTAAAAGTGTAAAATTTTTATTTGTAGAAACTCAAGGGGCATTTGAAACACAAAGAGGAGAAGCTTTTAAATATTTGTTGAAAACAATATTTAATTTATTGCCATATAATAGAGATCAACTAAGTAATTCAAGCCTTTTTATAGTTACTAAAGCAGATAAAATACAACATAAAATTATCTATAAAGACTATATATTGGGTAAAGCACCAGCTGAACTTTTTCAAATATTTCCAAATGATTTATTAAAAACAGAGAGATTAGTACCATTTGTAAAACCTAATTTTTTTACAGAACCAAATTATGATAGTGATGCATCTGATGATGAAGATAAATTTAACGCAGATAAATTGGCAACACATCAAAATGAATTAAAAGTAAAAATAGAAAAAAAAATTAAACAACTAGAGCCTATATTAATACAGAAAATTGATATAACAAAACTTTTAAAATCTGGTACATTTAATAAGCTTGAAAAATTTTGTGAAAATAAAATGAATAGTTGGGTTAAAAAATATTTTGCTAAAAAAAATATTAAAAAGTATAATAAAAATAGTCTGAATAAATTAGAAGATCTACAGGATAAAATACACCATGAAACAGAAGAAGAATTCACAAATTTTTTATCAAAAAATCCCATATGGAATTTTGTAAAAACCTATGATAAAAAATTATACAAAGATATATTGCAAAAAATAACCATAAAACTAGAAAAAGAATTACAAATATTTAAAGAAAAAATACAAAATCAATATCAAAGAATACAAAATGAAATTCAGTTAGAGCAAGCAGATAAAAATCACAAAGAAATTTGTGATAACATGAAGAAAGAACACCAAAAAGCATTAGAAAATATGAAAAATGAAAATAAAGCAGAAAGAGAATTAATGAAAAAAAACTTTGAAGAAAAATTAAAAAATCAAAATGCAAGCCATGATAGTTATGTGAAAGAACTTAAAGCAGAGATCGCTAGTGATAAAAAAGAATTTGAAGAAAGAATTAAAAAAATAGATAATCATTGGTTAAATTCTCCAATAACTAAAGGATTACTAAATATAGGAACATCATTAGGAAAAGCATATTTAAAAAATAAATTTATTGATAGTAATAGGTCACTGCATTATTCTCCATATTCTTCTCATTATTTTCAAGATAATTTTATAAGAAGAAATTCTTTATACTATGATAGTAGTTACTACCCTAGTAAAAGCTTTTCACAAGAAATGGATACTCTACAAGAGGTAAAAGATGATAAAAAGAAGAAGAAGAATAAATAAAACAAATATTTTTTTATTGATATTATACACAAATTTTTTGCATAAAATTTTAAAAATTAAAAACTTTAACTTTTTTTGATATGAAACAATATTACAATTTTTTTTTACTAACTATAGTAGTGTTATACACAGCTTCTTGCTCTTCCATGAAGAAAGCTGATCTGATTAAAAAAACTATTCCTAAAAATCATATCCATAATAGTATGTATATGGAAAATTCTGAAAATAATGATTTTGAAGATGCTATAGCTAAATATAAAGATAAAAATAATGGAAAAATGTCCAGAATTTCTAAAGATAAGGATATTGTAGTGGTTTTTGGCAATACAGGTTCTGGTAAAAGCACACTCTTAAATTTACTTCTAGGTCATGAATTAAAAAAACATGGCATAGGCTATGCAGTAAAAAAAGAGTCCTTAAATAGATCTATGTTTGAGTTTAATATAGGCCATACAAATACATCAGAGACACTATTTTCTCAATGTATAGAAGCAGAAGATGGAACACTATATGTAGATTTACCAGGGTTAAATGATAACAGAGGTTCCGGTACAGCTTTTGTAAATGCATTGTGTATTAAAGATATTTTGACACAAGCTCGAAGTGTTAAATTTTTATTTGTAGAAACCCAAGGGGCATTTGAAACACAAAGAGGAGAAAAATTTAAAGAATTACTGAAAATAGTTTTTAATTTATTACCAGATCAAGAAATGCTTAAATATTCTAGCTTATTTATAATAACAAAAACAGATAAAAAACAACATAAAATTATTATAAAAGAAAATATTTTACCAAAGGCACCAAAAGAGTTATACCAGATATTTCCTGAAAATTTATTGAGAGAGAAAACTGTATCGTTTGTAAAATCAGATTGTTCTATTTTTGGAAAAGAGAATTTTATTACATATCAAAAAAAATTAAGTAAGAAAATCAAAGATAAAATAAAAAATTTGACACCAATAAATATAAAAAAAATTCGAACTGAAATATTGTTAAATAAAAATGTAAAAAATAAATTGTACAAAATTTGTGAAAAAGAAGCAAATTATTTTTATAGTGAATATTCTAAAACTATCAATATTAATAACTATAACAGATATAATATCCAGAATTTATCAAAAAGAAGAAATGATCTATCTTCTGAAATAGAAAAAGAGCTCAATAATTTTTTGATAAAAAATACGTCTATCTTTAGTTTTATAAAAATATTTGATCAAGAACTATTTAATGATACTTTAAACCATGCGAATTTAAAATTAGAAAAAAATATAAAATTATTAAAAGAAAAAATGAAAAATAGAATAGATATAATAGAAGATGAAATAAAAAAAGACAAAGAAAAAGAAAAGCAAGAAAAAAGAAGGCAAGAAATAGCAGAAGAAAATAGAAGAAAAAAAATAGAAGAAGAACAAAAAGAAAAAAGCAGAAGAGAACAGGAAGAAAAAAATAGAATATTAAAAGAAGAGAAAGAAGAGCAAAGAAGGTTAAAAGAAATAAGAGAATTAGAAGAATCCCGTGAGTTAATGAGGCAAAGACAGAATGCAATGCTTGAAGAAAGAAGAAATAGAAATAATGTAGAATTTAGTATTAGTATAGAATGTAAAATATTTTAGTAGAAGTTGCATGTAAATATAATAAATAACATTTTTCTAAATTAAGGGATTCAAAATTTAACATTATAGCATCATTAGAATTTAAAAATGAAATATCACAAAAATATATAGAAAAATTCTATATTTATTATAATTATCCCACTCTAGTGGTTAAAATTGGAAACTAAAATTTAACATAAAAAAAATCTAATATTAACAATGTCTAAATATAATACTTCATTATTTTATTTTTCGTTTATTGCTTTATTTATTGTTTTTAGCTGTAATAAAACAGTGGATATGAATGATTATAAAAATATTGAAACAATTAAATCTCTATTAAAAAATGGAAATGTGAATAAAAAAGATAGATGGGGAGATACTCCCCTGGAATGCGCAGTAAAAAACGAAAATATTGAAATAGTAAAATTATTATTAGATCATAAAAATATAGAACCGAATAAAAAAGATAGATGGGGAGATACTCCTCTGGAATGCGCATTAAAAAAAGAAAATATTGAAATAGTAAAATTATTATTAGATCATAAAAATATAGAGCCGAATAAAAAAAATCAATATGGAAAGACTCCTTTAGAACGTGCAATAAACAGCGAAAATGTTAGAATAGTAAAATTATTGTTGGAAAATAAAAATATAGAGCCGAATAAGAAAAATCAATGGGGAGAGACTTATCTAGACTGCGCAGTAAAAAACGAAAATTTTGAAATAGTAAAATTGTTATTGGAACATAAAAATATAGAACCGAATAAGAAAAATCAATGGGGAGAGACTCCTTTGGAATGCGCAGTAAAAAACGAAAATGTTGAAATAGTAAAATTATTGTTGAAACATAAAA
>CAWUJG010000024.1:0-5855 GCA_963922775.1 uncultured Cytophagales bacterium
ATTCTATTTCAGCGAGTTATCAATTAATGCAATTAAGTTTATGGAAATCATCAGATAGAATGTCTTATAATAAAGTTATATATGATTCTTTAAATTATGAAGCAGAACTACAGGCTAATTTAGATAAAAAACGTAAAGAGGGAATGCGCGAAGGCATAAGTATAGGAGAAAAAAGAGGAGAAATAAAGGGGATACGTCTAGGAGAAATAAAGGGAGAGATAGACAAAGTAAAATTTTTAAAAAAATATAATATAAAACATGATATCAAAGACTTTAAATATCTTAAAGACAACCATATCAATAGAATTTTAGAAGAAAAATCTTGGGGAGAATTGAGTAACATACAGATCTTTGAAGAGCTCCAAAAAGGTAGTCTGAAAATTATGGAAGAAGATTATAATTAGGGGTAGTATCCAATTAGGTTAAGTATTTAATGTATATTTATTACTATATTATTACATTTTTTTTATAAAAATTAGAATAAAAAAGAATTTTTTATTCTAATTAATACATAAAAAGACGGTTAGCTCAGCTGGTTTAGAGCATCCCGTTGACATCGGGAAGGTCGCTGGTTCGAATCCAGTATCGTCTACTATGGAGAATTTTATTGATAGCCTCTCTTGGAGAGGCATGGTATATAATTATATCCCTGGATTAGAAAAATTATTATATCAAGAAACTACAAGGGGTTATATAGGGTTTGATCCTACAGCTCCTTCGCTACATTTAGGCAATTTAGCTACTATAATGCTTCTTAAGCATTTTCAACAAGCAGGACATCAACCTATAATACTTGTTGGAGGAGCTACTGCTAGTATAGGAGATCCGTCAGGCAAAAATAAAGAAAGGTCTCTATTATCTCAAGAGGTTATACAATATAATGTAGAAAATATTACTCGTCAGCTGAAAAATTTTTTAGACTTTACACATCCTACTATAGGAGCAAAGATATACAATAATTATGATTGGTTTAAAGATTTTAATTATCTACAGTTTTTGCGTCAGGTAGGAAAAAATATTTCTGTAAGCTATTTAATCCATAAAGAAACAATAAAAAATAGACTTGCTACTGGAATTTCTTATACTGAATTTTCTTATCCTTTGCTTCAAGCATATGATTTTTATTACCTATATAAATATCATAACGTAAAATTACAAATGGGAGGGTCTGATCAGTGGGGAAATTTAACTACTGGTGTAGAACTTGTACGTAAAACTATACAAAAAGCAGTTTTTGCTTTAACTACTCCTCTGGTTACAAAGTCTGATGGAACAAAGTTTGGCAAAACAGAACAGGGAGCTATATGGTTAGATCATAAAAAGACTTCGCCATACCAGATGTATCAATTTATACTTAATATCACAGATAAAGAAGCTATACAGTATGTAAAAATATTTACATTGCTTAGTAAGCAAGATATTAGTATGCTTATTGAAAAACATCAAAAAAATCCGTCTTTACGTATATTACAAAAAAAAATAGCCAAGGCTATTATGGATATGGTTTACCAAAATTCAGAAGAATATAGTATAGCAGAAAAAATTTCTGATGTGCTTTTTGGAGATGTTGTATGTGAAGTGCTTAATACTATAGCTAAAGATCGGCTTGAGTCTATAGTAAATACTATTCCCCATGTTACTATTACAAAAAGTTCGTTAGAAGATGATATTTCTATAGTAGATTTGCTTACTAGTTTAACACATAAAAAAATTTTTACCTCAAAAAATGAAGTTTTTCGCTTCATAAAAGATGGTGGACTATATATCAACAAAAAAAGGATAGTAGATCATCAACATATGTTGGTATTACATAAAGAACTTATCTCAGAAAGATATCTTCTAATACAAAAAGGAAAAAAAAAGCATTATTTCCTCATCTTTAATGCATAGTATTTTCTGTAAGAAAATAGCTATATCATTTATTTTGATTTATTTCTAGTGTATTTTTTATGATAATAAATTTAGACTGCCCTTCTTTATGGAAAATAATTTTTGGCGTATAAAACCAACTCCTGCTATACAGAGCATAAAAAAATTATCAAAAAAGTTCAATATACCTCCTATATTAGCGGCTATTTTACTGCAAAATGGAATTAATACTTCTAAAAAAGTAAGGCAATATTTTCATCTTTATTTAAAAAATTTGTATGATCCTTTTTTGATGCATGATATGCACAAAGCTATAGATAGGTTGATACAGGCTTTAGATAGTAAAGAAAATATTTTACTTTATGGGGATTATGATGTAGATGGTGTTACTAGTATTGCTTTAACATATCAATTTTTAAAACAGCTGTATTCCAACATACAGTATTATATTCCAGACAGAAATTTAGAGGGTTATGGGATTTCTCAGCAAGGTATTTTATGGGCTAAAGAAAATAACATTGATCTTATTATCAGCTTTGATTGTGGTATAAGGGCTATACATACGGTAGCATTAGCAAAAAAGTATGCTATAGATGTAATTATTACAGATCATCATAATCCGGGAGATTTTTTGCCTCCTGCTTATGCTATAGTGAACCCTAAGCAAAGACTATGTGGTTATCCTTTTAAAGGTCTTTCTGGTTGTGGTATAGCTTTTAAATTGTTGCATGCTTTGTGTATAAAAAAAAATATACCACAGCAAAATTTGTATGCTTATATAGATTTGGTAGCTATAAGCACTGCTGCAGATATTGTGCCTATTATTGATGAAAATAGAATTTTAGTACATTATGGTTTACTTCAGCTTGATAAAAAGCCTAGTAGTGTAGGATTGGCTGCTCTGGCTAAAATAGCTGGATTATGTCATCCTATTACTGTATCACAAATTGTTTTTCAGCTGGCTCCTAGAATTAATGCTCCAGGTAGAATAGCCCATGCTAAAGTGGCAGTAGAATTATTACTTTCTCAAGATAAAAGTATAGTATCTGAACAAGTAGCTGCTATTAATTTGTTAAATACAAAAAGGAGAAAAATAGATACAAAAGCTTCTAAAGAAGCATTAAACAGAATTGAAAATGAAAAGACAAGGTGTACAAATATTCTTATTGATCAAGAATGGTGTAAAGGTATATTGGGTATTGTAGCAGCACGTTGTGTAGATCGGTATTCTAAGCCTACTATTATTTTTACTTCTGTAGATGATAAGGCTATTGGATCAGCACGTTCTGTACCTGGGTTTAATATTTATGAAGCTATTGTATCTTGCGAAGATTTGTTGGACCAGTATGGTGGTCATGCTTATGCTGCAGGTATTACTATGCCTATAGACAATATACCTATTTTTAAAGAAAAGTTTGAAGCTATAGTAAAAAAAGAAGTACAAAAGAAGCAATTAACACCTATTTTAGACATTAGTTTAGTAGTCGATATTAAAAACCTAAACCCTAAGCTATATTATTATATACAAAAAATGGCTCCTTTTGGTCCAGAAAATATGCAACCTGTATTTGTTACTTATGGGGTTCAGGCAGCGTCTTGGTCAATTATTAAAGAAAAACATCTTAAAATACATTTTCATCTTAAAAAAGAGGGGTATCTTGTAGAAGGCATAGGTTTTGGCATGGCAAATTATGTTGATATTATTAAAGGAAATAAATTTTTTAATATAGCTTTTACATTAGAAAAAAATGATTTTTTAGGTGAAAATCATATACAAGTTAATATTAAAGATATACAATTTTAATACTTTTTTAATTTTTTTGTCCATTTATTGTGCTATTTTTAGTTTATTTTTGCTTTGATTTTGGATAATTTCTATATTTTTTTCTACCTGTATTCTTGAAGTATCTAGTAATTCCTGTTCTTTTTCGTTGAGTTTAATTGGTATTATTTTTTCTACTCCATTTTTACCTAAAATAACTGGCACACCTAAATAGCTATTATAAATACCATATTCTCCTTGAAGTTGTATACATATAGGCAGAATTCTTCTTTGGTTTTTTACTATAGATTCTACCATTTGTGCTGTAGCAGCTGCAGGTGCATACCAAGCAGAAGTATGCATCATTTTTACAAATTCTCCACCTCCATATTTTGTTTTGCTAATAATACTGTTTAATGCTTGTTTATTGATAAGTTCATGCACAGGTATTCCAGAAACAGTAGTATGTCTGGGTAGGGGAACCATGCTATCACCATGGCCACCTAATAGCATGGCTTGGATTTCTTTAGGAGATATTTTTAAATATTGTGCTATTAATGTACGATAGCGTGCAGTATCTAAAATACCAGCCATACCTAGGACTTTTTCTCTTGGCAGTGCTGAGGTCAGGTGTACTTGGTAAGTCATGGCATCAAGAGGATTAGATACTACTATAATGATGGCTTGGGGTGAGTGTTGTATAACATTTTTTGTAACATCATGTACTATTTTTGCATTGGTAATTACTAAATCATCTCTACTCATTCCTGGTTTTCGGGTGATTCCAGCAGTAATAATTACAATGTTTGATGATTTTGTGGCTATGTAGTTATTATTTACACCCAAAATTTGGGTGTCATAATTATGTATAGCTGCTGCTTGTAGAATATCTAATGCTTTGGCTTCTGCTAATCCTTTACGTATATCTAATAAGACAATTTTTTCTACTATTGCTTTCATAGCAAGAATATGGGCACAAGTTGTACCTACATTACCTGCACCTATTATGGTTATTTTCATAGTATCTTTAATGAAGTATTAAGAATGTATTGAATACATGTTTTATAATATATATTTCTGTAAAATAGAATTTTATATAATAAAATGTTTTATCATTGTATATAATTGTATATGTACATCGTCAGCATATTGTTGCTATACTAATGTTAAAAATATGGAGATATAAAATAAAAAATTTATGTTGCCATATAAAAAATTTTAAAATTTAACTAAAAAATATGTTTACCCATTTTAGTATTACACCTGTAGTCAAAAAATTATTATGGATTAATATTACTATATATATTATATGCCATTGGTTAAATTTTTCTTTTATTGATTTTTTTGGTCTCCGTTCTTTTTATTCAGAGCATTTTTTACCCTACCAGCTGATTTCTCACTTGTTTTTACATGCTGATTTTTTTCATTTATTGAGCAATATGCTTGCACTTTATATGTTAGGTCCTTTGTTAGAAAAAACATTAGGAAGTAGACAGTTCCTTATGTTTTTTTTTTTTACAGGCATAGGAGCTTCTTTTATGTATTTGGGTATTAATTTTTTAGAGTTAAAGAATTTATATAAAAATTTTCAATACTATATGCTACATAGTACACCAGAAAATTTTTGTGTGAGTATTAACCAGTATACAGAAGAAGTTTATAATATTTATTATAATTTTATGAAAAATTTTTTCGATAATCCGCATGATGAGCAATTAATAATAAAAAGTCAGTCTATTATAGAAGACTTATTTACTCACAAAGCTAACAGGCCTATAGTTGGTGCTTCAGGAGCTATTTTTGGTATTTTAATGGCTTTTGCCATGTTATTTCCTAATGTATCTCTTTTTATGTTATTTATTCCCATTCCTATCAAGGCAAAATATTTTGTAGCACTATATGGTATTTATGAATTATATGCTGGTGTTCAAGGTAATCTTATGGATAATGTAGCCCATTTTGCTCATTTAGGGGGAATTATTTTTGCTTATATCTTTATTAAGTGGATAAGAAAATAGATTATACATATTTTTTACATAAAACATAAGTAGTTAAATTAGTAGCTATTATTGTTTAAGAGCTTCTATTTCTTTTAGGCTCAATCCTGTGGCTTGAGCTATTTGACTTTTGCTTAGACCAAGAGCAAGCATATTTTTAGCTGCTTGCTTAAGCCCTTCTTCTACACCTTTTGCTTTACCTTGAAGAAACTTTGTAGAAAGATTTT
>CAWUJG010000025.1:0-4017 GCA_963922775.1 uncultured Cytophagales bacterium
GCTTTTTTTTATAAAAAAAAAATACCTTTATCTACCATGATACAAGAAAGTATACAACAAAAATTTTTACATGCCCATCAACTAGAAAATTATATGGAAAAAATAGGACAAAGAGAAATTTTTGTATTAGAAAAAAAAATAGCATTTTTAGGTACTATTGCTGGTATCGCACCTATGATTGGTTTTTTAGGTACTGTATTAGGTATGATACAGTCTTTTATAACTATAGCTAATATTCACCATGCTATATCCCCACAACTTCTTGCCAATGGCATATATGAGTCTATGATTACCACTGCCTCAGGACTTATTATTGGTATTTTAGCACAAATTAGTTACAATCATTTTGTATTACGCATCCAAAATATTGCACAATATACTACATTACTTACGGAAAGATTTTTGCCTATTTGGGCAAAATGGAATAAAAATAATACTATTTCATGAACCTAAAACCTTCTCGAAGTGCCATAAAAACAGGGTTTAATATGGCCTCTATGACTGACGTTATCTTTTTACTTTTATTATTTTTTTTACTTACTTCATCATATATAACACCTAATAGCCTATTAGTACATTTGCCACATAGTAAATATGCAAAAAAACAAACACACGAAATTAATGTAACTATAACAAAAAATTTAGAATTCTTTATAGAAAAAGAAAAAATAGCTGTACAAGATTTATTTACTAAAATACAAGCTAAAATTAAAAAAGATATAGAGAATACCATAGCATTGCATATGGATAGAGATATAGCAGTACAAAATATGGTGGATGTAGCAGAAGTTGCAACAAAACTTCAAGCAAAAATTGTAATTATTACTACAACCAAAAAATTTTGAAACTGTGAAAAAAAAACGTGCCTTATTATTGACTATTATAGTACATTATTTAGTATTTACTATAATAAAATGCCATAAACCTCATAAGCAACTATTACAGCAAACTTTCCAAAATTCAGAGCAAACTTCACAAAATCCAGTAAAAATAACGGTTATATATCAAAAAAAAAATCAGAATAATTTTTCAAGAAAAAAAGTGAAAGTAAAAATTTTGCAAAAAAAAAATATAACTAAAAGTAATATATCACAAAAAAAAATTACAAAAAACAAATCAACGAAAATAAATGATATACCTATATCCAACCCTAAAGCATTATATGCTAAAAAAAGTCTTGATAAACAAAAAGTAACCTTAAGTTTAGCTGGATGGCAATGGGAAAATGCACCACAACCAAAAGATGAAACTAAAGAAACAGGAAAAATAGTTTTTGAAATAGTAGTAGATCAGTATGGAGAACTTATTGGAATAAAAACTATAGAGAAGTCTATCAGTTCTAATTTAGAAAGGGCATATATTGCAGCACTTGAAGGTACTACTTTTCTTAAGGATAATGAAGAAGGAGAAGTATCCGCACAATCTATAGGAACAGTAACATTTTTTTTAGAGTATGAATAAAAATAAAATTTGAACTTGGCGATCTGAACGGGACTCGAACCCGTGACCTCCTGCGTGACAGGCAGGCGTTCTAACCAACTGAACTACCAGACCAAAAACAAATATATAAAAAAATTGAAAAATAAAAAAATTGAATATACTTTTAATATAAAAAAAATATATGTTATTTAACATAATATATATTATATAACAAAAATATTAATAAAATTCTATATTAATTTATTGCCTAATAAAAAATTTTTTACAGATATAATTTTTTTTCCTGGCATTTGTAGTTTAATAATAGCTATAGGAAAAGTATTTGTACCTACATAAATATAATTTTTATAATCTGTATGTACTGCTCCTGGCTTAATTTTTTTTACCATAGTACTATCTACTTTTTCTGCTTCTAGTATTTTTACTTCTTTTTTTTTTAATATAGTATATGCCCCAGGATGAGGAGAAAGTCCTCGTATAAAATTATATACACTATCTGCACTATTATACCAATTAATAATACAATTTTTCCTATAAATTTTAGGTGCTTTTTTTAAAGGATATAAATCAGGCTGTATATAAGCATTGTATTTATTTTTTTGTATTAATGTTGTTGTTTTTAATACTAAATTAGCTCCTTGTATACACATTATATTATAAAGATCACCACATACTATATGCTCAGGAATAGATATTTCTTCTTGCAAAAGAATTTTTCCTGTATCTACCCTATCATCTAAAAAAAATGTAGTAAGTCCAGTTTTTTTTTCACCATTAATAATAGCCCAATGGATAGGTGCAGCACCTCGATATTGAGGTAGCAGTGAAGCATGTAAATTAAAAGTACCTTTTGGGGGCATACTCCAAACTACTTTAGGTAAAATACGAAATGCTACTACAATATAAAGATCTGCCTTATAATCTCTTAGAGATTGTATAAAGCTAGGATCTTCTAAGTCAATAGGCTGTAAAATAGGTAATCTATGTGCTAAAGCCTTTTTTTTGATAGGAGAAAAATTAATTTTTTGTCCTCTTCCCTGGGGTTTATCTGGTGTTGTAATAACAGCTACAACATTATAATTTTTTTCTAATAATAGAGACAAGCTAGGTACTGCAAAATCTGGTGTACCCATAAATATAATTCTTAATTTATGCATTTTATATTTTATAGATAATTTGGGTATATAGATTGATGTTTTTGTACTATCTTTTTGTAAACCATTGCTTTAAGTTGTTCTATATTTTTTTTTTTAAGAGCAGAAATGCATACATAATTTTCTTTATTACCTGTAATTTTTTGTACTTTTTCTATAAAATCATCTTTAGGCTTATTTTCTGGACATTGATCTATTTTATTCAATACAAATATTATAGGTATATGCTCTGCATGAATATCAGCTAATGTATTATATATAACATGCATTTGATCTTCAAAAGATCTATGAGTACTACTATCTAATATATGTAACAATAAGTCAGCATTCTTTACCTCTTCTAGTGTTGACTGAAAACAAGCAATTAGTGTATGGGGTATTTTACGAATAAAACCTACAGTATCTGTTAATAGCAATAAAATATCTTTAATTTTAACTTTACTTACAGTAGCATCTACTGTAGCAAAAAGCTTATTTTCTATATATACCTTTTTTTTAGAGAGCACTTGCATCAGTGTAGATTTACCTACATTAGTATAACCCACTAAGGCTACACGAACTAATTTATTTCGCTGTTTTTTTTGTGTCTTATTTTGTTGTTGAATAGTCAATAGCCTTTTTTTTAACCTTATTATTTTATCTTTTACAATGCGTTTATCAGTTTCTAGCTCTTGCTCTCCAGGCCCCCGCATGCCAATACCTCCTTTTTGTTTAGAAAGATGAGTCCATAATCGAGTAAGGCGAGGCAAAAGGTATTGATATTGTGCTAAAGCTACCTGTGTTTTAGCTTGTGCTGTTTTAGCTCTCATAGCAAAAATTTCTAATATTAATAAACTTCTGTCTACAATTTTGCACTTTAAAATATTTTCTATATTGCGTACTTGTGATGGAGAAAGCTCATCATCAAAAATAATACGATCTACGGGATTTTCGGCAATATAAAGTTTTATTTCTTCTAATTTTCCTTTACCTAAATATGTTGTGGAAAAAGGCATATCTAACTTTTGTACAAAAGAAGCTATGGTGTTGATACCTAATGTGGTCGCTAAAAAGGCGAGTTCTTTTAAATATTCTTGTACAGTACTTTCTTTTTGATTTTTTAGAGCTACAGCAGCTAAAACTGCTTTAGGTATTTTTTTTCGTGTGTCTATAAGTTTTTTTTTCATATATTATTTATTACAATATAAATATTTTTTTATATAATGATTATTTTTGTACTTTATATAAAGTAGTATATTCCACTAAAAAATTTAAACTAGATTTATGTGCACCATCACGCCGAAAATAGACATTGCCTTCAAAAAGATTTTTGGGATAGAAGAAAACAAAGATTTGTTAATCTCCTTAATCAACGCAATAGTAAGTCCCGAAGACCAAGTACAAGACCTGACATTGAGAAATCCATATAACTACCAAAATTATA
>CAWUJG010000026.1:0-3276 GCA_963922775.1 uncultured Cytophagales bacterium
TTTCTTCTGTCCCAAATATTTTTTTAAAGGCTATGTCTATTTTGGGGGTGATGTTGCACATAACATAATTTTTTAATTATTTTATACTATTATATTACTTGTAGAGTTGTAATTACTTGTAGAGTTGTATTCTATTTTACATAGATAGTATAGCAAAAAATATTGTTTTTAATACTAAAAAATAGTTAGATTAAAATATTTTTTTCAATATTTCAGGTAATAATGGAGTTGATTATAAATAAAGAAAATTAATGCACTAAAATAGATTTATAATGATTAAGTTGTTTAAGTACTATACCTGTTCCATTTACTACAGCTTTAAGAGGATCTTTGGCCACGTGTACTTTCAATTTTGTTTTATTTGCTATGCGCTGATCCAATCCTCTTAATAGGGCTCCACCACCTGTAAGATGAATACCATTAAGGTGAATATCACTAGATAATTCTGGAGGACATACTTCTAATGCCTTTAAAATGGCTTCTTCTATTTTTAGAATGGATTTTTCTAAAGAAAGTGCTATTTCTTTATAGTTAACTGTAATAGTACGAGGTATACCACTTAAAAGATCTCTACCACGTATAATACAATCTTCTGGCGGATTATCTAAATTTGTTAATACAGCACCTACGTTAAATTTTATTTCTTCAGCAGACCTTTCACCAATTAAAAGGTTGTGCTTTTTTTTCATAAAATCTATAATATCTGTATTGAAAATGTCTCCTGCTATACGTACAGACTGATCGCACACAATACCAGAAAGTGCTATTACAGCAATTTCTGTAGTACCTCCACCAATGTCTACAATCATAGTGCCTGTTGGCTTACGTATATCAATGCCAATACCTATGGCAGCAGCTATAGGTTCATGTATCATATATACTTCTTTGGCACCTGCATGTTCTGCTGAATCACTTACTGCTCTTTTTTCTACTTCTGTAATTCCAGAAGGTATACAAATTACCATACGGTAGTTTATTGGTTTAAAAAATCCTTTTTGAAGATTATTCACCATTTTAATCATACCTCTTATCATGCGCTCAGCAGCATAAAAATCAGCTATCACACCATCTTTTAGAGGACGTATAGTAGTAATATTATTATGTGTTTTTTCATGCATTTGCATAGCCTCATTACCTACAGCAATAACATTATTTGTTTTTTTATTGATGGCAATAATAGAAGGCTCATTTAACACTACCTTGTCTTTATGTATAATTAGTGTATTGGCAGTGCCTAAATCAATGGCAATGTTGCTAGAAAACAAATGGAAAATTTTCATGATCTATCCAATTGTAAAAAATGTAATACTTTATTGGTAAATGCCTTAGGCTGATCAGTATATACCCAATGTCCTGCTTCAGCAATAGTAGATAATATAAGGTGAGGAAACATTTTTTTTGCATAGTCTATTTTATCTTCAGGAATATAGGGAGATAATGCACCACGTATAAATAAGGTAGGGATTATAATTTGTTTTTTAAACAGAATTTTTTCACTCAACATAGGTATACTTTTTGCTATTACAGGTAAGTTTATTTTCCAAGTAAATTTCCCTTCTTTATCTCTACCTATATTTTTCATTATGAATTGGCGAAAGGAGGATAAATCTATAAATTTTTGTAATGCCTGATCAATAGCTGTTCTGGATTTGTAATCCAGTAAATTTAGGGATAACAAATGGTGAAATAAATTGCCGAAACGATCTAGTGGAAGTGCATCAGGTAGAATGTCTACTATAATAAGTTTATTAATAAGATTGTCATAATATTGTGCGAAGTACATGGCTAGCTTTCCTCCTAGAGAATGGCCTAATATGATGGGTTGAGATATATTTTTTTCTGTTATGAAATTAATAATATCTTGTGCCATAACATGAAAATTAAACTCATCATTATGAAAAGATTTTCCATGATTTCTTAAATCTATAAGATAGCAAGCAAAATTTTCGCTTAAGCTATGGGCAAAAGTAGTCCAGTTATTGCTACTGCCCAGTAGCCCATGAATAATGATTATAGGCTGACCTTTGCCTATTTTATTATAAAAAAGAGGAGACATACAGAAGGAATGATGATGTGGTGACGGGCGGACTCGAACCGCCGACACACGGATTTTCAGTCCGATGCTCTACCAACTGAGCTACGTCACCGTATTGTGTTTATAAAGTATTCTTTAACTTAAAGACTTAAAATTTTATTAATGTAAATATAGTGAAATTAAATTTTTTTAAAAAATAGTATTTAATCAAAATTTTATGCTGGATTGGAAATTTTAAAAAATTCATAAGTTATATCTATTCAATAAAATTTTAATTTTTTATTATTTTTATGAATAAAATTTTTTGTAAAAATACAATTAAATAAACCGATACATATAGATTCAGTATGATTACTATAGAATACATTATACATAGGTATTTTTGATTATTTGATGAAATTTTGATAATATCTTTTTACAAATATAGTATAATGAACTACATATTTTTTACTAATTAATGGTGTAAATAAAAGAAATCTATATTAAATAATTCGGAAATTTTATTTCTATTTTTTCATAATTCCAGCTTTTAGATATTTAATGAACAAATACAACATAAAACTATCCTACATCTTTTTGATACTGGCTATTACCAGTTGTAACAACTGTAATAGAAGTATAAAAAGAGATAAAATTTTTATTCAGAAAATAGAGGAAGAAGAAAAAAAAATTAAAAATTTGACTAGACATAAAGAATTAGATAGTGGTAAGAAAGTTATACCTACAGCAGAAAAAGTACAAACATATATAGATAAGGTTAAAGTACCACTCAAAAGTATGATGCAGAAAAGTAAACAAAAAATGGGTGATGATAGAGCACATAAAAAAGATAAAGAACTGGCAAGGAAGTCTATTATAGCATTAAATAATGCAGTGTTAGATGCCAATGAGAAGATTATCCAATCAATAGTATATTACAATCCAGAACGAAAAAAAATAATTGAAGAAATAAAAGATTTTGAAGATAGTATCCAAAATAATATACATACATTACCATCAGAGATAAGGCAGTCCATAGTTAAAAAATTAGATAGAAATTGTGAAGAAAGAGAAAAAATAGACCAAAAAAATCAAAAAGAAATAAATAAAGTGAAAGTAGTAAAAGAAGAATGTAGATCATATAGAGAAAAAAGCAGAACAATAGTAGACAATAATTTAAAAGAATTATTAAAGTTAGAAAATTCTCAAGAAGAGAAAGAAGAAGAGAAAGAAGAAGAGAAAGAAGAAGAGAAAGAAGAAGA
>CAWUJG010000027.1:0-3125 GCA_963922775.1 uncultured Cytophagales bacterium
TATGTATGTTTTCAGTCTACTTTTATGTTTTTTAGCTTCATGAAAATACATGCTTGAAGGATATTTTTGAATAATTTGCTTAAAAATTTTTATGGCTGCTTCATACTGTTTATTAGCTTCATAAGCTAAGGCTAACTTAAAAGTATATTGAGCATTTAATGTTGTATTAGTATACAAAGTAGTAGCCTTTTGATAGTATTTAATAGCTTGAGGATATTTTTCTTTATCACAATAAATATCAGCAATTAAGGATAAAGTGCGAGGATGTAGTAGCTTATCTTTTGTTTTAAATTTTAATAAATGCACAAGGGCTTTATCATGTTGTTGCTGGTGCAAATAAATATTACCTAAATAAAAATGAGCCAGATTTGAAGCTTTAGTATTGGGAAATTTTATTATAAGATCTAAAAAACCAATATAAATGTCATCACCATGTAGTGCTTTTGACCAATTTTCTTGTTCAAAATAATATACTGCCTGAAACATAGCATTATGTGCTTTAATTTCTTGCCTATCATAATAATTTTTTATGGATACAAATGTAATAGAACCTACTACCAAACAAGCACCAATAAAGTATAACCATTTAGACTTTTTTTTTAACTGATAAGCTTTTTGCAAAATCTTTTCTTCAGCAAGCTGATTTTGTATGTCCATAATATGAGGTGATATAATAGGAAATTTTATTGTAGAAATTTCAAATATAACTATATATCTACTAAAAAAGAAACTGAAAGAAAAATAATTAAAAATTAAGATAGTCTTTAGTTATCTTTGTAATTAAAATTATTTTATACCTTTAGTTATCTTATTTTATAAGTTAATTATCACAAGTTTATGCATTTTTCTTATCTTGACACACTTAATAAAGCACAACAAGAAGCAGTATTATCTTCAGCAGGTCCTTGTATGATAATAGCAGGAGCAGGAGCAGGAAAAACAAAAGTACTAACCTGTAGAATAGCTTACCTCATTCAAGAGGCCAATATCCTTCCTCAACATATACTGACACTAACTTTTACCAATAAAGCTGCCAACGAAATGAAAGAAAGGCTAAAAGCTATTATTGATTCACAAGCTAATTACGTATGGATAGGCACTTTTCATAGCATATTTTTTAAAATATTACGAATAGAAGCAGATACTATAGGCTATCCTCATCATTTTGGTATTTACGATGCTAATGATAGTAAATCATTGCTAAAAACAATAGTACAAGAAATGAATTTGGATGATCAAGTCTATAAGCCCAACCTAATAGCAGCAAGAATTTCCAATGCAAAAAATAGACTTATAGATCATGAAGCCTACCTCAACAATAAAACATTCTTTTATGAAGATGAAAAACAAAAATTACCCCTATTAGGTAAAATATATCAAATATATACCCAAAGATGCCTTAAAGCAGGTGTAATGGATTTTGATGATTTGCTTTTAAGAACCTATCAACTGCTATCCACCCATAATAATATATGTGAAAAATACCGTAAACAGTTCAAATATATACTTATAGATGAATTTCAGGACACCAATATAGCACAATACAAAATTATAAGACTTTTAGTAAGTGAAAAAAAAAATATTTGTGTAGTAGGAGATGATTCACAAAGTATATATGCTTTTAGAGGCGCTGAAATTAACAATATTTTACAATTTTCCCAACATTTTCCTCAAACAAAACTAATAAAACTAGAACAAAATTATAGATCAACAAAAAATATTATACAAGCAGCCAATACACTTATAGCACACAATAAAAAACAAATACAAAAAAATGTATGGACAACAAATATATTAGGAGAAAAAGTTAAAATACTATCCTATGCAAACAATATAGAAGAAGGTAATCAAGTAACAGCTTCTATAGCATACCACAAGCAAAAATATGGATATAATTTACATGATTTTGTAATCTTATACCGTACCAATAGCCAATCTAGAAATTTTGAAGAAGCATTAAGAAAATACAATATTCCTTACCAAATTATAGGTGGAATGTCTTTTTACCAACGTAAAGAAATAAAAGATTTTTTAGCTTATCTGCGTTTAATAGCTAATCCAAATGATGAAGAGTCATTTAAACGTATTATCAACTTTCCTAAAAGAGGTATTTCTAATAATACTGTAACTACAATTCTGCAGTTGAGTAATGAAGAAAATAAACCTTTATTTAACATTTTAGAAAATGCACAATCATATTTTAGCAAAAGGATAGCCAATGCATTATATGAGTTTTTAGCACATATAAAGCATTTACAAAACATGGCTAAAACAAAAAATATTTTTGAGCTTACACAACTAGTAGGTAAAACATTTGGTTTATTTCAAACATATGCTAAAGATACTACACCAGAAGGAAAGAATAGAGTAGAAAACCTTCAAGAATTTTTAAATGCTTTGCACACGTTTCATAAAGAACAGCCTAGTATTGACCAACAATTAGATACGTACTTAGAAAATGTATCTTTAATGACAGGTGAAGAGGATCAAAAAACAAAAGATAAAGTTCGCTTAATGACTATTCATGCTGCTAAAGGATTAGAGTTTACTTATGTATATATAGTTGGTGTAGAAGAAGAAATTTTTCCATCAAGGGCTGTATTGTTATCAGAAGAAGCATTAGAAGAAGAAAGAAGATTATTTTATGTAGCACTTACAAGAGCCAAAAAACAAGTATATTGTACTTATGTTATACAAAGATACCGATTTGGCAAACTAAAAAATTGTTTGCCTAGTCGTTTTTTAACTGAAATAGATGTAAAATACTTGGAATGGCCACAAAAAAATACAATATACAACAAAAAAGTACTTCAAAATAAACCTAAAAAGTATGTAAGCGCTATGGCAAGTTCAACATATAGACCTACAACAGCATGGGAAGTAGGTCAAAAAGTACAACATGAAAAGTTTGGCATAGGTAAAATTTTCGCTATAGAACAGCAGAAAAAGGTTATTATAGATTTTCAAAATTTTGGACGTAAAACCTTATTTTTAGCTTATGCTCGCCTAGAAAAAATAGGATAAGAGATGATAAAATAACAACAAAGAGAAAAAAAATTATTTTCTTTTTCCTAAAATATCTTTTAAGATATCAAAAATTTTATTTTCAAGATGCCAAGTACCTT
>CAWUJG010000028.1:0-2342 GCA_963922775.1 uncultured Cytophagales bacterium
TAATGAGAGTGGAGAGAAAATTTTCTATTATCCCATAGTTTTCTTTGCTTTTAAGCAGGTGTTTTATGGCATAGTCTAGGCTGATGAAGGGTGGAGTGTAATGTTTTTTTTCTTGCATAAGTTTACTTTTTATGTCTTATTATTTCATATAATATACAAAAATTTACTGAAATAGTAATTCTTTTTTTTATAAACATTGTTTTAGAAGAAATCCATATTATATTATTTAAACAAAGAATAGGGGGGGGAGGCTTTATTCAAAAAATTCTACAATGGCTTTTATTTCTAATCATATAATTATTACTCATCATCAGTATATTATTTCCTGCTTTTTGTAATTTTTTCTAAACTCTCTTTTGCCTCTTTCGTATATCGATTATTTTCTTCATATCCTTTTAGAAATATATCATAAGCTTTTTGTTGATAATCCTTTGCTTGAGTGTAGTCTTGTGTTTCATAATATAAAAAGCCTAGGTTGGTGTATACTTTTGCTGTTTCAGTATGATTTTCTCCATAATGATTTTTGAATATCACCTCTGCTTTTTTTAATTTCTCTTCTGTTGCTATATAGTTTTTTTCTTTTAAATATACCTTGCCTAATCCATTTAAAATTTCACCTATATTTATATTAGGATCTGTAGATTTATAATTTTTTTTAAAAAAAGATAAGGCTTCTTCTAAAGATTCTTTTGCTTCTTTATATTTTTCTAAACCTCCATAGGCTATACCAAGGTTTATTAGATCTATGGCTTCTGAAGAACTTTTGTTGTTTTTTTTATTAATTGCTAAAGCCTTTTCTGCATAGTCTTTTGCATTTTCATATTCTCCTAAGTGTATAGAAACATCGGAAAGATTTGTCAGTGTAATGGCTATTTGGATATGATCAGGATTATTATAATATTTTTTTTTTATGTTTAAAATATCATTTAAATTCTTTTTCTGTTTTTCATATTTTCCTAATGCAACATATACTAAACTCTGCAATTCCATGCATATAAATCTTACTGGATTATTTTTTTCATAATTTTTTTTACATATATTTAAGGACGTGTCTAAAAGAGTTTCTGCCTTTTGATATTCACCTACATAATAATATTTAAGCCCTAAATTACCTTTAGCTCTAGCTACTTCTGTATGATCAGAATGATAATATTTTTCTTTAATTTTTAATGCTTCTTCTCCATAATCTATACTTTTTTTGTAATTACCTAATTTTATATAAGTGTTACTAAGTGTTTCATATACTTTACTCATTTCTCGATGAGAATCATTATAATAAATTTTAAATATTTTTAAAGCTTCTTCTAATAATTCTATACTTTTTGCGTATTTATCTATTTCTAGATTTTGGGCAGCAAGATTAACTAACATTTTAGCTATGCTTATATGATTATAATCATAATTTTCCTTAAATATTGTTAAGGCTTTTTCTAAAAGTTCTATACTCTTTTCATCTTGACCTACAATACTATATGAAGAACTAAGCGCTATCAAGGTTATACCTATTTCCAAATCCATAGGATTGCTCTTATATATTTCTTTTTTCAATTTTAAAGCTTCTTCTAAATGTTCTATACTTTTTGCGTATTGACCTAAAAATCTATATACATCACCTAAGCTTGTTTTTGTTATGCTAATGGATAAATTACTGTATTTATTATTTTTTTTTATCTCTAAAACTTTTTCTAATTCTTTTTTTGCTTGTTCATATTTACCTAATTCCATATAGGTAACTCCCAAGTTGTTCAAAATTTTTACTTTTGCAGTATTCTCTTTGACATAATACTTTAAAGCTTGTTCTAAATATATTTTACTTTGACTTGGATTATCTATTTCTAATTGATGATTACCCATTTTATACCAAAACTCTCCTAATTTTTTCTGATCTAATGTATTAGGAAATTTTTCACATAAATACTCCCCATGCTTCACCAAAGACATAACCCGAGCAATATCTTGAGTATTTGCTCTATTAAAATCTAATTGAGGTAACAACCAATTGAACACTTGCTTATAATTCTCTTCATTACTATTAGATTGTTTTTGTAATTCACGAAGTGACTCTTGCGTAAAACGATGAATAGCATAGCTATTTTCTGATTGTTTTGTGAGGATATTGTAAGCTAATAATAATTTTAAAGTTTCATCAATATGATCTTCAGCAAAATCTTTCAATAATTCATATTCTATCTTATATGGTGCAACATAAGTCAAAAGAGTCAATAATTTTGTTACTATACCCTGTTTATCTTCTTTTTCTAAAGCTTCTACAGCCATAGAAACTGTTGTTAAAATGGTTTGTAAATCAGAAGAAGTTGTATTTTCAAATGATTTGATTTTTT